>DATGRE010000135.1:0-16195 GCA_035303885.1 Zeimonas sp. | reverse complement strand
CGTGATGCCTTCGGCGTTGTAGCGGCGGTGCAGCCGCAGCTCGACGAGACCGTCGGGCGGCGCGCGCGGCAGCAACACGCCGGCCGCGTCGCGCGCGACGACCGTCTCGACCATCGTGTCGAGCGCGGCGAGCGCGCCGCTGGTGGCGGCCGGATCGGTCGCGTCGGCCTCGACGAGCAGCGCCGGGCGCTCGCCGCGAACCAGGCGGCGGGAGAAGTCCTCGGGAATCGTCACCGCGAACTGCACGTCGCCGCGTGCGAGCATCGCGTCGACGTCGTCGGCCGAGCGCGCGACGACGACGATGCGGAAATAGCCGGTGTTCTGCAATCCGGCGACGATGCTGCGCGACCAGACGCTCTGGTCGAGCGACAGCACCGCGGTGGGCAGGTTGCGCGGATCGGTGTTGATCGCGAAGCCGAACAGCAGCAGCTGCATCACCGGGATGCCGACGATCATCCCGAAGGTGAGGCGGTCGCGTTGCAGCTGGATGAACTCCTTGCGCACGATGCCCCACCAGCGGCGCGGCGAGAAGCGCGTCATCGCGCCTTCCCCTCGCGCGGGCGGGCGGGGGCCGCGATCGGCGTCCTCGCCGGCGCCGCCGCTGCCGTCCCGACGGGCGCCGCGTCCATCAGCCGGATGAACGCGTCCTCGAGCGTCGGCGCGATGCGTTCGACGCGCAGCGGCTCGCGCTGCGCGAGCGTGCGCATGCTGCGCTCGAGCAGCTCGGCGTCGTGACCCGTGACGTGCAGCGTGTCGCCGAAGGAGGTGACGCGCACGACGCCCGGCAGCGATCGCAGTCGTTCGGCTTCGTCGGATGCGGCCCGGCCCGACACCGACCACGCGACGAGATGCTGCGACTCGATCACCTCGTCGGCCGTGCCGTGCGCGAGCAGTCGTCCTTCCGAGATGTAGGCGAGGCGATGGCAGCGCTCGGCCTCGTCCATGTAGTGCGTCGAGACGAGCACGGGGATCCCGTCGGCGGCGAGCCGATGGATCTCGTCCCAGAACTCGCGTCTCGCCTTCGGGTCGACTCCCGCGGTCGGCTCGTCGAGCAGCAGCAGCCGGGGCTCGTGCAACAGGCACGACGCGAGCGCGAGCCGCTGCTTCCAGCCGCCCGACAGCGTGCCGGCGAGCTGGTCGCGGCGGCCGGCGAGTCCGAGCGAATCGAGCGCGCGCCGCACCACGGCGCTCCGGTCCGGCACCTCGTACATCCGGGCGACGAAATCGAGGTTCTCGCCGACCGTCAGGTCTTCCCACAGCGAGAAGCGCTGCGTCATGTAGCCGACGTTGCGCTTGATCCGCGCCGTCTCGCGCAGCAGGTCGTAGCCCAGGCACGTGCCGCGGCCGCTATCGGGCCGCAGCAGTCCGCACATCATCCGGATCGACGTCGTCTTGCCGCTGCCGTTCGGGCCCAGGAAACCGAAGATCTCGCCGTAGCGCACGCGCAGCGACAGGTCGACGACGGCCGGCCGATCGCCGAAGCGCTTGTTCAGGCCCTCGACGTCGATCGCGAAGGCGTCGCTCGCCCCGCGACCCTCCCGCGCGTCGGCGCCGTCGGCCCGGCGATCCTCCGAAGGCGATCGATCGGCCGTCATCGGCGTGCGACCCCCGGCTGCGGCTCGAGCAGCTCGATGTCGACCGGCATCCCGGGATGCAGCCGGGCGGCGGCGATCGGAGACGGCCGCGCCTCGACGAGGAAGACGAGCTTCTGCCGCGCCTGCTCGCCGTAGATCACCGGCGGCGTGAACTCGGCGCGCGGCGCGATGAAGACGATGCGCGCATCGACCGGCGCCTCGCAGCCGTCGCAGCGCGCGCGCACCGGATCGCCGATGCGCAGCGCGCCGAGCCGATCCTGCGGAACGAAGAAGCGCAGCTTCACGTTCTGCACCGGGAGCAGGCTCACGACCGGCGCCCCCGCCGGCACCGATTCGCCGACGCGGAAATAGGTGTCGGCGACGTGCGCATCGGCCGGCGCCGTCGGCGCCTTCTGCTCGACGCGCGTGGCGGCCTGCTCGCGGGCGGCACGCGCCGCCTCGAGCTCGGCGCGCGCCGCGGCGATCTCGGGTTCGCGCCCGATGCTCTCCTCGGCGCTGCGCACCTGCGCCTGCGCCTGCGCCAGTTGCGCGGCGTCGCGGTCGCGCGTCGAGCGCGCCGCATCGAGGCTCGCCTCCGAGACGAAGCCCTGCGCGCGCAGGCGCTGCTGCTGGCGCAGCGTCTCCTCGGACAACGCGAGCGACGCGCGCGCGGCGGCGACCTGCTGCTTCAGCGCGTCGATCTCGGCGACGCGACGCGACGCGCTGAGGTTCTCGATGCGCGCCTCGGCGGCGCGCACGCGCGCCTGCGCTTCGTCGACGGCCGCCTGCTCCAGCGAGTCCTCGATCGCGAAGAGCCGGTCGCCGCGCTTCACCTCGTCACCGCGCGCGACGGACAGGCGCGCGAGCGTTCCGCCCCAGGGCGAGGCGACGAGCACGAACTCGCCTTCGACGTAGCCGGTGAGGGGCTCGGCGGCCCGCGGCGTGCAGCCGTAGGCGAACACCGCGAGCGACAGCACCCCCAGGCTCGCAACGAAGCGGGTCGCGGCGAAGCGGGTCGCGGCGAAGCGGGTCGCGGCGCGGCCGCTCGCGGCGACGCGCGATGCCGGGTCCGACGGCGGCACGAAGGCCGCCCGCCGTCCCCTTCGCTTCGTTCTCCCTTCGATCTTCCCTTCGATCAACGCGGCACGCCCATGCACCCCATGCGCCGCCGATGATCGCCGATCCGGAAAGGGAACGTGGTGGTTCAGCTCCGGCCGAGGGCGCGCAGCAACGCGATGAGCGCCCGGTCACGCTCGGCCTCGAGCGCTTCGACCGAACGTCCGCGCGCCTCTTCGCGCACCCCCTCGACGAGCCTGCGCTTCGTCTCCTCGTCGAAGATCGGCGCCCCGAGCGACGCCCAGCGCCGCGCCTGGCTCGGCCCGAGATGCTCCAGGTAATGCTCGATGCCGCCGGCACCGCCGCCGAGGTGATAGGTGAGGTGCGGACCGAAGACCGCCCAGCGTAGGCCGGGTCCGTGCGTCATCGCCGCGTCGATGTCCTCGACGCTCGCGACGCCCTGCTCGACGAGATACACCGCCTCGCGCCACAGCGCCGAGGACAGCCGGTTCGCGATGTGCCCCGCCATCTCCTTGCGCAGCACGACCGGACGCCGGCCGAGCGATCGGTAGAAGCGCACTGCGCGCTCGATCACGTTTTCGTCCTCGCCGACGATCTCGACGAGCGGAACCAGGTGCGGCGGGTTGAACGGGTGCGCGCAGACGTGGCGCCCGGGGTGCACGCAATCGACGACGAGCCGGCTGCGCAGCAGCGAGGAGGTGCTGCCGGCGACGATGACCTCGGGCGGAACGAGACGGTCGATGCGCGCGAGCAACTCGCGCTTGAGCTCTTCGTTCTCGGGCGCGTTCTCCTGGACGAAGCCCGCACCGTCGAGTGCACGGGCGAGGTCGACCGTGAAATCGAGCCGGCCCTCGCCGCTGCAGCCCAGCGCGCGCAGCGCCTCGCGCGCGCGTGCGACGAAGCGGCGCAGCGAGGCCTCGGCCCGCGGAGAAGGGTCGGTGGCCTGCACGTGCAGGCCGTGCGCGACGAAGAGCGCGGCCCAGCTGGCACCCACCGTTCCGCAGCCGACCACAGCGACGATTTCGGGCAATGCCGTGTCGATGCCCATGCCGTCAGGCCCCCGTGGCGGCGGCCATCGACGGTGCCCCGCGCAGCCGATGGCGCCGGGTGCCCCACAGCAGCAGGATGCCTGCGGTGGACACGCCCAGGCCGTACCACGTCGGCAGCCCCGACAGCAGCGCGATCGCGAGCAGCACCGCTGCGTTCAGCGTGCGCGAATCGAAGAAGCGGGCGCCGCCGAAGAACATCGCGAAGGCCATCGTGAACACCGTGCCCGAGACGATCGCCTCGACGAAATCGAGCACGCTGCCGGTGGCGAGCATGCCCGGGTACGCGAGGAACATGAACGGGATGACGTAGGTGACCGCGCCGAGCTTGACCGCCTCGCGCGCCACCGCCGCCCAGTTCGTCTGCGCGATGCCGGCGGCGACGAACACGGCGACGCACACCGGCGGCGTGATCACCGAGATCGTCGCGTAATAGAAGACGAACATGTGCGCGACGATCGGATCGAGCCCGACCTTCGTCAGCGCGGGCGCGAGCACCGCGGCCACCAGCACGTACGCGGCGGTGGTCGGCATGCCCATGCCGAGCACCATGCAGACGACGGCGGTGACCAGCGCGATGATCCAGATCTCGTTGCCCGCCAGCGCGACGATCAGCGACGACAGCGCGACGCCCAATCCGGTGAGGTTGACCATGCTCACCAGGATCTGGGCGCCGGCGAGCAGCACGCCGATCATCACCAGCGCCTTGCCGGCGTCCTCGAGGCTGTCGAGGATCACGCGCAGCGAGTGCGAGACGTCGGCGACCGAGCGCACGTTCAGCAGCAGGTAGGAGACGAACAGGCCGACGACACCGAAGAACGCGGCGGTCTGCACCGAGCGCCCGGTGAGTACGCCGAAGAGCAGCGCGGCGAACGCGGCGACGATCGGGATCGTGCGCCGCGGCGCGAGCACGGCGCGCCAGGTCGGCATCTCGTCTTCCGGCACCGTGCGCAATCCGCGGTTCAGCGCGATGAAATGGATGGTCGCGAAGCAGCCGAGATAGAACAGGAACGCCGGCAGCACGGCGGACTTCGCGATGTCGAAATAGCTGCGCCCGATGATCTCGGCCATGACGAACGCGGCGGCGCCCATCACCGGCGGTGCGATCTGCCCGCCGGTGGAGGCGACTGCCTCGATGCCGCCGGCCAGCGCGGGCGGATAGCCGAGCCGCTTCATCAGCGGGATCGTGAAGTTGCCGGTGGTGGCGACGTTGGCCACGGCGCTGCCGCTGATCGTGCCGAACAGACCCGAGGCGACGGTGGCGATCTTCGCGGCACCGCCGGGGCTGCGTCCGCTCACGCGCACGGCGAGGTCCATGAAGGTCTGGCCGCCGCCGGTGAACAGCAGCACGCTGCCGAACAGGATGAAGGCGCCGATCGTCGTGCTCGCCACGCCGACGAGCAGCCCCCAGATGCCGAGGTCGCCGAGCAGCAGGGTCTCGGTGACGAAATGGATGTCGAAGCCCCGATGCCCGAGCGGCCCCGACAGGTACTGTCCGAAGAGCGCATACGCGATGCCGGCCAGCGCGATCGTCGGGAAGATGCCGCCGATCGCACGGCGCGAGACCTCGAGCACGGCGGCGACGACGCCGACCGTCAGCGCGATGTCCAGCCGGGTCGCCGTAGGCAGGCTCGTCATGATCTCGTCGTAGTTCACGACGACATAGGTGCACGCCGCCACGCACACCACGGCGAGCAGCGCATCGACGGCGATGCCCGCCGGGCGCCAGCGACGGCCGGCGCCCAGCGGAAACATCAACAGGCCGAGGCAGACGACGAAGCCGAGGAAGATCGCGCGCTGGATCAACCCCTCGAAGGCGCCGAAGGCCGAGGTGTAGAGGATGAACGCCCCGAGCAGCGCGGCGAGGGCCTTCGTCGCCCAGCCGCGCAGGCCGATCACGGGCTCGCTCATGCCGGCGCCCTCCGCGCCTCAGGGCTGCAGCTTCTGCGGGATCGTCACGCCCTTCTCCTTCAGGTAGCGCACGACGCCCGGATGCAGCGGCACGGTTCCGTTCTCGAGCGTGAGCTTGATCATGTCGACCCCCTTCAGGCTCGCCATCGCTCCGGTTTGCACCGTCCGGTCCTCGAACACCGCCTTCGCGATGCCGTACGCGGTCTCGTCGGACAGCCCCGGGCGTGCGTGCACCGCGAGACCGAAACTCCAGGTGCTGTACGCCGGGATGCCTTCGGCCGCGCCCGCAGGGATGTCGACCACCGACAGGTCGGGGAATTTCTCGGCCACCGTCTTCTTCTGCTCGGGCGTGAGCGAGAGCACGCGCACCGGCGTGAAGGTCGCGATGTCGAGCGACGACCCGTCGAGCTTGTCGCCGACGCCCGACTTCACGTAGCCGATCACGCGGTTGTCCTTGATCGAATCGACGATGTCGGTGGTCGAGCCGCGCACGTAGTCGGGCGCGATGCCAAGCGCCCGGAACACCGCCTCGGCGGTCTTCTCCGTGGCCGAACCCTTCAGCCCCGGGTTGAAGCGCTTGCCGGAGAGGTCGGCGAGCGACTGCGCGCCGCTGTCCGCGCGCACGACCACGTTCTGCGGCGCGGGCGAGTAGACGAACAGCAGGCGGCTGTCGACCTTGCGGCCCTCGAACTCCGCGGTACCGGCGTAGGCGTGATAAACGACGTTGGTCGTCACCAGCCCGAGGTCGATCTGGTTGCGCGCCATCCGGCGCAGATTGTCGACCGTTGCGCCGGTCTCCACGACCGAGGTCTCGACGCCGGGCACCTGCGCGTTGATCAGCTGCGAGAGCGCGACGAAGTAGCCGTACTGGCTCGACGAGGCCGAAGTCGCGCCGATCAGCAATTTCTCCTGCGCCGCGAGCGGGGCGGCGAAGGCGACGGCGACGCAGGCCGCGAGTGCCGCGGCGAGAAATTTCGGTTTGCGTTTCATTTTGCGGTTTCCTCCTCCATGGGCTCCAGAAGTTCGCGCGGCACGCGAACGGACATCGACAGCACGAGAAACGAATGCGTCTTGCCGTGCCCGTCGAGATTGAGCGAATCGTTGACGCCGCCCTCGAGAACGTCGTCGAGGACGAAGTTCAGCGCCCACAGCTTCGGCAGCTCGTAGCGCTGCACGGCTTTCGGCCGACGATGCGCGAACAGTTGCGCGACGCGCGCGACGCTCACCTGCTCGACCAGCAGCGGATACCAGTCGCGACGATAGGCGATGACGGCGACGTTGAGCCGATCGCCCTTGTCGCCGGCGCGCGCGTGCGCGATGCGGTGCAGGGGGACGCATACGACGTCCTCCGGCAGCGCGCTTCGCTTCGGGTCGACGCCGTTCGCGCTCACGAGAGGAACTCCACTGCAGGCACGACTGCGTCGCGCGCGATGAAGGCCGAACTCGTCGCGATGCGCCGCCGGATCGAGCTGCGCACGCCGCCGCCGCCGGCGGGTCCGCAGGTGTACAGCGCGAGGACTTCCTCCCCCGCTCGCGCCGCGCTTTCTCGCGACGAGGCGGCGACGGCGATCCGGACGCGGACGTCGTCGCCCGCGCCCGGCCACCGGACGCCTTCCGGTTCGCCGGCGACCCGTGGATCGCCCGCACACGGCGGTGCGTCACCCGCGCACGGCGCCGCGATCCGAGCGCGCGCCCGCGCGCCCGCATCGAGCGCCACGCCCGCATCGTCGTTGAACACGCTCGCCACGCCGATCAAGTCGGCGCGCATCCGCACGCCATCGCCCAGGCGGCGGCGGACGATGTCGATCGCCAGCCGGCCGCGCGCGACGGCGTTCGGACCGGCGTAAGAGATCTCGGCTTCGCCCACCCAGCCGGCATCGCGGCCGACCGTGACCTTCAGCCGCCCGGGGCGCTCGTGACCGCGCGCCCCGGCGACCCGCACGCGATCGGGCGCGACCTCGTCGAGCTCGACGTCGGTGACGTCGAGAACGACGTCCGGCGTGAGGTAACGCGCGGGGTCGTGGATCTCGTAGAGGATCTGTTCGGTGACCGTGTGGCGGTCGACCCGGCCGCCGGTGTCGTCGGCCTTTCCGATCGTGAATGCGCCGTCGCGATGCATCTCGACGATCGGAAAGCCGATCCGGTGCGGATCGGGGACGTCCTTGCGACCGGGATCGGCGTAGTACCCGCCGCTGACCTGCGCGCCGCACTCGAGCAGATGCCCGGCGAGCGTTCCGGCCGCGACGCGCATGCGATCGTCGAGCGACCAGCCGAGGAAATGCGCGAACGGCGCGAGCGCGAGCGACGGATCGGCGACCCGGCCGGTGACGACGACATCGGCACCGCCATCGAGCGCCTCGACGAGCGGTTGCGCACCGAGATACGCGTTCGCACTGAGGATCCTTCCGCCGGATCGTGCGTGACCCGGGTCGTATTCGAGCGACGGCACGCGTCCGCTCGCGACGAGGTCGTCCCCGACGACGATCGCGACGCGGGGCCTGCGACAGCCGAGCCGATGCGCCAGCGCGAGGATCGCCTGCGCGGCGGCGGGCGGATTGGCGGCGCCGAAATTGCCGAGGATCGGAATTCGATGCCGCAGGCACGGCTCGAGCACGGGCTCGAGCATGCGCTCGAGCAGCGGCTCGTAGCCCCGATCGGGGTTCTCGAGCCGTGCGAGCTGCGCCAGGGCGAGCGTGCGCTCGCCGAGCGTCTCGAACATGATCGCGGCCGGCGCTCCGCTGCGGATCAGCGTGCGCACGACCGGCAGCGGCGCGTCGATCCGGTCACCGGAAAAGCCCGCCCCGCAACCGACGAATACCCTGTCGTTCCCCGGCAATGGTCCGCCTCTCGGGATCTACCTGAACGCCGCGGGGCCCGCTCATGGAAAGCCCGCCCCAGCGACGCCACCCGTCCGGAGCTTGCCCGCGCTGCAAGAGAGTTTGCAAATCGATTTGTCTGATGTATTGATCGATTCACGTTATGAACCTGAGCATCCGGCAACTCCAGATCTTCCGCGCGGTGGCCGAGTCGGGCAGCTTCGGCGAGGCGGCCGAGCGCATGCACCTGTCGCAGCCGGCCCTCAGCGCGGCGATCCGCAAGCTCGAGTTCGTGCTCAACGTGCGCCTGTTCGATCGAACGACGCGCCGCGTCTCGCTCACCGCCGAGGGCGTCGAGCTGCTGCGTCTGTCCGTGCGGCTGATCGAAGAGTTCGAGGCGGTCACGAACGACCTGCACGACTACCTCGCGCGGCGCCGGGGGCGCGTCGTCGTCGCCGCACTGCCCTCGCTCGCCGCGCTCACGCTGCCGCCGGCGCTCGCACGGCTCAAGGCCCGGCACCCCGGAATCGAGATCGTCCTGCGCGACACGCTGCACGACGAGATCCAGGACCTCGTCGAAAGCGGCAGCGCCGACTTCGGCCTGACGGTCGCGCCGTCGCCCGCGCGCGGGCTCGAGTTCGAGCCGCTTCTCGTCGATCGCTTCGTGATGGTTTGTCGGGCCGATCACCCGTTGGCGAACCGGCGCTCGGTCAGCTGGGAGCGCATGCTGCGCTTCCCGATCATCACGATGTCGCGGACGTCCAGCGTGCGTCAGCACCTGGACGCGGCATGCGCGCAGGCCGGCATCGCGATCGGGAGTCGCTTCGACGCGGCGCACCTGGCGACGATCGGCGCGCTCGTGCGCGAAGGGCTGGGCGTGGCGCCGCTGCCGTCCTCCACCACGCCGTTGCTGCGCTTCGCGGAGCTCGTCGAAGTGCCGATCATCGCGCCGAAGATCGAGCGCACGATGGGGATCGTGCGACGCGCGGGGCGCTCACCGTCGGTCGCGGCGCAGGCGCTGCTTGAATTGCTCGGCGCCCCGCCGCTCTCCGGTCGCTGAGCACCCGTCGTCGTCCCCTGGCTCGCGCGAGGATCACCGGGCCGTTCGTGTTCGGCTGCCGGGTCGGCAGGAGGCAATGCAAAATCGATTCGCTCTATAGTCGGGTTCCCGGTCGAGGCATCGCCCGCGCCTTTCCGGGCTCTCCGCCCACATCGATGTCCCACCGTCCCGACGATCGACGCGGCCTCGTAGGCACGCGCGCCGCGTTCACGCCATGGGTGATGCTGCTCGCGCTCACCAGCGGCTTCGCGCTCAGCCAGGCCTACCGCACCGTCGCCGCGATCATGGCGCCGCAGCTGCAGGCCGAGTTCGCGCTCGACCCGCAGGCGCTCGGCAGCTTCGCCGCGACCTTCCATTTCTCGTTCGGCCTGCTGCAGCTGCTCACCGGCATCTGCATCGACCTGTACGGCGTGCGCCGCACCGCGCTCGTCGCCTTTCCGTTGGCGATCGTGGGGTCGCTGCTGTCGGCGGTCACCGATCGATTCGCCTTGCTGCTCGCCGGGCAGGCGCTGATCGGCATCGGCTGCGCGCCGGCCTTTCTCGTCTGCACGGTGTTCATCGCGCAGCGCTTCCCGGCCTCGCGCTACGCGTCGGTCTCGGGGATCGTGCTCGGCATCGGCGGGCTCGGCATGCTCGCCACCGGCACGCCGCTCGCGTGGCTGATCGAGGCGGCTTCGTGGCGCGCCGGCTTCGTCGCGCTCGCCGGCGTCTCGGCGCTCGCGTGGCTCGCGATCGCCTGGGTCGTGCGCGATCCGCCGGCACGGCACGACGGCGGCGAACGCGAGTCGATCGTCGAGGCGCTGCGCGGTTTCGCGTCGCTGTTCGCGATCCCGCACAGCTGGGGCATCCTCGCGCTGGCGCTGGTCAGCTATGCGTCCTTCGTCGCGCTGCGCGGCCTTTGGCTCGGTCCGCTGCTCGTCGAGCGCTACGGATTCTCGCTGGTGGCGAGCGGCAACGTCGCGGTGGCCGTTTCGATCGCCTCGATGATCGGACCGCCGCTGTTCGGGCGCTTCGATCCGGGGCCGGCGACGCGCCGCCGCTGGCTGCTCGCCGGCACGCTCGCGTCGGCCGTGCTGTTCGCGCTGCTCGTGCCGGGCTTCGGCGCGGCCTTCGACGTCACCGTCTCGATCGTCTACTCGCTGCTCTTCGGCTACGGCATCCTGCAATACGCCGACGTGCGCGACGCGTACCCGGCGGCGATGACCGGGCGTGCGCTGTCGCTGTTCACGATGGCGCTGTTCCTCGGCGTCGCGTTGATGCAGTGGCTGACCGGTGCGGCCGCATCGGCGGCGGTGGCCGCCGGCGTGCCGCCCTTCGCCGCCGCGTTCGCGCTGATCGCGTCGATGCTCGCGGCGGGAGCGCTGCTGTTCGCACGACTGCCGCAGCCGCCGCGCTGAAGCGGCGGCAGCCGAGGCGCGCGCACGCGCGTGCCGGCGAGCGGCGGCTACCGGCTTGACCGTCGCGCGAGGAGGCTGCGCGAAAGCCTTCGCCGGTTCACGATGCGGCGGCGAGCCGCGCGAGCTGCGAACGCATCCGCAACGGATCGACCGCCTGCAGCAGCCGCGCCACGCGCGGCGCCAGCTCCGACACGTCGGCGCGCAGGATCTCGCGCTTGACGCGCAGCAGGCTCGCCGGGTGCATCGAGAACTCGCGCAGCCCCATGCCGAGCAGCAGGTGCGTCGCCCCCCAGTCGCCGGCCATCTCGCCGCACACCGCCACCGGCTTTCGCGCACGGCGCGCGGCACGGATCGTCATCGCCACCAGCCGCAGCACCGACGGATGGAAGGGCTCGTACAACGAAGCGACCTCGTGGTCGGTGCGGTCGATGGCGAGCGTGTATTGCGTGAGGTCGTTCGTGCCGATCGACAGGAAGTCGAGGCGGCGCACGAACAGGTTCGCCGACAGCGCCGCCGCCGGGATCTCGATCATGCCGCCGACCGGCACGCGCTCGTCGAAGGCGATGCCGCGCTCGCGCAGCTGCGCTTTCGCGATGCCGATCAGGCGCAGCGTCTGGTCGATCTCGTGCGCGTGCGCGAGCATCGGGATCAGCAGGCGCACCCGGCCGTGCGCCGATGCGCGCAGGATCGCGCGCAGCTGCACGAGGAACATCGTGGGCTGCGACAGGCAGTAGCGGATCGCCCGCCGCCCGAGCGCCGGGTTCTGAGCGAGCGGTGCGCCCGGCCGCGCGAGCGTCTTGTCGGCGCCGATGTCCAGCGTGCGGATCGTCACCGGCCGCCCCTGCATCGCCACGACCGCCTGGCGGTACGCGGCGTACTGCTCGTCCTCGTCGGGCAGCTCGCGCCGATTCAGGAACAGGAACTCCGAGCGGAACAGTCCGATGCCGTCGGCGCCGGCGGCAAGCGCGGACTCGGCCTCTTCCGGCCGCTCGATGTTCGCGCACAGCTGCACCTGCATTCCATCCTTCGTGACGGCGGGCACGTGCAGCAGCTGCTTCAACGCCTCGCGCTCGCGCAGGCTCAGCGCCTGCAGGTGCCGGTACTGCGCGAGCACGCCTTCGTCGGGTGCGACGATGACGATGCCCTGCTCGCCGTCGAGCACGAGCCAGTCGTCGTCGGCGATCAGATGCGTGGCGAGCTCGCAGCCGACGACGGCCGGCACGTTCATGCCGCGCGCGAGGATCGCCGTGTGCGAGGTGGCGCCGCCCTGGTCGATCGCGAACCCCAGCGCCGAGCGCAGCGACAGCATGTCGGCCGGCGAGAGGTCCTCGGCGACGAAGATGCACGGATCGTCGGTGCCCGATGCGCGCGCGCGCGATCCCGACAGCACCCGGATCACGCGGTCGGCCACCTGCAGCACGTCGCGGCCGCGCTCGCGCAGGTACTCGTCGTCGAGCGCGTCGAACTGCGCGGCCAATTGCGCCGCCTGCGCGGCGAAGGCCCATTCGGCGTTGCGCCGATGCGTCCGCACGTCCTCGCGGGCGACCTCGACCAGCGTCGGATCGTCTAGGATCATCGCGTGCACGTCGAGCAGCGCGCGCGCCTCGGCGGGGCCCTCGTCGGGCAACTGCTCGGCGATCGCCTGCAGTTCCGCCTTCACGACCTCGATCGCCGTCTCCAGCCGCGCGAGCTCGCCCTCGAGCTGCGCCTCGACGACGCGGTAGCGCGGAACGTCGCGCTCGCTCGCCTCGAGGCGGCGCGCACGCCCGATGACGATGCCGCCGCCGACGCCGATCCCGTGCAGGCTGAACATCTAGGACCCGAGCTCCTCTTCGAAGCCCGACGCGATCAGCGCGCGCAGCGCCTCGACCGCCTCGGCCTCGTCGGGGCCTTCGGCCTCGATGACGAGCGTGCTGTCCTTGGCGGCGGCGAGCATCATCACGCCCATGATGCTCTTGGCATTGACGCGACGCGTCCCCTTCGAGAGCCACACCTCGGAGCGATAGCGCGACGCAGTGGCGGTGAGACGGGCCGACGGTCGTGCGTGCAGCCCGAGCCGGTTCACGACGACCACTTCCGCGCTCGTCATCGGCCTGCGGGCCCGCGCGCAGGCGCGTCGTCGTCGTCGACCGTGCGGATCCCACGCCGGCCGCTTTCCAGCAGCAGCACCACCAGGTCGTCGACCGGCATGCGCCGGTTCTGGATCGCCTTCAGCAGCATCGGCAGGTTCGCGCCGGCGACGACGCGCACGCGGTCGGGCACGGCGAGCCGCGCGGCCACGCGCGAGGGCGTGGCACCGAAGACGTCGGTGAGCACGACCGCGCCACTGCCGTCGTTGATGCGCGCGAGCAGCTCGCGGCCCGATTCGAGCGCGGTATCGGGGTTCTCGTCGGGCACGACGTCGAGCGCGGCGAGCTGCGGCGGCAGGCGGCCGAACACGTGCCGCGTGCAGCGGATCAGCGCCGTGCCGAAGGGCTCGTGCGAGACGACGAGGATGCCGATCATCGTGGGCGCCGGCTCACGCGGGCGAACGCAGCGCCCGCCTAGGCCGTCCGCGGCTGCGCGACGGCCGCCTCGAGCTTGTCGATGAACAGCCGTGCCACGTCGAAGCCCTTCTGCTGGCGGATCTCCTGGAAGCAGGTGGGACTCGTGACGTTGATCTCGGTCACGTAGTCGCCGATCAGGTCGAGTCCGACGAGCAGCAGCCCGCGCGCGGCGAGCTTCGGCGCGAGCGCCTCGCCCACCTCGCGATCGCGCGCCGACAGCGGCTGGGCCACGCCGGTGGCGCCGGCCGCCAGGTTGCCGCGGAACTCGCCCGACCTCGGAATGCGCGCGAGACTGTACGGCACGACCTCGCCGCCGATCAGCAGCACGCGCTTGTCGCCTTCGACGATCTCCGGGATGTAGCGCTGCGCCATGACCGTGCGCGCACCGAACTGGTTCAGCGCCTCGATGATGACCGACAGGTTCGGATCGCCGCGCTTGGCCCGGAAGATCGACGTCCCGCCCATGCCGTCGAGCAGCTTGAACACCGCCTCGTCGTGCTCGTCGACGAAGGCGCGCAGCTCCTCGGCCGAACGCGTGACGAGCGTCGGCGCGGCGAACTCGGGAAACTCGGCCACCGAGAGCTTCTCGTTGTGGTCGCGGATCGCGCGCGGGTCGTTGAAGACCCGCCCGCCTTCGCGCACCGCCTGCTCGAGCAGGTAGGTGGAGTAGACGTACTCCATGTCGAAGGGCGGGTCCTTGCGCATCAGCACGGCGTCGAAATCGGCGACGGGCCCGCGCACCGGCGCGCCGAGCCGGTACCACGGCGCGCCGCTGCCGGTCGTGTCCGTGATCTCCAGCGGCGTGGCGACGACCATCGCGCGCTCCTTCGCGTACGACAGCCGATGCTGCTCGCAGACGTACAGCGCATGTCCGCGCGCGGCGGCCTCGACCATCATCGCGTAGGTCGTGTCTTTGTACGTCTTGATCTGCGGCAGCGGATCGAGGATCACCAGCAGGCGCATCGTTCGTGTCCTGTTCTTCACCCGTACAGCGACGGGTCGGGGTCGGTCTGCTCGAGCTCGATCGACGCGGCGAGCAGCGCCAGCCGCGCGATCACCCCGTAGACGTAGAAGCGGTTCACCGCGTGCTCGAGCGACTCGCCGTGGTCGGGCAGGTGGCAGCTCGCCGCGAAGGGCAGCGGCACGAAGTGCATGCCCGGCGCGTTCAGGTTCTCGTCGGGGCCACGCTGCGTATGCACGCGGTAGAAGCCACCGACCACGTAGCGATCGATCATGTAGACGACCGGCTCGGCGACGCCTCCGTCGACCGTCTCGACCGTGTGCACGCCTTCCTGCACGACGACTTCGTCGACGGTTCGGCCGTTGGCGTCCGAGGCCATCGCCTCGCGCTCTGCGGGGCTCGCGCGCCGCACCTGCCCCGGCTCGTGCACCGGCGTGACTCCGATGCCGCGGGTGCCGGCATTCGACTTGACGACGGCGAACGCGCGCTCGTCGATGCGATGCTCGCGGTAGCGCGCGCGCGACTGGCGCAGGATGCGGTCGACGCCGGCGGCGACCCGGTCGAGCCCGACGCCGCTGCGGAAATCGACCTCGCTGCACTCGACGAAGTTCGTCGTGATCAGCCACGGATCGAAATCGAACTGCCGCGCGAAGCGGCGCGCGACGTCGGCATAGGCGGCGAAATGGTGCGACTTGCGCCGCAGCGCCCAGCCGGCGTGCAGCGGCGGCAGCAGCACCTGCTCGTGCACGTTCTGCAGCACCTCGGGCAGGCCCGACGACAGATCGTCGTTGAGCAGGATCGAGCACGGGTCGAAATCGGCCAGCCCCACCCGCACGCCGCGTCGCACGAGCGGCTCGACGAGCAGCGTCTCGCCGTCGCCGGCGTCGATGCGCACGGCCGTCGCCAGCGCCGGGTCGACGCTGCCGTAGCGCACGCGCAGCCCGGTCTGGCGCAGGATCTTCGACAGGCGCCGTACGTTGCGCAGGTAGCGCGCGTCGCGCCGATGGATGTCCGGGATCAGCAGCAGGTTGCGCGCGTCCGGGCAGTATTTCTCGATCGCCGCCATCGCCGCCTGCACCGCGAGCGGCAGCGTGTCGTCCGACAGGTTCTCGAAGCCTGCCGGAAACAGGTTCGTGTCGACCGGCGCGATCTTGAATCCGGCGTTGCGCAGGTCGACCGACGCGTAGAAGGGCGGCGTGTGGTCCTGCCATTCGAGACGGAACCACCGTTCGATGCGCGGGCTCGCATCGAGCAGATGCCGTTCGAAATCCTGCAGCGGCGCGGAGATCGCCTGGGCGAAGTCGGGAACCATGAACGAAAGCGGTGCGTCGCCGTCGGGACGACGGCCACGCACCGATTGTAGCGTCGGGGTACGACGCGGCGGATCAGGGCGCCCGCTCGGGAAGCGCCTGCATCGGCCCGCTCGCCGCCGCCGTTCCGGGCCGGTGCGGCGCGAGCGCGCGCTCGACGGCGGCGCGCTCGAAGGCCATCGCCCGCTCCGCGCCGGCCGCTTCCGCACGCCGCACGGCGAGCGGGCGCTCCACGCCGGCGGCGCGTTCGACCGCGACCGCGAGGTCGAGGACGGCCGTCCGCTCGGGCGGCGCCGCGCGCGGCAGCGCCGGCGCCGGTGCGCGCTCGGGCACGCGCGACAGCGCATTGCAGGTGAGTGCGGCGGCGTACGGCAGCGAGTGCAGCAGCAGGATCGTCGTCCACAGCGTCGCCTCGATCTGGCCCGGCGGCTGCGTGACCAGCACGCCGAGCGCGCAGACGACGAGCCCGGTGAAGAGGAAGGCTTCCTCGCGCACGG
>DATGRE010000134.1:0-25166 GCA_035303885.1 Zeimonas sp. | reverse complement strand
GCGGCGTCGCCACGCGCTGCAGTCGATCGCACTCGCCGCGCTCGCCGGCGCGCAGCCGCCGCTCGCGCGAACGGCCAGCGCCCGCGAAGCGCGCGCGCAGCCGCGCACCGGTCCGAACGGAACCGGCGGCGCCACGCGTGCGCCCGCATCGCCCGCACCGCGCGTGGTGCAGGTCGCATCGGGGCTCGAGCATCCGTGGTCACTCGCGTTCCTGCCGGACGGCCGCATGCTCGTCACCGAGCGCCCCGGGCGGCTGCGCGTGATCTCGCTGTCGGGGCGCGTATCGAAGCCGATCGAAGGCGTGCCGAAGGTCCATGCGCGCGGCCAGGGTGGCCTGCTCGACGTCGTGCTCTCGCCCGATTTCCAGCGCGAGCCGGTGCTGTTCCTGTCGTACGCCGAGCCGGTCGACCGAGGGGCGCGCACGGCGGTGTCGCGCGTCGAATTCGTCGACGGGCCGACCCCGGCGCTGCGCAATGCGACGCGGATCTTCGCGCAGAAGGACGCGCCGTCGGGCGGCAACCACTTCGGCTCGCGCATCGTCTTCGCGCGCGACGGCTCGCTGTTCGTCACGATGGGCGACCGCTTCTCCCACCGCGACCGCGTGCAGCAGCTCGACAACCACTACGGGAAGATCGTGCGCATCCGCCCCGACGGCAGCGTGCCGGCGGACAACCCCTTCGTACGCCGCGAGGGCGCACTGCCCGAGATCTTCTCCTACGGACACCGCAATGTGCAGGGAGCGGCGCTGAATCCGGCCACCGGCGAGCTGTGGATCACCGATCACGGGCCGCAGGGCGGCGACGAGGTCGGCATCGTGCGCGCGGGCACGAATCACGGCTGGCCCGTGATCACGTACGGACGCGAATACGTCACCGGCTTCACGATCGGCGAAGGCACCGAACGCCATGACGTCGAGGCGCCGACCTGGCAGTGGACGCCGTCGATCGCGCCGTCGGGATTGGCCTTCTACCTGGGCGAGCGCTATCCGGAATGGCGCGGCGACGCCTTCGTCGGATCGCTGAAGTTCCGGATGCTCGCGCGCCTTTCGATCGCCGAGAATCGCGTCGTGCAGGAAGAGCGCCTGCTGCAGGACCTCCAGCAGCGGGTACGCGACGTGCGTGCGGCACGCGACGGACTGCTATACCTGCTGACCGACGAGGACGACGGCAGCCTGCTGCGACTGGAACCCGGAGGGCGCATCTAGCTCCCGGCCCGCCCGCACGACCTCACCCGGACGGAGGCCCCGCCATGACGACACCGCGTTGCCAAGACCCGATCCTGCACGAGCGCGGCGTGGACGGCGGAACGTTCTACATCGAGCGGCGCGGCGGACGCGTCGCGGAGCTCCAGTACACGCGCGGAGACCGCCTGGCGACGATCGACCACACGTGGATCGACGACGAGCTGCGCGGCTCGGGCTGCGGCCGGCGCCTCGTCGACGCGATCGTGCAATGGGCCCGCGACGAGCGCATGAAGCTGCGGCCGCTCTGTTCGTTCGCGCGCGCCGTGCTCGAGCGCACGCCGGAATACGACGACGTGCGCTGAGCCGCGCCGCCGTCGCGGTCTGGCCGCGGGTGCACGCGCCCCCCGCCCCGGGCGGCTTCGCTCAGGCGCGGCGCCGGAAGCGATAGATCGCCTGCGTCGCGCGCAGGCCGGGAAGCCAGCGCACCGGACGCCCGTGCACGAGGAACGCGCGCCCGGTGATCTCCAGCCCGAGCTGGTCGAGGAAGTCCTCGAAATCGCGCACGGTCGACAGATGCAGGTTCGGCGTTTCGTACCACGCGTACGGCATCTCGCGCGACACCGGCATGCGCCCGCGCAGGATCGACCACGCGTGATACCAGTGCCCGAAGTTCGGGAACGAGACGATGCCCTCGCGGCCCACCTCGCTCATCTCGCGCAGCACGCGCTCGGTCTCGCGCGTCGCCTGGATCGCCATCGACAGCACGACGACGTCGAAGGCGAGCGCATGGAACATGCCGAGCCCCGATTCGATGTCCTGCTGGATGACGTCCACGCCGCGCCGCATGCAGGCGAGCAGCTGCTCGTCGTTGATCTCGACGCCGTAGCCCCGGCAGCCCTTCTCCCGCTGCAGATGCGCCATCAACGCACCGTCGCCGCAGCCCAGGTCGAGCACGCGCGAACCGTCGGCGATCCAGCCGGCGATCAGCGCGAGGTCCGGACGCAGGCCGTTCGTCGTCCCGCGCTCGTGCGCAGCGAGCGCCGCCTCGCGGTCGACCAGGTCGGCGGCCCTCGACGCGCGTGCGGGCAGCGCGCTCATCGGTCGGCTCCCACCTGCGCGGCGATGCGCTCGAACCAGGCGCGCACCACCGACTGGTACTGCGGATTCTCGAGCAGGAACGCGTCGTGCCCGTGCGGGGCGTCGACCTCGGCATAGGTGACACGCCGTCCGTTGGCGAGCAGCGCCTCGACGATCTCCCGACTGCGCTCCGGCGCGAAGCGCCAGTCGGTGGTGAACGACACAACGAGGAAATCGGCCTTCGTGCCGGCGAAGGCGCGCGCGAGATCGCCGCCGTACGCGAGCGCCGGATCGAAGTAGTCCAGCGCGCGCGTGATCAGCAGGTAGGTGTTCGCGTCGAAATACGACGAGAACTTCTCGCCCTGGTAGCGCAGGTACGACTCGATCTCGAACTCCACGTCGAAGGTGAAGCGATACTCGCTGCGCATCGCGGTGTCGCTGACGTGCCGGCGCAGCGCGCGTCCGAACTTCTCGGCCATCACGTCGTCGGAGAGGTACGTGATGTGACCGATCATCCGCGCGACCTGCAGCCCGCGCGCCGGGACGACGCCGTGCTCGTAGAAGCGACCGCCGTGGAAATCCGGGTCGGTGACGATCGCGCGGCGCGCGACCTCGTTGAAGGCGATGTTCTGTGCCGAGAGCTTCGGCGCGGTGGCGATCGCCACGCAGTGCGCGACGCGCTCGGGATACAGCATCGACCAGGCGAGCGCCTGCATCCCGCCGAGGCTGCCGCCCATCACCGCGGCGAAACGCTCGATGCCGAGCGCGTCGGCGAGGCGCGCCTGCGCGTGCACCCAGTCCTCGACGGTCACCACGGGGAAATCCGGCCCGTAGGGCTTGCCGGTGGCGGGATTCGGATGCATCGGCCCGGTGGACCCGAAGCAGCTGCCGAGGTTGTTCACGCCGATGACGAAGAAGCGGTCGGTGTCGACCGGCTTGCCGGGACCGACCATGTTGTCCCACCAGCCGACGTCCTTCGGCGACCCGGCATAGGTGCCGGCGACGTGATGACCCGCATTCAATGCGTGGCAAACCAGCACCGCGTTGCTGCGCGCGGCATTCAGCGTGCCGTAGGTCTCGTAGACGAGGTCGTAGCCGGCGATCGACGCGCCGCTGGCCAGTGCCAGGGGCTCGGCGAAATGCATCCGCTGCGGCTCGACGACGCCGACCGAACGCGGCCGCGCGGCACCCGCAGCCGCGGGCGCCGCGACCTCGGCGCCGGGCGCTTCGCGCGCGAGTGCGGACGCGCCCGCGGCTTCCGCAAGCCTCGGAGCGGCGAATTCGCGGGAATGTACGACGGGAGAGTCCGGCGCTGCCAAGATCGAACCGAATGACGAAAAAACCCGACCGGCTTGCTGGCGGGTCGGGCTCGATCGGGATGCGCCTGGCCGCTTTAGCCGTATTTGTAACGCGCCCGCAAGCTGATCCTCAAATCGGCGCGATGAGACCGCGACAAAGGTACGACTGCGGGCCGGCGCATGTCAAATGCGAAGGGGTTGTCGTGCGTTCGTGCCGACGGTTCTCGTCGGGGCGGAGCGGGGCCGGGTTGGTCGCCCGGCGACGCTGGTTGCGGACGCCGCCGGGTGGGTGCGGGGATGGCTGCCGGGGATGGCGGACGCGCGGGGCTGTCGGGCGGGGTGCCGCGACGATCGAGCCGGTCGAGCTCCAGCAGATCGGCCCAAAGCGCTCGCTTTGCGGGGCATTTGCAGCGCGCTGCATCTTGCGCGCTTTGGAACGCCCGATGTTCGGGACATGCGCCAAAGGCTGCGTCTTGCACGCGCAGGATTGCGCGCTTTTCGGGGTTCTCGAGGCTTCATCGTTGCTGGCCTTCGTCCGAGTCGACGTGCACGGTGGCGGCGTTTGCGCCTGCACTTGGCGCTCAACTCCGGCGGCGGTTGCCGCTGGTTGCGGTCGCCGCCGGTTGGGTGCACTGGCTGGCGGCCGGGCATGGCTGGGCATGGCCGCCAGGCATGGAGCCTCGGTGACGATCGCGCCGGTCGGGCTCCCGCAGATCGGCGAAAAGCGCTCGCCTTCCGGGACATTTGCACCGTGCTGGATCTTGCGTGCTGCGGAACGCCCGATGGTCGGGACATTCCACGGGAGCTTCGCCTTGCACGCGCGGAATTGCCCGTTCTTCGAGATTCTCGATACACCGTCAACGTTGACCTTCATCGAGGTCGCCGGACGCGCCTGCGCCCCGCGACCAAGGCACGGCGTGCCCGCGGCGTGACGCGGGGGCGTAATGGCCTCATTGGCGTCTGAGCGCACGTTCACGCCGACACCGCTGCCGATGCGATGCCGGCGTCAATGCCGGCATCCGCGATGCCGACACCCACATCGCGGTCTTGCGTCTGTTGCACGTCGCGCCGCCGGCCGAATCGCTTTCAGCGTCACTTTTCGCGCCCGCCTTCGCATCGCCATCGCTCCGCCTCGCGTCGCCATCGCTCCGAGTCGCAGCGAGCCCTTCTCCCCCCGCCACCGCCGCCACCGCACCAGCCGGAGCTCCCCGGCGCTTCCCGCTACCATCGGCCGATGATTCCGCTTTCCGTTCTCGATCTCGTCCACGTGCGCGAGGGCGATACGCCCGCCGCGGCCCTGCGGCACACGCTCGCGCTCGCGCGCGACTGCGAACGTCACGGCTATCGGCGCTACTGGATGGCCGAGCACCACAACATGACCGGGATCGCCAGTGCCGCGACGGCGGTGGTCATCGGCTACGTGGCGGGGGGCACGAGCACGATGCGGGTCGGCGCCGGTGGGGTCATGCTGCCGAACCATTCACCGCTGGTGATCGCCGAGCAGTTCGGTACGCTCGAGTCGCTGTACCCCGGGCGCATCGATCTCGGTCTCGGCCGCGCGCCGGGCACCGACCGCGTGACGATGCGGGCGCTGCGACGCGACGCGCACGCGGCCGACACCTTCGCCGACGATGTGCTCGAGCTGCAGGCGCTGTTCGGGCCGGTGCAGCCGGGCCAGCCATACCAGGCGGTGCCCGGTGCCGGGCTCAACGTGCCGCTGTGGATTCTCGGCTCGAGCCTGTACGGTGCGCAGCTCGCCGCGGCGCTCGGGCTGCCGTACTCGTTTGCGTCGCATTTCGCACCGGAAGCGCTGATGCCCGCGCTCGACATCTATCGCGAGCGCTTCCGCGCCTCGGCGCAGCTCGGTGCCCCCTATGCGATGCCGGGGGTGAATGTCGTCGTGGCCGACACCGATGACGAGGCGCGCTACCTGTTCACCAGTGCACAGCAGTCGTTCACGCGCCTGATCCGCAACGCGCGCGGGAAGCTGCCGCCGCCGATCGACGACATCGAGTCCTTCTGGACGCCGGCCGAGAAGGAGCAAGTGTCGCGCATGCTCTCGTGCTCGTTCGTCGGATCGCCGGGAACAGTGCGACGCGGGCTGCAGGCTTTCGTGGAGCGGACGAAGGCCGACGAGCTGATCGTCGCGTCGGCCATCTTCGATCCCGCCGCCCGGCGGCGCTCGTACGAGCTGCTGGCGCAGGCGTGGCGCGACGGGACGACCTGAGCGGAACCCTCGAACGCGGCGACGCGGGAAAGCGCGCGGGGCTGTCCGTCCGCTGGATGAGGGCCCGCACGCTGGACCCGGATGCGCTTGCTCGCTCCGTGCACTTCCCTTGAGCGCCGGGTGCAGGCGCAAACGCAGCCGCACACGTCGACCCCGACGAAGGCCGGCAACGACGATGCCTCGAGACCCCGAAAAACGCGCAATCCTGCGCGTGCAAGACGCAGCCCCCGCCGCATCTCCCGGACATCGGGCGTTCCGCAGCACGCAAGATCCCGCGCGGCGTGAATGTCCCGGAAAGCAGGCGCTTTCGGCCGATCCGTCCGAGGCCGGCCGACCCGATTCTCGCCGGCCCCATCGTCTGGCACGATGCGCCGCCTCACCACCCCCGCGCAAGGCGGCCTCGGAGCCTCCGCAGCCTCACCGACTCGCGCGTGGTACCCCCACCACGCGCAGCCGATCGCCCACCTCCCCCGCCCGTCACAGCCAGCGCCGCACCCGCGCCTTGTACGCGTCGAATTCGCGGCCGAAGGCCGCGCGCAGCGCGCGCTCCTCGGGCTCGATCTGGAAGCGGTTCAGGTACAGGACGAAGACGGCGATGGCCGCGAGTGACGCGAAGTTCGCGAGCCACAGCCCCCAGCCGACGAGGATCAGCGCGTCGCCGAGATAGATCGGATTGCGGCTGAAGCGGTAGAAGCCCCGGTCGACGAGCGCGGACGCCTTGGCCGGCGTCATCGGGTTGACGGTGGTACCGGCGCGGCGAAACTGCAGCGCGCAGGCGGCGACGAGCGCGACGCCGGCGACGGCGAACGCAACGGCGAGCCCGCGCCGCAGCGGCAGCGCGAAATCGAGTGCGGGCAGCAGTCGCGCGAGACCCCACATCAGCGCGCCGACGACGAGCGTGACGACCGGCGGCGGCACCTTCAGCTCGAGCCGTTTGCGCAGGGTCATCTCCGGACGGGCGGCCCGCGCCTATGCCGGGCGCGGCGTCGCCAGGCCCGGCGCGCCCCGCGTCAGGCGTGCCAGCACGAAGGTCAGCCCGAGCGCGGGCAGCGCCGAGCCGAACTGCGGCGTGAACTGCGCGGACAGATGGAAGATCGCGACGCCGAGAACCCAGATCGCGACGGGGCCGAGGTTCACGCTCGCGGCGCCGACCTGCGCCGCGACGTCGTCGCGACCGCCGAGGCGTCCGAGGATGACGCCGTACAGCGGCACGAACACCGAGCTGAGCGTCAGCAGGAACGGCTCGAGGGTGTGCATCGGCAGCACGAGTGCGAACAGCGTGCACGCGATCGCCAGCGCGACGGCCCAGCTGCGCTGGCCGAAGCGCGGCACCAGGCTGTGGCTGGCGACCGAGCCGGAATACAGGTCGCCGTAGGCGTTGTCGACCTCGTCGATCAGGATGAGGCCGAGCGCGACGAGTCCGCCCTGCGCGAGCAGCAACGCGGCGACGAGGTCGGTGGCCGGTACAGTGAGCGCGACCAGCACGCCGAGCGCGTAGCACCAGATGTTGGCGATCGCGTAGCCGAGCCAGGTGCCGCGCATCGCGCTCGCGCCGTCGCGGCCGTGGCGTGCGAAATCGGCGACCAGCGGCAGCCACGAGATGGGCATCGCGATGACGAGATCGAGCGCCGAGAGCGTGCTCATGCCGCCGTCGCCCGACCGGTTCCACAGCGTCTCCCAGCCGATCGTCTGCGCGCGGCCGAGAAACTGCCAGCTCAGCCAGATCAGCGACAGCACGACCAGCGGCAGCCCGTAGCGGCCGACGAAGCGCCGCACGAGCCGCACCATCGAGCCGGAGAGCAGCGCGACGAGCAGCGCGCCCCAGGCGAGCGTGACGACGATCGGCCAGACCGACGCTTGCAGCCATCCGCCCTGCCGGGCGATCGCGATCGTCCCGTCGCGCATCACGACGAGCTCGAACGTCGTCCAGCCGATCAGCTGCACGACGTTCAGCAACACGGGCAGTCGCGCGAAGCGGCTGCCGTAGGCGGCATGCATCAGCCCGGCGCTCGACAGGCCGCTCTCGCAGCCGATCCGGGCGGTCCACGCGAGCAGCCCCGAGCCGAGGATCGATCCGGCGAGGATCGCGACGAGGGCCTGCCGGGTGCCCATCGCGGGAACGAGATAGGCGCCGACCTGCATGACGAGCAGGCCGACGCCGAGGCTCAGCCAGAGCGCGGCGTGGTCGCGCCAGCCGAACAGGCGTTCGGTGTCGGAGAGCGGAACGAGAGCGGTGTTGCGGACGACGTTCGTCATGGCTTCCCTGCGCGAGGATTACCTCAATCAGGTTCGAAGGGACTGTCTCAGCCGACGTCCGGCAAGGATCCGGACGGCAGCACCCCCAGCGGATGCGCGCGAAAGCGCGACGCAGAGTGTACTCGATCCGCGTCGACGAAGAATTGCGGCGAAGGATCGTCGGGCAGGCCGCGGCGCACACGGCACCGCATCGGCGACGGTCGCACGCGCGCAATCCGGTGCGTCGGCAAGCTCGCGCTCCAGCCGAACACGCAGCCGAACACGCAGCCGAACATTCAGCCGAACAGATAGCGGCAGGCGGCCACCGCAGCGACCACGGCGACGAAATCGGCGGTCAGCGCCGCAACGAGCGTATGCCGCACGCGGCGCACCTGCACCGCGCCGAAATAGACGGCGAGCACGTAGAACGTCGTCTCCGAGGAGCCCTGCAGCGTGCTCACGAGATAGCCGGTGTAGCTATCGGGACCGATCGCCGGATCGCCGATGATCGACGCCATTACGCCGTAGGCGCCCGAGCCCGACAGCGGGCGCAGCAGCGCCATCGGCAGCGCCTCGGCGGGCAGCCCGAAACGCGCGGTGAATCCGCCGATCGCCGCGACGATCGCCTCGAGCGCGCCGCTCGCGCGCAGCATGCCGATGGCGACGAGAATCGCGACGAGGTACGGGATGACCCGCACCGCGACCTCGAAGCCCTCCTTCGCGCCTTCGACGAAGCTCTCGTAGACGCGAACGCCGCGCAGCAGCCCGAAGCACAGGAAACCGGCGACGAGCGCGGGAACGATCCACGGCGAGACCGTGCGACCCCAGACGACGGTGATCGGAACGAGCGCCGCCAGCGCGACCAGCGCGAGCACCGAGACCCACAACGGATAGGCGAGCCGATCCGCTTCGAGGCCGGATTCGGCGACGGCGCGCTCGACGCGGTCCGCACCGCCGTCGGACGAAGCCTCCGGCCGCGCCGCGCGCGCCGCACCCGCCGGCCCGTCCATCGGAAACCGGCGTGCGAGCGCGAGCGCCGTCACGACCGCCGCGATCGTCCCGCAGATCGACGCGAACAGCGTCGTCGGCAGGATCCCCGCCGGGTCGCTCGAGCCCGCCGACGCCCGCAGCGCGATCACCGTGGTGGGCAGCAGCGTGACGCTCGACGTGTTGATCGCGAGGAACAGCGCCATCGCGTCGGTGGCGGTGCCCGGGCGTGGGTTCAGCCGGTCGAGCTCCTGCATCGCGCGGATGCCGAAGGGCGTCGCGGCGTTGCCCAGGCCGAGCGCGTTGGCCGAGAGGTTGAGCACCATCGCGCCCATCGCGGGATGCTCCGCCGGGACGTCGCGGAACAGCCGCGTCATCAGCGGGCGAATCAGCCTCGCGAGGATCGTGAGCAGCCCGCCCGCCTCGGCGACCTTCATCAGGCCGAGGAACAGCGCCATCGCGCCGACGAGCCCGATCGCGAGCGTGACCGCATCGCCCGCCGACGCGATCGTCGCCGTCGACAGCTCCTGCATCGGCGAAGGCACGCCGTCGGCGCGTGCCACGGCGAGCTCGCGCCAGGCCGCCGTGCCGAAGGCGACGACGACGATCGCGAGGAAGATCGCGTTCAAGCGGCCGGGGAGCCGGTCGGCGCGAGCTTCAGCAGGCGGACGGCGTTCTCCTTCATGATCAGTGGACGCACTTCCGGCTTGATCGCGAGCTTCTCGAAATCGGCGATCCACCGATCGGGCAGGATCACGGGGTTGTCGGTGCCGAACAGCACGCGATCCTTCAGCAGCGTGTTCGCGTACTGCACGAGCTTCGGCTCGAAGTACTTGGGCGACCAGCCCGACAGGTCGATCCAGACGTTCGGCTTGTGCAGCGCCACCGACAGCTGCTCGTCCTGCCACGGCACGCCGGGATGCGCCATCACGATCTGCAGGTCGGGGAAATCCGCGGCGACGTCGTCGATGTGGATCGGATTCGCGTACTTGATGCGCAGTCCGCCGCCACCGCGCATCCCGGCGCCGATGCCCGTCTGCCCGGTGTGGAACAGCGCCGGAAGGCCGGCCTCGGCGATCACCTCGTACAGCGGGTAGACGTCGCGGTCGTTCGGGTAGAAGCCCTGGATGATCGGGTGGAACTTGAAGCCCTTGACCCCGTAGTGCTCGATCAGGCGTCGCGCCTCGCGCACGCCCATCTTGCCGCGCGCCGGATCGATGCTGGCGAACGGGATGCAGATGTCGGCATGCTCCGCGGCCGACTCGGCGACCTCCTCGTTGGAGATGCGCTTGACGCCCATCCCCCGCTCGTGATCGACGCAGAAGACGACGAAGCCGATCTTGCGCGCGCGGTAGTGGTCGGCCATCTGCGCGATCGTCGGGTGCTTGACCTCGTAGCGGAAATAGCGGCCGCGCGCCTCGAGCGCCTCGGCTTCGGCCTCGTCGGGCAGCATGCGCGTCGAGGTCTCGGCGTGCGTGTGGATGTCGATCGCGACGAGCTCGTCGATGTTCATGAGAACCTCCAGAAGGGAAAACCGGTCAGCGCTGCGCGCGCACCAGCAGCACCGGCACGGGCGAGGTGCGTGCGACGAGCTCGGCGTCGCTGCCCATCAGCACCCGGTCGATGCCGCGCCGTCCGTGCGTGCCGATGACGACGAGATCGGCCTTCCACGATTCGGCCTGCTCGACGACGATGCGTGCGACGCGCTCGCCGCTGCTCTGAATCAGCTCGCTCTCGACGGCGAGCCCCTGCGCCTCGATCGGCGCGCGCGCCTTCTCGAGCAGCGCGTCGCCGGCGGCGAGCAGTCCGGGCAGGATCTCGCGCGCGTACACCGATCCCACCTCGAAGCCGCTGATGTGCGTGAGCGGATCCACCACGTGGATCAGGCGCAGGCGGGCCGAGCACAGCTTCGCCAGGCGCACGGCCTCGGCCAGCGCCGCCTCGGACGTCGCGCTGCCGTCGTAGGGCACGAGAATGCGTTCGTACATGCGGAAACTCCGGATTGGATGCGTTCGCCCGACAGTCTAGCGGGGGCGCG
The DNA here is from genome assembly GCA_035303885.1 of Zeimonas sp. Taxonomy (GTDB): domain Bacteria; phylum Pseudomonadota; class Gammaproteobacteria; order Burkholderiales; family Burkholderiaceae_E; genus Zeimonas. Next base: position 14,121 of record DATGRE010000134.1, on the reverse strand, counting down.
ATTCCGGTCGCCGGCCGCCGCGGCCCGCGCTAGGCGCGGGGATGATGCCCACGCGCACGCCGGCGCGCTTACACTAGCCGCGACACGCCACCGATGGCGGAAACCGGAAAACCAATAGAAAAGAAGGAGGAAGACATGAACCGAGCGTTCCGATTCGCCGCGCTCCTGTTCACCGCCGGCTTCGCGATGCCGGCGCTGGCCGCCGACCCGATCGTCATCGGCGTGAGCATCGCGCAGTCGCCGCCGGGCTCCGTCGTGCAGGGCACGCAGGTGCGCGACGGGGTCGAGATCATGACGAAGATGATCAACGACCAGGGCGGCGTGATGGGCCGTCCGCTGTCGATCCTCTACGAGGACGATCAGGGCGTGCCCGAGAAGGGGCGAGCCGCCGCCGAGAAGCTGATCACCCGCGACAAGGTGGTCGCCGTCACGGGCGGGCACCAGAGCTCGGTGTGCCTGGCCGCGATCGAGGTCGCGCATCGCTACCAGACGCCGTACGTCAACACGAACTGCTGGTCCGACGACGTCCGCAAGAAAGGCTACCCGGAGGTGTTCAACCCGGGCAACTACAACACGCGCGTCTCGTCGGCGATGGCCGAGACGATCGCGGCGCTGAAGGTCAAGAGCGTCGTCGCCTTCGCCGAGAACACCGACTACGGCATCGGCCAGGCGAAGCTGCTCGAGGAATTCCTGAAGAAGGCCGCGCCCGACACGCAGTACAAGTACGTCGCACTCGACCGCGCCGGCAAGGACTTCACGCCGGCGGTGCTGCCGCTGCGCGCGAATGCGCCCGACCTCGTCGTCAACATCATGCTGCCGCCCGCGGCGTACATCCTGATGAACCAGCTGTACGAGCAGGGCGTCGCGCCGAGCGCGAAGACGTGGTTCTACGACGGTGCGGGCATCGCCGACTATCCCGATTTCTGGGACAACGTGAAGGAGGCCGGCAAGAACATGCTCGCCTTCGGCCTGTACCACCCGAAGATGCCGATGCCCGAGCTCGGCAGGCAGGTCGGCGAGGCGTACCAGAAGCAGCGCGGCAACGAGCCGAACCGGCTGATCTTCCAGGCCGCCGACTCCGTGCTGCTGATCGCACGCGCGATCGAGCAGGCGAAATCCACCGAAGGCGCGAAGATCATCGAGGCGCTTCGGAACATCGAGTTCGAGGGCACGCGCGGCAAGTTCTCGTTCTCGAAGGAGCCCGGCTACACGTTCCAGCAGTGGGTCGACATCCCGTACGTCACCTACCAGCTCACCGAGGTGAACCAGCCGCTCAGCCAGACCACGCTCATCCAGGTGCCCGGCGAGCCCCTGCACATCGACCGGATCCAGAAGCCGTCGAACTGACGGCGCGCACGCGCCGCACCGACGACGGCACTGCCCGCAGCCCGAGCGCGTGAAGGAGCGATCCTTCACGCGCCCCCGCGGAGATCTCGCGCTTGCTCGCACTCGACCTGTTCGTCAACGGGCTGATCATCGGCCTGTTCTACGCGCTGATGGCCGTCGGCCTGACGATGATCTTCGGCATCCTGAAGGTCGTGAATTTCGCGCACGGCGAGTTCTACATGATCGGCGCCTACACCTACACGCTGATCTCGCTCGCGCTCGGCGTGCCGCCGTGGCTCGCGCTGCCCGCGGCCGCGCTCGCCGGGGCGCTGCTCGGCTGGGCCACCGAACGGTGGCTGATGCGCCCGCTGTACGCCGGCTACGGCTCGTGGGGCCTGATGAAGGACGAGTACGCCGTCGTCGTCACCTTCGGGCTGTCGCTGCTGCTGATCAACCTGGTCGACAAGGTGATCGGACCGTATCCGATGCGCGGTCCGTCGCTGTCCGAGGTCACGCGCATGTCGCTCGGCCCGTTCATGATCAGCGGCCAGAAGCTGATCACCGCGATCGTCGCGATCGTGCTGCTGGTCGGACTGGCGCTGTTCATCCGCCGCTCGCTGTGGGGCCGCCAGGTGCAGGCGGTCGCGCAGAACCGGCTCGGCGCGTCGATCGCCGGCATCGACACCGCGCGCGCGAGCAGCATCGTCTTCATGGCCTCGGGCGTGCTCGCCGCGCTCGCCGGCGCACTGCTCGCGCCGGTGATCAACCCGTCGCCCGACGTCGGCATCTTCCCGGCCGTGAAGTCCTACGTCATCGTCGTGATCGGCGGCATGGGCTCGATCCCGGGGAGCATCGTCGCGTCGCTGCTGCTCGGCGTGCTCGAGAGCTTCGGCGCGGTCTACCTGTCCTACGACTACCGCGACACCTTCGGCCTGGTGCTGCTGATCCTCGTGCTGCTGCTGCGCCCGCAAGGGCTGCTCGGCGAGCGCGTGCGCGAGGTGTGATCCGATGAAGCTGCCTTCGCACCGCAATTTCCTGCGCCGCAAGCTCGGCGAGGAGATGCTGCTTTCGCTCGTCGTGCTGGCCGCGCTCGCGCTGGTGCCGCTCTTCGTCTCGTCGCCGTACTGGCTCGGCGTGCTGATCGTCAGCATGTATTTCGCGATGCTCTCGGTCGGCTGGAACCTGCTCGCGGGCTACGCCGGACAGTTCTCGCTCGCACCGGCCGCATTCGCGATGCTCGGCGGCTACACCACCGGCCTGCTCGCCTGGCACTGGAGCGTACCGCTGGCGATCGGGCTGCCGATGTCGATCGTCGTGCCGGGACTCATCGGCCTGGTGCTCGGCCGCATCGTGTTGCGCCTGTCGGGCCCGTATCTCGCGCTCACCACGCTGTCGTTCGCCGAGATCGCGCGCCTGGTCGTCTACAACTCGATCGATTTCACGCGCGGCGACCAGGGACTGAACGTTCCCGCGCTCGTGGACAGCCGCGTCGCCAACTACTACCTGTTCCTGGTCGCGCTCGCCGCCGCCACGCTGCTCGTCTACGCGATGCTGCGCGCGCCGATCGGCCGCTTCCTGATGGCGATCCGCGACGACGAGGTAGGCGCCGCGAGCCGCGGCGTGAACGTCGTGCGCGCGAAGACCATCGCGTTCTTCGTCAGCTGCGGGATCTGCGGATTCGCCGGCGGACTCTACGGCACCTTCGCGCAGCTCGTCAGTCCCGAGCTCGGCCTGATCGCCCAGACCGGCATCGTCATCGCGATGGTCGTCATCGGCGGCATCGGCACGCTGGTCGGTCCGCTGATCGGCGCGGTGCTCGTCTACGTCGCCTCCGAGATGCTGCGCGACGTCGGCAACGTGCAGATGATCGTGTTCGCGCTGCTCGTCATCGTCTTCGCGCGCTTCTTCCGCGAAGGACTCTGGGGGCTCGCGCGCAACGCGTTCGCGCGCCGCGCACCGGCCGCGTCCGCGCCGCCCTCTCCGGCGGGACAGGCATGAGCGCGCTCCTCGAGGTCGACTCGGTCACCAAGCGCTTCGGCGGGCTGCGCGCCGTCGACGGCGCGAGCCTGCACGTCGACGAAGGCGAGCTGCTCGGACTGATCGGACCGAACGGCTCCGGCAAGACCACGCTGCTGAACCTGCTCTCGGGACACATGCGCGCCGACGCCGGGCATGTGCGGCTCGACGGCCGCGAGGTGCTCGGGCTCGACCCGGCAAGGCTCACGCGCCTGGGCGTGCTCCGGATGTTCCAGCTGACCCGCGTGTTCGCCCGCGTGAGCGCCTTCGACAACCTCGTCGTCTGCGGGCTGGCACTGGGCCTCGACGAGCGGCGCGCGTCGATGCGGGCGATCGAGCTGCTCGAGGAACTGCAGCTCGCGCACGTGATGCACCTGGACGCCGGACAGCTGTCGGGCGGCCAGAAGAAGCTGCTCGAGTTCGGCATGTGCTTCATGGTTCCGCCGCGGCTCGCGCTGCTCGACGAGCCCTTCGCCGCTGTGCATCCGGTGATGAAGGAGACCATGGCCGCGTTCATCCGCCGACGCAACACCGGCGGGCAGACCTTCGTCCTCGTGAGCCACGACATGCCGGTGGTCGTCGAGCTGTGCCCGCGTGCGGTGTGCATGAACGCCGGGAAGGTGCTCGCCGAAGGGCCGACGCAACAGGTGCTGCGGGACCCTTCCGTGATCGAGGCGTACCTGGGCGAGCACGCCGCCGACGAGGTCGACCATGCCTGAAGTCGCGCCCGAACGGCACGCCGCGGTGCACGAGGCCGCTCGGCGCGGCGGCGCAGACGAGCCGCTTCTCGCCGTCGAGAAGGTCACCGCCGGCTACCTCGGCGACATCGACGTGCTGCGCAACGTCTCGATGTCGGTGCGGGCCGGCCGCATCAGCGGACTGATCGGACTGAACGGCGCCGGCAAGTCGACGCTGATGAAGACGATCTGCGGCTTCCTGCTGCCGAAGTCCGGCCGCGTCGTCCTGCGCGGACGCGACATCTCGGGGCGGCCCGCGCACGCGATGATCGACGACGGGCTGTGGTACATCCCGCAGGAATCGAGCCTGTTTCCGTACATGACGGTGGCCGAGAATCTTCGCCTGGCGCTCGAGGGCCGGCGCGCGCGCTTCGACGAGGTGCTCGAGCAACGCTATGCCGACACGCTCGAGCGCTTCCCGGTGCTGAAGGAGAAGCTCTCGGCACAGGCCGGCGACCTCTCCGGCGGCCAGCAGAAATCGCTCGAGTTCGCCAAGGCGTACATGGTGCAGCCCGAGGTGTGCCTGATCGACGAGCCGAGCATCGGCCTGGCGCCGCGCGTCGCGGCCGAAGTCTTCGAATGGATCGACGCCTTCGCGAAATCCGGGATGGGCATTCTGCTCGTCGACCACAACGTGCGCCGCGTCGTCGCGATGTCCGACCACATCTACGTGATGAGCCTCGGCGAGATCACCGCCGAGGGAACGCCCGCCGATTTCGCCGGCGACCTGCATGCGCAGGTGCGCGAATGGCTCGGCATCAATTTCTGAACCGGCTACGGCACCGACCAGCCGGCCTTCTGCAGCCCTTTCCAGGCGACGACCCGACCGAGCCCGGCTCCTGCATCGACGTCGCTGCGTGTATGGATGCCGGCCCAGATGCGCGCCTCGGCCGCCTCTTCGCCGAGTGCGCGCAGCGCCGCCGCATCGGCCGGGAACACGAGCAGCCTCGTGCGCGCGATCTCGCGGATCGTTGCCGCGGCCGCCGCGCATGCGGGTGCACGTCCGAAGCCCGACGCGTCGTCCGCGCGTTCCGGCGACACGACCCCGAGCTCACCGTAGAGCGCGCCCGCGGGGCCTGGCCGTTCCCGGCGGCCTTCAACGATCGGCTCGGACGGTCTCGCGCGAGCCAGCCTTCCGCTGCGATAGCGCGATGACGATGCCGACGCTCCTGCTGCAGGCGCTCGTGCCGGACGCCTTCGCGCCGTACGGCACGATCGTCGGCGCCGGCGAACGAATCGGCCGTCCCGTCAACGACGGCACCGCGCAGCGCATCGACCTGCCCGATCCCGACGTCGTCGATCACGGGGGGCGACCCGCACTGGCCGTGTTCCGCGCGCGGGCGGTGCGCCTTCCCTTCGTCGTGCGCGCGCTGGAGCGCCATCGGCGCGGCAGCCAGACCTTCGTTGCGCTCGGTGCGACGCCCTTCGCCGTCGTCGTCGCGCTCGGCGACGCGCGGCCCGACCTGTCGACCTTGCGTGCGTTCCGCGTCGATGCACGCGCCGGCATCACCTTCGCGCGCGGTACCTGGCACCACCCGCTGCTCGCGCTCGCCGACGGCGATTTCGTCGTCCTCGAGCGGCGCGGTGCGACGCCCGATTGCGAGGTCGCCGCCGTCGCCGAAACGCTCCTGGTCGACGCACCGGGAGCCTCCACGAAGCGGACCCAGGCCCCGGACGCGAGCGCCTAGACCGACGCTTCGGCGCGCTCCTGCGAAGCCAGCCGGAAGCGCGCGAGCGAGACCGACATCTGCTCGGCCTGCTCGCTCAGCCTGCGTGCCGCCGAGGCGCTCTGCACGACGAGCGCCGCGTTCTGCTGCGTGACGCGATCCAGCTCGGCGATCGCTCCGTTGATCGAGCCGATGCCGATGCTCTGCTCGCCGGCGGCCGAGCTGATCGCGGCGATCCGCTCGCTGACGGCGCGCACGCGTCCGAGCAGCTCGCGAACCGTCTCCCCGGCGTCTCCGACGAGCCGGGTGCCCGACTCCACCTCGCCGACGCTGCGGTCGATCAGCACCTTGATCTGGCCGGCCGCATCGGCCGAGCGCTGCGCGAGCGAACGCACCTCGGCGGCGACGACGGCGAAGCCGAGGCCCCGGTCGCCGGCGCGCGCGGCTTCGACGGCGGCGTTCAGCGCGAGCAGGTTGGTCTGGAACGCGATGCCGTCGATCACGGCGAGGATCTCCGAGACACGCCTCGCGCTGCTCTCGATCGCCTCCATCGTCTCCGTCACGGCACTCATCGCCTGCCCGCCGCGCTCGGCGACTTCCGTGGCCAACGCCGCGATGCGATCGGCTTCCCGTGCGGAGGCGGCCGACTGGTCGACCGCGCCCGTGAGCTGCGCCATCGTGCTCGCCGTCTGCTGGAGGCTGCCGGCGGCGCTCTCGGTACGATCGCTCAGGTCCGCGTTTCCGGTGGCGACCTCGGCGCTCGTCACCCGAATCGACTCGGCGCTCTCGCGGATCGACGAGACGGTTTCGCCGAGCCGGCGTTGCATCTGGGCGAGGCTGCGCAGCAGCGAGCCGATCTCGTCGGCGCGCCCGGACCCGCAGGACTGCGAGAGGTCGCCTTCGGCGATCGACTCGGCGATGCGCACCGCATCGGCCATCGGCACGGTCAGCGAGCGGCTGGTGCGCCAGGCGATGAACGCGCCGATCGCGATGGCCGCAATGCAGATCGCGGCGAGCAGCACGAGCGCCTGCCGCACCGACTGCCGCAGCGCGAGCTGCGCCTGCGCGCTGCGCTGCTCGAGCGCCTCGCCCAGCGCGTCGAGCGACGCGAGCATCGACCCGGCCAGCGGGACGAGCCGATCGTCGATCGCCTGCTCGTCGTCCCCCATCAGGATGTCGTCGCGCACCTGCGCGCGCACGCGGACGAACTCGGCGCGAGCGGCGTCCACCTGGGCGATGCGACCGGCGAGCGCATCCTCGTCCGACAGCGCCGCGACCTGCGCATTCAGCGCTTCGCTCTGCGCCGCGATCCGCGCCATCTCCTCGTTCAGCTGCCCGCGCAGTCGATTCAGGCGCGCTTCGAGCGCCGGATCCGCGCTCGTGGCCGCATCGAGGCGCGACGCCGTCAATGCCCGATCGAGGTTGCTGCGAACGAGCGCCGACCAGCGCTCGACGATCCGCAAGCGCTCGATGTGGCGCGCGTTCTCGTCGTCGTGTTGCTGGATGGTCCGGACCTGGTATCCCGCGGCGAGCGCCATCGCGACGCCGATCGCGAGAACGACGCCGAAGCCGGCACCGAGCCGGTGACTGATCTTCCGGAATCGCAGGAACGTTCGCAGAGGCCGCATGACGGCCTTATCGGCCGGTGCGCGCGCGAACTGTAGCGATGCGGCCGATCGCATCGGCGGCATCGGTGCCGACGGTTCCGAAAACCCGCACCGACGGTCGACCCACGGACGGGCCCTCGACGCGACGCCTGACAGACTGTCGTGCCTACCCCGACAGGAGTCGCCATGAGAACCGCCGCCGTTTCCGCCCTCGCCTGCACCGCCGTGCTGGTCGCCGGCTGTTCATCGATGCCCTGGGGCCGCTCGTCCGGTGCCGCGGCACGCGCCGACGTCGCACCGACGCAGGGACACACCGCCCGAGGCGTCGTCGAGTTCACGCAACGCGGCGACGACGTCGTCGTGGCCGCCTCGTTCAGCGGCCTGACGCCGGGGCCGCACGGCTTCCACGTCCACGAGAAGGGCGACTGCAGCGCGCCGGATGCAACCAGCGCGGGCGGACATTTCAATCCCACCGGCAAGCCGCACGGCGACCCGATGCAGAGCGAGCACCATCTCGGCGACCTACCGATGCTGCACGCCGACGCCAACGGCAACGCGCGGCTGAACGCGACGATGCGCGGCGCGTCGCTGCGCGGCGGTGCGACCAACCTGGTCGGCCGCGCCGTCGTCGTGCACGCGCAGCGCGACGACTTCCGCTCGCAGCCGGCGGGCGATTCCGGCGCACGCGTCGCCTGCGGCGTCATCGCGCTGAAGTGACGCACGCACCGCGCACACGCCGTTGCACCGCGGCGATTGACTTGACGACGCATCGGACTAGAGTGGCGTGACGAACTGCCGGACTGCGGCAGATGCGCGGAAGCGGAGGAGACATGAGCTTTCGGATCGAAGGCCACGGCGCACGACTGCTGGTGCGGATCGAGAACGATTCGCACACGGCACAACAGGTGCTCGAGGCGGTGCACGCGTGCCGCTCGCTGAGCTGGTGGTCCTGTCCGTCGGGCGAGTGCGCCCGCGTGGCCGACTGCCACGCACACGAGGAAGGCGGCAGCACCGTGCTCACGATGACGTCGCGCGCCGGCGAATCGTTGTCGCCGGCCGGCGTCGCCGAATGCCTGCGCTACGTGCTGGGGGCCGACGCCACCGGAGCGGCACACTGAACCACCGGCCGGCCCGCAACGGCGGCGTCCTCGCCGCCGTACGGCTGCTGGCGGTCGCATCGTTCCTCGGCTTCGCGCTGGCCGCGACGGCTGCGCCCGGCGACTTCGACCGCTTCGTCGCCGGCGCGAGCGTCACCGAGCGGGCCCCGGTCGACGGCGACCTGTTCGCCGCGGCGGGCAGCGTCGACGTCGAGGCGCCGGTCGCGGGAGACGCAGTGGTCGCCGGCGGCACGGTCCGGCTCGGCGCCGACGTCGGCCGATCCGTCTACGCGGCCGGCGGCCGCCTGACCCTCGTCGGCCGCGTCGCACACAACGCCCGGCTCGCCGGCGGCCAGGTGCAGATCGAGGCGCCGGCGCACGTCGCCGGAAACCTCACGGTCACCGCCGGTCGCGTCGAGTTGCTCGGCACCGTCGACGGCTCGGTGGGCGCCGCGGGCGGACACGTGCGAATCGACGGGCGAATCGGCGGCGACGTCGACGTGGCCGCGGGCAGCATCGAGCTCGGCCCGAACGCGCGCATCGACGGCAGCCTGCGCTACCGCAGCAGTGAGCCGCTGCAACGCGACCCGACCGCGCAGGTCACCGGCACGGTCGAGCGCCTCGGTGCGGAATCGGCAGAAGAAGCGCACGAGCGGCCGATGCGCTGGATCGGCACCGCCTTCGCCGTGCTCTGGACGATCGGCCTCGCGCTGCTCGCCGCGATCGCGGTCGCAGTCGCGCCGCGCGCGAGCGCCGCGGTCTCGCAGGCGCTGCACCGGCGACCGGGCTTCGCGTTGCTGCTCGGCTTCATCGTGCTCGTCTGCACGCCGATCGCCGCCGTGCTGGCCTTCGTCACCGTCATCGGCATCCCGCTCGGCCTGCTCGCGCTGCTCGTCTACCTGATGCTGCTGCCGGTCGCGTGGATCGTGGCGGCGGTCGGCATCGGCGACTGGTTCGTCACGCGACTGCCATCGTCCGAAGCCGACGCCGTGATGCGACGCGTCGTCGCCGCTGTGCTCGCCGTCGTCCTGCTCGCCTTCCTCGCGCGGGTGCCCTGGGTCGGCGGCTGGATCGCCTTCGTCGCGCTGATGGCCGGACTCGGTGCGCTCGCATTGCAGATGCGCCGGCTCCTGCCCGGGTGACGGCCCCGATCGCTATTTGCGCAGCCACCAGACGATCAGCGTCAGGATGATCGAGACGACGATCGAAGTCGTGATCGGGAAGTGAAAGCTGAAATTCTCGCGCACGACCGAGATGTCGCCCGGCAGGCGACCCCATGGGAACCGCGACAGCCACGGCCACAGCAGGCCGACGGCAACGAGAACCAGGCCGAGGACGATGAAGAAGCGCTGCACGACGTGTCTCGCTTCGAAGGCGCGAAGCGCTCGAATCCTACCTTGCCAAGCTACCCCGACCCCGCAGTGCGCCTACGCTTGACGCGGCCCCGCGCGGCGCGGACGATCGTTCACGGCCCTCCGGCCCGGCCGCGGGCGTCCCGTGGCCGGGCACTTCCCGAATCCGTCCCGAACAGGAGCGCGAACATGCCCAAGCCGTTGCCCAGCGGAGCCGACCTGCAGAAGCTGCAAAGCGACACGATCGAATTCACCGGTGCGGCGGCCGCGAAGACGATCGAGGGATTCCGACGGCTGGCCGAACTGAACATGCAGACCGCACGGGCATCGCTCGAGCAGTCGAGCGAGCAGATCCGGGCGTTGCTCGAGGCGCGCGACACCGAGACGCTGACCGAGCTCGTCACCAGCTTCGCGATGCTGCCGCCCGAGAAATTCGCGGCCTATGCGAACGCCGTGTACGCGATCGCGCAGGAAACCGGCGTGGACATCGGAGCGCTCGTCGAGCAGCAGATCGCGCGCAGCAACGAGCAGCTCGCCGAGGCCGTCGAGGCGCTCGCCCGCAACGCCCCGGGCGGCGCCGGCGGCGCCTTCGATTTCATCTCGAGGTCGATGGACGCCGCGCGCACGGCGTACGAGCAGATGCAGCAGGCCGCGGCCCAGGTCGCGCGGCAGGGCGCAGCCGTAGGCGGCACGTCGAAGGCCTGAGACGCGGCCCGGCGGCGGGCGGCCGGCGGCGTCGAACGGCGGCGGCCGGCGGCGCCTCGCGCGCCCGAGGCGGTGCAGCGCCGCTCCGTCAGCCCTCGGGCCGCACGAAGTCGCGCTGCGTCTGCGCGTATCGCACGAACCAGTCGAGCGCGCCCGGGTCGGCCATCGCGCTGCGGTTCGCCGCGCGCTCGGCCGGAACGCCGAGCAGGATCTTGCGCACCGGGACTTCCATCTTCTTGCCGGTGAGCGTCGCCGGAATCGCGTCGACGCGATAGATCCGGTCGGGCACGTGCCGCGGCGTGTACGCGCTGCGCAGGCACTCCTCGATGCGCGCGACGAGCGCGTCGTCGAGCGTGGCGCCCGCGCGCAGCTTGACGAACAGCGGCATGAAGAACTTGCCGCCCGGCAGATCGAGATTGACGATCAGCGCATCGTCGATTTCCGGCAGCGCGGCGAGCGCGCGATAGATCTCGGCGGTGCCGATGCGCACGCCGTGCCGGTTCAGCGTCGCGTCGCTGCGGCCGAGCACGAAGCAGCCACCGCGCGCATTGATGCGGAAGAAATCGCCTTGACGCCAGACGCCGGGGAAGACGCCGAAATACGACTCGCGGTAGCGGCTGCCGTCCGGATCGTTCCAGAACTTCACCGGCATCGACGGCATCGGCTGCGTGATGACGAGCTCGCCGACCTCGTCGACGACGCTCTCGCCGGCGTCGTTCCACGCCTGCGCCGCGACGCCCAGATGCGGCGCCTGGATCTCGCCCGCGTACACCGGTTCGGTGGGCACGCCGCCGACGAAGCCGGTACAGACGTCGGTGCCGCCGCTGCCGGTGCACACCCAGAGATCGGCCTTCACGTTGCGGTAGAACCAGGCGGTGTGCGCGGGCGACACCGGCGAGCCGGCCGGCATCACCGCGCGCAGCCGCGACAGGTCGTAGCGTTCTCCCGGGACGACGCCCGCCTTCGAGAGGATGTCGACGTAGGTCGGGCTCGCACCGAAATAGGACGCGCCGCAGTCCTGCGCCATCCGCCACAGCACGTCGACGTCCGGATGCGCCGGGTGTCCGTCGTAGAGCACCGGCACGACGCCGCACAGCATCGAGCTGGCCAGGAAATTCCACATCATCCAGCCGGTCGTGCTGAAGAAGAACATGCGCTCGCCGCGGCGCAGATCCATGTGCAGCGCGACCAGCTTGAGCATCTCGAGCAGGATCCCGCCGTGCCCGTGCACGATCGCCTTCGGCAGCCCGGTCGTGCCCGACGAGAAGAGGATCCACAGCGGATGGTCGAAGGGAACCTGCTCGAAGCGGAACCCCTCGGCCGCCGTCGGGGTGCCGCCCAGCAGCTCGTCCCATCGGTGCACCTGGACGCCTTCGAAATCGAGAGGCGCGTCGCCGAGGCGCGGCAACACGACGACGTGCTCGAGCGCCTCGAGCCCGGCGACGATCGAACGCAGTTCGTTGCGCCGATCGAAGGCCTTCCCGCCGTAGCGATAGCCGTCCGCGCAGAACAGCACTCTCGGCTGCAGCTGCGCGATTCGATCGAGCGTGCCGCTCGCGCCGAAGTCCGGCGAGACGCTCGACCAGATCGCGCCGATCGCGGTCGTCGCCAGCATCGCGACGATCGCCTCGGGCACGTTCGGCAGGTACGCGACGACGCGGTCGCCGGGCGCGACGCCCAGCGAACGCAGGCGCGTGGCGAGCGTGCGCACCTGCGCGCCGAGCACCTCCCAGCGCAGCGCGGCGAGCGGGCGCGTCTCGTCAAGATACAGCAGCGCGTCCTCGCCGGGACGCTCGTTGCGCAGCACGTGCTCTGCGTAATTGAGCCGAACCCCGGGGAACCATTCCGCGCCGGGCATCGTCCGCCGGCCCAGCACGGGGCCGACCGGCGTCGACGAGCGCACGTCGAAATAGTCGAAGATCGAGCGCCAGAACGCGTCGAGATCGCCGACCGACCAGCGGTGCAGCGCCGCGTAGTCGGAAAAGGCGAGGCCGCGCTCGCGTTCGAGCCAGCGCAGGTACTCGGCAAGGCGGGTGTTCGCGACGCGCCCGGGATCGGGTGTCCAGAGCAACTCGCCTTCACGCACGCGCACGGGATCGAGGTCGGTTCGCAGTTTCAATTCGGGATGCTCCATCGAGGGCCTTCATTCCGTCGACGACGACACGCGGACGCTGTGTCCCGGAGAGCCGCGATCACGTCTCGTCGTCGCCCGCCACTGCGAGAGCGCACGGCACGCCGAGCCGCCGCACCGCGCAACGCAGCCTGGGACGGTCTGCCGACGATGCGGATCCGGCAACCGGTGAGATCGCGAATCATCGCCGAAATCGGCCGCGAGGTGCTCCGCGGTGAGAGCCGTTCTGCGCAACGGCGGGATGCGTCTCGATGGCGATCGTCGCCTTCTTCGGCGCCGGCTCCGGGACGGTGGCGGTGCGCGGCGAGCAGCTCGCCCGGCCACTGGTGCTGCTCGCCGCCGCCGCGATCGGCAGCGTTCTCGCGCCGCTCGTCCAGCGGGTGACGCGGCGCGCTCGTGCTGCTTCCGCGCACTCGGGCGCGTCGAGGACGCCGGCGTGAACACCCTGCTGGTGGAGCAGAACGCGCGGCGCAGGCCGGCGATCGCCGGCCGCGGCCAGAACGCGCGGCGCAGCCTCGCGAGCACCGGCCGCGGCCATCTGCACGAGGACGCTCGCACCGCCGGCGAAGGGCGGGCGCGGCGACTGCTCGAAGACCGGGCAGTGTCGTCCGCGTACTTGGGCATGATCGGCGTCGAGGCCGCCGGTCGACGAAGATGCAGTCGGCGTGCGACGCGCCTCGTTGCCTGCTCGTCGTCGCAGCGGGCGCGGGGCGGACTGCTCGGCGCAGGGCGGACTTCGCGGTATCGGGCGGACTGCACGGTGTCGAGCGGGCTGCGCGGCGTGGCGCGGGCTGCGCGGCGTGGCGCGGGCCGCTCGGCGTGGCGGGGACTGCGCGGCGTGGCGGGGACTGCGCGGCCGACGGGAAGAGCGGCCCTGCGTTCGTCGCCGGAGAGCACGCGGCCCGCAGGAACCGGCGTGACGCCGACACGCGTCCGTATCCGTTCCGACCGCATCGGCCAGCACGTGCCGGAGCGCACTGCCGCTCGTCGATGCCGGCTGCAAACGGAAAGCCGATCCCGAGGGTTTCTGCGCTCGCAGCGTGCGTCCCCACGACGCGTGACGCACGCGCCCGTCAGCCCGCTCGAAAACTCCCGCTTCACGGGACATCCGGCACGTCCAAGGCGTTTCACACGTCAGAACGCCCGGTGGTCGGGACATCTGGCACGCGCTGATTCCGACACGCGCTGAATCGCCCGTTTCTCGGGGTTTCCTGGCGACGGCGTCGCGCTGGCTCTCCACCACGGATGACCCCGACGGCACACGCCGGCTGCAACGCAGTGCGCCGTCTGCGCTCGGCCGGGATCGACCGCAACGGCGCTCGCCTACGCTCGCGTTTCGAGCGCCGCCGGTCGTGGAATGCATTCCACGGGCAAAAGCGCTCGCCTCGCGAGCGATGCCGGCATGCGCGGCATCCTCCGCGCCGCCCGGTGCCTCCGCGCCGCCCCGTGCCGCCCCGTGCCGCCCCGCCGCCCCGCCGCCCCG
>DATGRE010000133.1:0-11424 GCA_035303885.1 Zeimonas sp. | reverse complement strand
GCCCCTGTATCCGGGCTACGGCTGGTATCCGTACGCGCCGTACCGCTTCGAGTTCTGGTACCACGACGTGCCGCGCTTCCGCGGGGACCGTCATCGGCACCACGATTTCCGGCGGGACGGCCGCGACCGCGGGCGGCCGGGCATTCGGCGCGACGGGCAGAGCCCGCGCGTCTCGCCCGGGCCCGGGTTCGCACCCGACGGCGGGCGCTTCGACCGCCCCGGCGCACCGCGCGTCTCGCCCGGCGCGTCGCCGCGCGCGACGCCCAATGCGCCGGGCCGGGGCGCCGTGCGCGACCGACGCGTGATCGACTGACCGGTCGCCGGCGCCGCTACTGCAGCGGCGCCATCGCCGCCTCGTCGTCGGCTTGCTGCATCGCCCACAGGCGCGCGTACTCGCCGCCGGCGCGCAGCAGCGTCTCGTGGTCGCCGCGCTCGACGATGCGCCCGTCCGCCATCACGAGGATCTGCTCGGCGTCGACGACCGTCGACAGCCGGTGCGCGATCACCAGCGTCGTGCGATCGACCGCGGCACGGCGAAGCGCCTCCTGGATCGCCTGCTCGTTGCGGCTGTCGAGCGCCGAAGTCGCCTCGTCGAGGATCAGGATCGGCGGATCCTTCAGCATCGTGCGCGCGATCGCGACGCGCTGCTTCTCGCCACCGGATAGCTTCAGCCCGCGCTCGCCGACGTTGGTGTCGTAGCCCTGCGGAAGCGACGCGATGAACTCGTGCAGCTGCGCCGCCCGGGCGGCCGCCTCGATCTCGTCCTGCGATGCGCCGGGCCGTCCGTACGCGATGTTGTAGCGGATCGTGTCGTTGAAGAGCACGGTGTCCTGCGGCACGATGCCGATCGCCGCGCGCAGGCTCTGTTGCGTGACCTGCCGCAGGTCCTGGCCATCGATCGTCACGCGTCCGGCGTCGACGTCGTAGAAGCGGAAGAGCAGCCGCGCGAGCGTCGACTTGCCGGCGCCGCTCGCGCCGACCACCGCGGTCGTCGTGCCCGGCTCCATCGTGAAATCGACGTCGCGCAGGATCGGGCGCTGCGGGTCGTAGGCGAAGTGCACGTGCTCGAAGCAAATGCGCGGGGCGCGGTCGGGGTCGAGCTCGAGCGGCCGCGCGTCGGGCGCGTCGGCCACGTCACGGTGCTCGCCGAGCAGCCGGAACATCCGCTCGAGGTCGATCAGCGCCTGCTTGATCTCGCGGTAGAGCACGCCGAGGAAGTTCAGCGGCACGTACAGCTGGATCATGAACGCGTTGACGAGGACGAGATCGCCGAGCGTCATCGTGCCGTTCACGACGCCGACCGTGGCCCGCCACACGAGCAGCGTGACCGCCGTGGCGACGATCAGGCTCTGGCCGAGGTTCAGCACCGACAGCGAGGTCTGCGAACGGATCGCCGCGCGCATCCGTTCGACGAGATTCGCATCGTATCGGCGCGCCTCGAACTCCTCGTTGCCGAAGTACTTCACGGTCTCGAAATTGATCAGCGCATCGATCGCCTTCGTGTTGGCGCGGGAATCCTGCTCGTTCATCTGCCGGCGGAACTGCGTGCGCCACTCGGTGACGCGCACGGTGTAGACCACGTACAGGACGAGCGCGCCGAGCGCGATCGACGCGAACGACCCGTCGTAG
Source organism: Zeimonas sp. (assembly GCA_035303885.1). Lineage (GTDB taxonomy): Bacteria > Pseudomonadota > Gammaproteobacteria > Burkholderiales > Burkholderiaceae_E > Zeimonas. The sequence continues at coordinate 9,795 of DATGRE010000133.1, read as the reverse complement.
TGGAGCACCAGGTAGCCGATCACCAGCGTGATCTCGACCAGCGTCGGCAGGATGCTGTAGAGCGTGTAGGAGATCAGGCTCGAGATGCCCTGCGAGCCACGCTCGATGTCGCGTGACATGCCGCCCATCTGCCGCTCGAGATGGAAGCGCAGCGACAGCGAGAACAGATGGCGGAACACCTGCAGCGTGATCGTGCGCGAGGCATCGTGCGTGACGCGCGCGAAGATCACCTCGCGCAGCTCGGTGAAGAGCGTCACGCCGATGCGCAGCGCGCCGTAGGCGACGAGCAGCGCGACCGGAACGACGAGCGCCGTGCGCACATCGCCGGGCTGCAGGTCGAGCGCGTCGACGATCCGCTTCAGGATCAGCGGAACGCCGATGTTGGCGAGCTTCGCGCCGACCAGGCAGGCGAGCGCGAGCAGCACGCGCCAGCGATACGCCCAGAGATAGGGAAACAGGCGTGCCAGGGTGCGCCAGTCACCGCGCGGCACCGGCGCGCCGGGCGCCGACGGCGGATCGAGAACGGTTGCGGAACGTCGCATTCACGGAAGGATGCTGGAAACCGCTATTCTCGGACATCCGACCGACGGAGATCGCCATGGACGGGGCGCACACTCGCTTGCCTGCCGACCGCATTCCCGACCTGAGAGTGATGCCGATGCCGGCCGACGCCAACGCGCACGGCGACGTGTTCGGCGGATGGATCATGTCGCAGGTCGACATCGCCGGCGCCGTTCCCGCGATGCGGCGCGCGAACGGGCGGATCGCGACGGTCGCCGTCAACTCGTTCCTGTTCAAGCACCCGGTCTTCGTCGGCGACCTGCTCAGCTTCTACGCCGACATCGTCCGGGTCGGACGCACGTCGATCACCGTGTTCGTCGAGGTCTACGCCCAGCGCAACCGGCTCGAGGGCGAGTGCGTGAAGGTCACCGAGGCCACGCTGACCTACGTGGCGACCGACGATCAAAGGCGCCCGCGGGTCGTGCCCGAGCTGGGAGCGGACGACTGACGCGTCGCGGCCGCGGCCCCCGGCGCGGCGCAGGCCCGCGCCTGCGCGTGCCCGGCGCGGGCCGCGCCTACACCCGGGAAAAATCCGCCGGCCGCTTCTCGAGGAAGGCGCTGAACGCCTCGCGCGCCGCGGGCTCGCCGAGCATGCGCGCGAAATACCGACCCTCTTCGACCATGCGCTCGCGCACGGCGTCGCCCAGGCCGCTCTTCATCAGCGCCTTCGTGGCCAGCAGCGACGTGATCGGGCGGCTGGCGAGCTTGGCCGCCTGCTCGAGCGCGAAGCCCTCGACCTCGGCCGGCGGCAGGACGCGGTTGACGAGGCCGATCTCCTTCGCCTCGGCGGCGCCGAAGGCCTCGCCGAGCAGCAGCTTCTCGGCTGCGCGCTGGTAGCCGACGGCAGCGGGCAGCAGCAGGCTCGACGCGGCCTCCGGGCACAGCCCCAGGTGCACGAAGGGCAGCGACAGCATCGCGTTCTCGCCGGCGTAGACGAGGTCGCAGTGCAGCAGCATCGTCGTGCCGACGCCGACCGCCGGTCCGCACACCGACGCGACGAGCGGCTTGGGGAACGACGCAATCGCACGCAGGAAGCGGAACACCGGCGCGTCTTCCTTCGTCGGCGGCTCGTTCAGGAAATCGGAAAGATCGTTGCCGGCGGTGAATGCGTTCTCGCTGCCGGTGACGACGACGACGCGCACGGCGGCATCGTCGGCCGCCTGCTCGAGCGCATCGGCGAGCGCGGCGTACATCGCCGCGGTGATCGCATTCCTGCGCTCCGGACGGGCGAAGCGCAGCACGCGCACGCGGTCGAGGGTCTCGAGGGCGATGTTCAAGGCGGATCTCCGATGATCGAAACGGCGCGCAGACGCCGATCCTACTTCAGACGCGCTCGAAGATCCCCGCCGCGCCCATCCCGGTGCCGACGCACATCGTCACCATGCCGTACTTCAGGTTGCGGCGACGCAGCCCGTGCACGACGGTGCCCGAGCGGATCGCGCCGGTGGCGCCGAGCGGATGCCCGAGCGCGATCGCACCGCCGAGCGGATTCACCCGCTGCGGGTCCAGGCCGAGCTCGCGGATCACCGCGAGCGACTGCGCGGCGAAGGCCTCGTTCAGCTCGATCCAGCCGATGTCGTCGAGCGACAGCCCGGCCGTCTTCAGCGCGGCCGGGATCGCTTCCTTCGGACCGATGCCCATGATCGCCGGCGGCACGCCGCGCACCGAGAACGAGACGAAGCGCGCGAGCGGCGTGAGCGAGAACCGCTTCAGCATCCGCTCGGACACGAGCACGAGCGCGCCCGAGCCGTCGGACGTCTGGGAGCTGTTGCCGGCCGTGACGCTGCCCATCCCGGTGGGCTTGCCGTCGACGCCGCGCGGCGAAGCGAACACCGGCCGCAGCTTCGCCAGCGCCTCGGCCGAGGTGTCGGCGCGCGGACCCTCGTCCTGCGCGACGGTGCGCTTGCGCAACTCGATCTCGCCGGTGCCGAGATGCGGGATGCGCTCGGTGATCTCGATCGGCGTGATCTCGTCGCCGAACTCGCCCGACTGCTGCGCGGCGATCGCCTTGCGGTGCGACTCGAGCGCGAACGCATCCTGGTCCTCGCGCGAAACCTGCCACTGCTGGGCGACCTTCTCGGCGGTGAGCCCCATCCCGTAGGCGATGCCGACGTGCTCGTCGCGCGCGAACACGTGCGGGTTGATCGACGGCTTGTTGCCCATCATCGGCACCTGGCTCATCGACTCGGTGCCGGCGGCGATCATCGCGTCTGCCTCGCCCACCCGGATGCGGTCGGCGGCGATCGCCACCGCGGTGAGGCCGGACGCGCAGAAGCGGTTGACGGTGACGCCGCCCACCGTGTCGGGCAGCCCGGCGAGCAGCGCCCCGACGCGGGCGACGTTCAGCCCCTGCTGCGCCTCGGGGATCGCACAGCCGACGATCACGTCCTCGATCGCCGCCGGGTCGAGCGACGGCACCTGCGCGAGCGCCGCGCGCAGCGAATGCACGAGCAGGTCGTCGGGCCGCGTGTTGCGGAACACCCCCTTGGGGGCCTTGCCGATCGGCGCGCGCGTGGCGGCCACGACGTACACATCCTGGATCTGCCTGTTCATCGAGCACTCCTCGAATTCATCGACGGCGCGCCGTCGGCCGCGGACCCTTCGCGGTCCGCCTGCGTGCGCCCCTGGGACAAGCGCACGATCGTTCCCTGCGCGACCGCGCACAGCGTCTCGCCGCGGTCGCCCGCGACGAAGACGTCGCACCGGCACACCGCCTGGTTGCGCCCGGCATGCAGCACGGCGGAACGCGCGACGAGCCGTTCGCCGAGCGCCGGACGCAGGTAGTTGATCTTGTATTCCGCGGTGACGACCTCGGTGCCGAGCGCGGCGCCGCCCGCGTAGGTCAGCGCGTTGTCGGCGAGATAGCCGACGACGCCGCCGTGCACGAAGCCGTACTGCTGGCGCAGCGTCTCGGTGATCGGCAGCTCGAGCTCGGCACCCTCGGGGCCGAAGGCGACGAGCCGCGCGCCGAGCAGCACGCTGAACGGCTGCGCGGCGAGCACCCGGCGGCCGAGCTCGAGCATCGCCGCGGCGGAGCCTTCGTGCACCGATCCGTCCATCGCCGCCCGGCCGGTGTTCTGTGCGGAGGCCGACATCAATTGCGCACCGGCTTGCCGGTCTGCAGCATCCCCATCACGCGCTCCTGCGTCTTCGGATGGTTCAGCAGCGACAGGAACGCGCGGCGCTCGAGTCCGAGGATCCATTCCTCGTCGACGATCGTGCCCTCGTCGACGTCGCCGCCGCACATCGCCTCGGCGATCAGCCGCGCGAGGTGGTAGTCGTGCGCGCTCGCGAAGCCGCCGTCGCGCAGGTTCGCCAGCTGCGCCTCGATCGTCGCCAGCACCGAGCGTCCGGCCGCGGGGAACTTCGCCCGCCGCGGGGCGCGATAGCCCGCCTCGCTCATCGCCAGCGCCTCGTTCAGCGCCACATGCAGCAGCTCGTAGCGGTTGAAGACGACGAGGTCGGAATCGAGCAGCCAGCCGGTGGCCTGCGCCTCGAGCGCCGACTTCGACACCTCGGCCATCGCCGCCGCGGTGAAGTACTTCTTCAGGAAGTGCAGCAGGTACGCCTCGGGGGCCGCCTGCTGCTCCTCGGCCGCGCGCCGCGCGCCGTAGGCGAGGCCGCCGGCGCCCGGGACGAGGCCGACGCCGACCTCGACCAGCCCGATGTAGCTCTCGAGATACGCGACGCGACGGGCGCAATACAGCGCCAGCTCGCAGCCGCCGCCGAGCGCCATGCCGGAGACGGCCGCCACCGTCGGCACCTGCGCATAGCGCAGCCGCAGCATCGCGTCCTGCAGGCGGCGCTCGAGCGGCTCGATCGCCTTCACGCCGCCGCTCATGAACACCGGCAGGATCGCCTGCAGGTCGGCGCCGACCGAGAACGGGTCGTCGGGCGACCAGACGACGAGGCCCCGATACCGCTTCTCGGCGAGCTCGACGCCGTGCATCAGTCCTTCGATGACGTCGGGGCCGATCGCGTGCATCTTCGAGCGGATCGACGCGATCAGCACGTCGCGGTACCGCCCTTCGTCGAGCGTCCACAGGCGGATCGCGTCGTTCTCGAACACCGTCGTTCCCGCAGTGTGCGGATCGGGCGCGTTCTCGCCGGCGACCGACGCACGGAAGATCTGCCGCGCATACACCGGATGCTCGGCGCGCGGCACGAAGGCGTCGCGCGCCGGCGAGTACGAGCCCTCGGGCTGGTGCACGCCGCCGCGTTCGGCGACCTTGCCGGCGAAGACCCACGCGGGCAACGGCACCTTCGCGAGCGCGCGGCCCGCGTCGATGTCCTCGCGGATCCACTCGGCCACCTGCGACCAGCCCGCCTGCTGCCAGATCTCGAACGGGCCCTGCTCCATGCCGAAGCCGAAGCGCATCGCCAGGTCGACGTCGCGCGCGTTGTCGGCGATCTCCTCGAGCTTGGCGGCGGCGTACTGGAAGCCGTCGCGCAGCAACGCCCAGACGAACTGCGCCTGCGGGTTCTTCGACTCGCGCAGCAACGCGAGCCGCTCGCCCCAGGTCTTCTTCTTCAGCATCCGGACGACCGTCTCGTCGGCCTTCGCCCCGGCCGCGACGTAGTCGCCGCTGGCCGGATCGAAGCGCAGGATCTTCCTGCCGTCCTTGCGATAGAAGCCCGCACCCGACTTCTGGCCGAGCGCACCCCGCTCGATCAGCGTCGAGAACACGGCCGGCGTCTCGTACAGCGGATGGAAGGGATCGTCGCGCAGGTTGTCCTGCATCGTCTTCATCACGTGCCCGACGGTGTCCAGGCCGACGACGTCGGCGGTGCGGAAGGTGCCCGACTTCGCACGCCCGAGCTTCGAGCCGGTGAGATCGTCGACGACGTCGAAGCCGAGCCCGAAGCGTTCGGCCTCGCGCACCGCGGCGAGGATTCCGAAGATGCCGATCCGGTTGGCGATGAAGTTCGGCGTGTCCTTCGCGCGCACGCAGCCCTTGCCGAGCGTGGTCGTCAGGAACGACTCGAGCCGGTCGACGACCGCGGACGCGGTGTCCGGCGTCGGGATCAGCTCGACCAGGTGCATGTAGCGCGGCGGGTTGAAGAAGTGCACGCCGCAGAAGCGCGGGCGCAGCTCCGTCGGCAGCCCGTCGCCGAGCCTGCGGATCGACAGCCCCGAGGTGTTCGTCGCGAGGATCGCGTGCGGCGCCAGCGCGGGCGCGACCTTCGCATACAGGTCGAGCTTCCAGTCGATCCGCTCGGCGATCGCCTCGATCACCAGGTCGCAGTCGCCCAGCTTCCCGAGATCGTCGTCGTAATTCGCGACCTCGATCTCCGCGGCGAGATCGGCCCTCCCGAGCGGTGCCGGGTTCAGCTTCCTCAGCGCCTCGACCGCGCGCGCGGCGATGCCGTTCTTCGGCCCCTCCTTCGCCGGCAGGTCGAACAGCACGACCGCGACTCTCGCGTTCACCAGATGCGCGGCGATCTGTGCGCCCATGACGCCGGCGCCGAGCACGGCCGCCTTCCTGACGATGAACTTGTCCACTTGGCTGTCCTTCGATTCGGGTTGCGATTCGCTCGCGTAGCGCCTCAGCGCTCGCGAATCCAGGTCTGCGTGCGCCCGAACAGCGGCGCGCCGACGTAGCCGCGCACCTCGAGCCGCTCGCCTGCGTCGACGACGCGCATCCGGCTGCGATAGATCTTGCCGTTCTGCGGGTCGAGGATGCGCCCGCCCTCGTAGAGGCCGGGCTCGTCGCCGCTCGCGCGCATGCCTTCGACGATGCGCATGCCCTGCACCGGCTGGTCCTTGCGCTCGTCGGTGCACAGGTCGCAGACCGCGTCGGTACGTTCGGTGAGGATCTTCTCGATGCGGCCGACGAAGACGCCGTCTTCCTCGGTGATGCGGATCAGCGCCTTCGGCTGCTTCGTCTCGTCGTCGATGCTGCGCCACAGGCCGACCGGCGAATCGTCCGCCGCCACGACCGACCGCGCATCGGCTCCGGCGGCGCGTGGCGCGTCCTGCGCATGCGATCGGACGGGCGGCGCGTCGGCGGCACGATCGGCAGACTGGGCGAACGCGAACGGCGCGAAGGTCGCGAGGCACGCGACCAGCGACGCGGCGTACAGAAGGGAACGGCTCGCCTGCATCGACTGCGCCCGTCAGAACCAGTCGACTTCGACGTTCATCATCGGCGCCGCTCCGGTACGGATGCTGCGCACCAGCGCGGCCGTCTCCGGAAACAGCTTCGCGAAATAGAAGCGCGCGGTCGCGAGCTTCGCGCGATAGAACGCGTCGTCTGCATCGGCCCGGTCGAGCGCGAGGCGCGCCATCCGCGCCCAGAAATAGGCGAGCACCAGGTGCCCGATCACGCGCAGGTAGTCGACGGCGGCCGCACCGGCCTCGTCGGCGTTGCCGAACGCCTTCATGCCGACCTCCATCGTCAGCTTCTCGACCTTCTGGCGCAGGTCCGACAGCGGGTTCACGAACTCGGCCATCGCGTCGTCGGTGCCGTGCTCGTCGACGAAGGCGTCGACCAGCGCGCCGAACTTGCGCAGCTTCGCACCGTTATCCTGCAGCACCTTCCGACCGAGCAGATCGAGTGCCTGCACCGTGTTGGTGCCTTCGTAGATCATGTTGATCCGCGCGTCGCGCACGAACTGCTCCATGCCCCACTCGCGGATGTAGCCGTGCCCGCCGTAGACCTGCAGCGCCAGGTTGGTCGACGCGAAGCCGTTGTCCGTGAGGAAGGCCTTGACGATCGGCGTGAGCAGCGCCAGCAGGTCCTCGGCGTTCTCGCGCTCGGCGGGATCGGGATGCGTCTCGGCGACGTCGGCCTGCAGCGCCATCCAGTACGCGAAGGCGCGCGAGCCCTCGGCCCACGCCTTCTGCGTAAGCAGCATGCGGCGCACGTCGGGATGCACGATGATCGGGTCGGCGGGCTTGTCGGGCGCCTTCGGGCCGGTGAGCGAACGCATCTGCAGCCGCTCCTTCGCGTAGTCGAGCGAATTCTGGTAGGCGACCTCCGTCAGGCCGAGCGACTGCATGCCGACGCCGATGCGCGCGGCGTTCATCATCACGAACATCGCCTGCAGCCCCTTGTTCGGTTCGCCGACGAGCGTTCCGTATGCGCCGTCGAAGTCGAGCGCACAGGTGGCGTTGCCGTGGATGCCCATCTTCTCCTCGATGCGGGCGCAGCGCACCGCGTTGCGCTCGCCGAGCGAGCCGTCGGCGTTCGGGACGAACTTCGGCACGATGAACAGCGAAATGCCGCGCGTGCCCGACGGGGCGTCCGGCAGCCGCGCGAGCACCAGGTGGACGATGTTCTCGGCCCAGTCGTGCTCGCCCGAGGAGATGAAGATCTTGTTGCCGGAGATGCGATAGCTGCCGTCGGATTGCGGCTCGGCGCGGGTGCGCAGGATGCCGAGGTCGGTGCCGCACTGCGGCTCCGTCAGGCACATCGTCGCCATCCACGCGCCCGAGACGATCTTCGGCAGATACAGCGACTGCTGCTCGGGCGTGCCGTGGGCGCGCAGGCAATCGTAGGCGCCGTGCGTCAGCAGCGGATACATCGTCCACGCCTGGTTGGCCGAGTTCATCATCTCCTGGAACGCGATGCCGACGGTCATCGGCAGGCCCTGGCCGCCGTATTGCGGATCGCAGGTGAGCGTCGGCCAGCCGGCGTCGCGGAACTGCCGCCACGCGTCGCGAAAGCCCTTCGGCGTCGTCACCTCCCCGTCGTTCCAGTGGCAGCCTTCCTCGTCGCCGCTGCGGTTCAGCGGGAACAGCACTTCCGAGCAGAACTTGCCCCCCTCCTCCAGGACCTGGTCGATCAGTTCGCGACCGGTATCGGCGTACGGCGGAAGCGTCTTCAGCGTCGACTCGACGTCGAGCAGCTCGTGCAACACGAACTGCATGTCGCGTAGCGGAGGGGTGTAGCGGGCCATGGCGTTGCTCCTGAGGGAATGCGACAGGGTTCAGTCGAACTCGATCGAACGTTCGTACTTTTTGGTGGGCGACGGGCGCGCCGAGATGCTCGGTGCATGCGCCGCGACGACGCGATCGAAAGCGCGGCGTGCACGCCCCGCCGCGTCGGCGCTGTTCAGCAACCGCGCGTCGTGATGCACGACGAGGATGATTCCGTAGAGGGCGAAGAGCAGGTCCTGCGGATCGACGTCGGCGGACAGGTGCCCGGCCTCGACCGCCTGCTCGATCGCACGCGTGCATTCGCGCTGCCACGAGCGGATCATCGAGACGAGCTCGTCGCGGATGTGCCCGCTGCGATCGTCGTATTCGGCGGCGGCCGAGATCCACACGCAGCCGCTCCCGGCCTCGACGGCCGTGCGCGCCATCCAGCGCTCGAAGATCGCGCGCAGCCGCGGCAGGCCGCGCGGTGCGCCGAGCGCCGGCAGCAGCACGTCGTCGACGAATTCGCGCTCGTAGCGCTTCAGCACCGCGATCTGCAGATCTTCGCGTGAGCCGAAATGCGCGAACACGCCGCTCTTGGACATCCGCATCCGCGTCGCGACCGCGCCGATCGTGAGTCCCTCGAGACCCTCGCGCGCGGCCAGCTCGAGCGCGGCGTCGACGATGGCCGCACGCGTGCGCTCGCCTTTCGTGGGCTTGCGGGGCGGCCTCGGGGACGACGCGGACGGCGGAGCGATGCGCGACATGCGGCGGGGAGTTTTGCGAACGACCGTTCGAAAACGAGACTATACCGCGGATCCGTGCGCTGCGGGCGAAGTCACCCGGTGCGCATCGGGGTCGGCGTCGCGACGCTTCCCACCTGCGCAAGACGGGTCGTGTGCCGATCCGCAATGCGCGGATCGCCGGCATTCGACGAGTCGATCACGGCGAGCGAGGGCGGCGGAAACGACGAGGAGGTCGTGCCTCTTCGTAGTCCTTCTTCGCAGTCCTTCTTCGCGGCTCTTCGCCGGGCCGCAACGAAGCCGTGAACGTCCCGAAGCCGCCACGACGAACATCGGTTTCGCCCGGCCGTTCGCGGTCCGAGGCGTCGGCGTGGCCCCGGAAGCGATGCGTATAATGGCGCCCCGGTGAATGGCGCCCCGGGGACCGGCCGCGTCTGCCGCACCGTACCCGGCGCTGCACGGCGCCCTGAACCACCGGTCGAGCCTCGAGCTCGCCATCCGGAATTTCGAGCCGCCCATCACGTTCGCAGCGCGAGCGGCATTCGGGCCCGGTCCGAGCCATCTCGACGCCGCAGTCGACGGCAGCCGCACCGCACGGCGCTCCGCCGGGTCGAAGCGGGATCCCGAATG
>DATGRE010000132.1:0-27072 GCA_035303885.1 Zeimonas sp. | reverse complement strand
CTGCGCGGCGTCGAGCACGGCCGTGGGCCACTGCGCGAACAGTGCCGGAACGAAGAAGCGTTCGTACAGCGCCGCCGCCTCGCGATTCACCTGACCTCGGGTTGCGGCATCGAGCGGCGCAGGCACCGGGGTTCCCGCTTCCGCGATCGACGTCTCGCTCATCACGTCTCTCCCTGCATGCCGGGGCACGTGCCCCGGGAGTTATCATCGATCGGGCCGCGAGCGGCCTCCATGACCGGGATTCCGGATCGCGTGCGCGGTCGTCCGTAGAGGTGCGCGCATGCAGTCGACGCCGTCGCGCGGAGTGCGCCCATGCCGGATGGCGACCTCGACGTCCTTTCCGATCTGTTGCGCGGCGTGCGCCTGAGCGCCTCGATGCTGTTCCTCGTCGAGGCGACGCAGCCCTGGGTCACGTCGGCGCCGCGGGCGTCGCAGTTCGCGGCGGCGGTGTTGCCCGGCGCGCGGCACATCGTCTCGTATCACGTCGTCGTGCGCGGCTCGTGCTGGGCCGGGCTCGAGCGTGGCCCGCCGGTGCGGCTGGCCGCCGGCGACGTGTTCGTCGTTCCGCACGGTCACGCATATTTCCTCGCCGAGCCGAGGCGCTATGTGGAACGCTGCGGCGATGCCGGCTCGACCGAGTTCTTCCGCCGCATGGCGGCCGGCGAGCTGCCGCGGGTCGTCGGCGCAGGACGCGGAGCCGGTCGCGACGCCGGCGATTCGACCGAGTTCCTCTGCGGGTTCCTCGGATGCGACGCGCATCCGTTCAATCCGCTGCTCGCGTCGCTGCCACCGATGCTGCGCATGGCGGACGCAGTGGGCGCGAGCGAGCGGATGCGACTGCTCGTCGACCTGGCCCTGTTCGAGCTTCGCGACCGGCGCCCCGGCATGCGCGACGCCCTGCTGCGCATCGCCGAGCAGATGTTCGTGGAGCTGCTGCGGGCACGGGTCGATCCGTCCGACGCCGCTGCGCCGGGCTGGTTCGCCGCGCTGCGCGATCCGCTCGTCGCGCGGGCGCTCGCGCAGCTGCACTCGGCGCCCGCGCGCGAATGGACCTTGGCGCGGCTCGCACGCGAGTGCGGCGCGTCGCGCTCGGTGCTTGCCGAGCGCTTCGCGCGCCGACTCGGCTGCCCGCCGATGCGCTACCTCGCCGCCTGGCGCATGCAGCTCGCCGCCGGCCTGCTGGCCGAACCCGCTTCGAGCGTCAAGCGGGTCGCGGCCACCGTGGGCTACGAATCGGAAGCGGCGTTCAGCCGCGCGTTCAAGCGCGCGACCGGCGTCGCGCCGGTGGTGTGGCGCGAACGGCGTTCGTGAGCACGCCCACCTTGGCGCCGTCTCGCGCCCAACGCCGCCGGGAACTAGAGCCGCTTCATCCAGGCGAGCAATGGCCGGACGAAGCTGCGGTACGGCGGTGCGAACAGGTTCATCGCGTGCCAGCGCGACTGATGGAACACCGGCGTGAGCTTGCTGAACGCGTCGAATCCCCAGCGCCCGTGGTAGTGCCCCATGCCCGATGCGCCGACGCCGCCGAAGGGCAACCCCTCCTGCGCGACGTGCATCAGCGTGTCGTTGATGCACGCGCCGCCCACGTGCGTGCGCTCGATCGCCCGTGCGGCACGGCGAGCGTCGTCGTCGAACCAGTACAGCGCGAGCGGGCGCGGCAACGACTCGATGAACGCCACGGCGTCGTCGAGCCGGTCGTACGTAAGCACGGGCAGGATCGGCCCGAAGATCTCCTCGCGCATCACCGCGAGCGACGGCGGCGGATCGACGAGCAGGACGGGCGCCAGGCGATGCGCGGCGTCGTCGTGCGCGGCGCCTTCGAAGAGATCGACGCGTCGCACGCCCGCGTGCCGGGCTTCGTCGAGCAGCGCCTGCAGCCGTGCGTACTGCCGTTCGTCGACGATGCTGCAGTAGTCGCGATCGTCGAGCCCGTTCGGATGCATCGTGCGCACCCGCGTGCGCGCCGCCTCGACGAAAGCCGCCACGCGATCGCGCGGGACGAAGACGTAGTCGGGCGCGATGCAGGTCTGGCCCGCGTTCAGCAGCTTGCCGTGCACGATGCGCGGAACGGCGCGCTCGATCGGATAGCCCGGTGCAAGCACCGCCGGAGACTTGCCGCCCAGTTCGAGCGTGAGCGGCGTCAGGTGTTCGGAGGCCGCGCGCATCACCTTGCGACCGACGGCGGTGGAGCCGGTGAACACGAGGTGATCGAAGGGCAGCGCGGTGAACGCGGCGCCCGTCTCCGGGCCGCCGGTGACCACCGCCAGTTCGTCGGCGGCGAAGCGCTCGGCAACGAGGCCCGCGAGGAGCGCCGAGAAGCGGGGCGTGTGCTCCGACGGCTTGACCATCGCCCGATTGCCGGCCGCCAGCGCGTCGACCAGCGGACCGACGACGAGGTACAGCGGATAGTTCCACGGCGCGACGATGCCGACGACGCCCAGGGGCCGCGGCACGATCCGGGCGCGCGCCGGAAGGAACCACTTCGTGACCGCCGCGCGGCGCGGGCGCATCCAGCGCCGACCGGATCGCAACGCGCCGCGGATCGCGGTCACCGACGGAAAGATCTCGGCGATCTGCGTCTCCATCGCGGGACGGCCGCCGAAATCGTCATCGATCGCATTCTCGATCTCCGCTTCGTTGTCGAGAATCAGTCTCAGCAAGCGGCGCAGTCGGTCCGCGCGTGTCGGCCAATCGGGAAAGGGCGCTCGTCGATGCGCTTCGCGCTGCGATGCGAACAGCGCATCGAGATCGGTCGTTCCTTCGTCGGGTTTCATCGGGTGTCCTTCCTGCCGCGGGCGCGGCTGCGGCCGCAATGCCGAATCATTATCAGTGTCATGCACGCGCGCGGGGTCGCGGCGGGAAAGCGACAGCGTGCGCGACGAACGAGCCGCGACGTTCCGAAGTGGGGCATCGCGTGGCTACAATCGTCCGGACGGGGGGAGAGAGGGCACTGGATTGGCGGTCCTGGTCGATACGGATACGGTCGCCTCCGAAGATCGCGCGCACTACTGGCGACAGGCGCTCAAGACGCTGTTCGATGCGCGCGTGCATGTCGAACCCGCGATCGAACGCGAGTTCCATGGGCGCCTGTCGATCCATCGGATCGATCGCGTCGGCGTCGCGGAACTGATGTCCGGGCCCATGTCGTTCTCGACGACCGCCGTCTCGGGCGAGAGCGACCTGATCGCGCTCGTCGCATCGAAAGGCGCCGCGGTCGTCGAGCAGGGCGGACGCCGGTGCGTGCTGCACGAGCGGCAGATCGTGCTCTGCTCGGGCAGCCGGCCGGTGGATCTCGCGCTCTCCGTGCCGGCACGCCTGGCGTCGGTGCACGTTCCCGAGGACGAATTCCTCGATCTGTTCCCGCAAGGCCGCGAAGCGACGCTCGTGCCGATCGCGGCTGACGAGGGTGCCCCGGCCCTGTTCGCCGACCACGTCGACGCGTTGTTGCGCCGGCGCGATTCGCTCGACGCCGCGAGTGCGCGCGCCGTCGCCGACTCGATCCTGCACCTGCTCGGCGCCGCCGCCGGCTTCGGGATCGCCGACGCGCCCAACGGCCCGCATCGCAAGCGCGCGCGCATCGATCGCGTGCTGCGCTTCGCGCGCTCGAACCTGCGCGACCCCGACCTGGATGTGGACACGATCGCCCGTGCCGTGCACCTGTCGCCCCGGCAGGTGCACAGGCTGTTCGAGCGTGAGCCGATGTCGATCATGCAGTGGGTACTCGTGCAGCGACTGGAGGGCTGCCTGCGCGAGCTGCGCCGCATCGACGGCGCCGCCCGCCCGATCAGCGAGATCGCGCACGACTGGGGTTTCAGCGACCAGGCGCATTTCAGTCGCACCTTCCGCAAGCACTTCGGAGAGTCTCCCAGCGAGGTGCGCCGCCGCGTGCTCGCCGGCCACGCCGCGGCCGATGATGCTTCGGCGCCGGCCGATTCGCCGACGCGGGCCTCCCGCGCCTTCGAGCGACCCGCCTGTCGCGGCTGTCACTTTCGGACAAGCAAGACGTCACGCTAAAGCAATACGTCCGCGATTTCTTTGCCTACTCTTGATCGCACAGGCCGGCAGTGCGCGGCCATCCGGTTCGGAGAGGGTGCGAAGCAAGATGCGGACTCCTGCGTTGGCGCGTACGGCGTACATCGTCGCCGTACTGTGCTCGTTGCTGTTCACCGGCGCCGCCCGTGCGCAGGCCCCGGGCGCACAGCCCGTCTCCGAATACATCGGCGAGAAGGCCTGCATCTCCTGCCATGGACAGGAGAACGAGCATTTCAAGGACACGCTGCACGCGAAGGCCTTCCGGCTGAATCCCAAGAACGAGAACGAGGCGCGCGTCTGCGAGTCCTGCCACGGGCCCGGCGCCGCGCATGCGAAGCGCAGCACGGACAAGTCGCTGATCATCGGCTTCACGAAGGCGTGGGGAACGCCGATCGAGGTGCAGAACGGCCAGTGCCTCGGCTGCCACAAGGGTGGGAACCGGTTGCACTGGCCCGGATCGGTGCACGCGGACAACAAGGTCGGCTGCGCCGATTGCCACAACCCGATGGAGCGCGTCTCGGCCGCCGGCCTGCTGGTGCGCCAGAGCATATCGGAGACGTGCTACCAGTGCCATTCGCAGCAGCGCGCCGAATTCCGCAAGCGCTCGCACATGCCGGTGCCCGAGGGGAAGATGTCGTGCGTCGACTGCCACAACCCGCACGGCTCGGTGAGCCGGCCGCTGCTGAAGGCCGATAGCGTCAACGACGTCTGCTACACCTGCCACGCCGAGAAGCGCGGCCCGTTCCTCTGGGAGCACGCGCCGGTGCGCGAGAGCTGCCTGAACTGCCACAACCCGCACGGATCGAATCACGACAAGCTGCTGCAGGTCGCCCGGCCGATCCTGTGCCAGCAGTGCCACAACCCGCCGATCGGCCATCCGGGGCAGTTCTACCGCACGCAGCAGACCGCCGGCTCGGCGCTGCTCGGCGGCGCGGCGAGCCAGCGCGTGATCGGGCGTTCGTGCCAGAACTGCCACACGCAGATCCACGGCAGCAATCATCCGGCCGGCGCGCGGTACCAGCGGTGAGCGGGGAGGAGCCACGAATGCACACGCCTGAGCAGTCGCGCGGCAGCCGGTCGATCGCCCGCCCGCGCCGGTTCGTCGGCGGCCTTGGCGCCGTGCTCGCGCAACTCGCCGCGGGCCTTGCCGTCGCCGACTCGGGCGTCGGCGTCGACACGGTGCTGGGCAATGCGATGAACCCGTACACGATCGACGCGTTGCGTACGCCCGACCACGAAGGCATGGGGGCGGATCCGCATTCGCGCACGCCCACGGGCTTCCTGCGCCCCGGGCCCTTCGTCGATCGCGAGCCGACGACAACGCCTTCCGGCTGGGAATATTCCGGGTCGATCGAGGCCGGCGTCCTCGGCGGCGATGCCGACGAGAAGGCGGCGCTGTTCCGCAAGTACAAGGACCTCGACAACGGCCCGTACCTGAACAATTTCCGGGTCCAGGCCGAGCGGCCCGACGCCGCGCGCTATTTCGAGGCGTTCGGCGGCGGCACCGGCTACGACGACCAGTTCTACGGCCTGCGCTTCGGCCGCTACAACGACTGGTCGGTGCGCGCGTTCTACAGCGAGACGCCGCACGTCTTCACCGACCGCTACCGCAATCTCTGGAGCGGAACCGGCGGCTCCACGCTGACGCTGAACGCGCTGGCTCCCGGCGGCACGACCAACGCCGCGACCACCAACGCGAACCTGCGCGCCGTCGCGACCGCCACGCCGTTCTCCGAGCTGGCGCTGCTGCGCAAGAGGGGCGGCGTGCGCTTCGAGACGAACCTGCCGGCCGACTGGAAGTTCTTCGCCGGCTACACGAACGAGAAGCGCGAAGGCGCGCGTCCGTTCGCGGCCGTCTTCGGCGGCGGCGGCGGAACCGGCGGCATCGAGATCCCCGAATCGATCGACAGCACCACGCACGACATGGTCGCCGGCGTGCAATGGGCCGACGCGCTGACGAGCGTCAACGCGCAGGTGTCGGCGTCGTTCTACCGCAACGACATCGACACGCTGAGCTTCGAGAACCCGATGTTCCTGGCACCGGCCAACGGCATCGCGGCGTTCCCGCTCGGGCGCTACGACCTGCATCCCGACAACGACTACCTGAACGTCAAGGGCGAATACGCGCGGCGCTTCCCGTCGTTCTACGACGCGCGCTTCACCGCGGTCGTCTCGAGCAGCCGCTTGCGCCAGAATGACGATCTCATCGCCTCGACGATCTATCCCGGCGCGATCGTGAACGGCGTGGCCGGCGGCGCGTGGGACAGCACGGCTTCGCTCAGCCGCCAGTCGGCCGACGCGAAGATCGACACGCAGCTGATCGATCTGGGCCTGAGCCTGCGCCCGACGAGTCGCCTCGACGTCCGAGGCAAGTTGCGCTACTACGACACCGACAACCGGACGAGCTACCAGGCCTGCAATCCGCTCACCGGACAGTGGGGGCGCCTCACCAACGACGGCAGCGGCGCCGCGATGGTGAACGTGCCCGCGTATCTGGCGGCGGGCTGCGACCTCGCCGCGGTCCAGGCGCTCGGCATCGTGCCGAACGCAGGCAACGTCAACATCCGCAACGTCCCCTACGAATACACGCGGACGAACTACGGCGTCTCGGCCGACTATCGGCTCGACAGCGGCAACAGCTTCACGGCGGCGATCGAGCGCGAGGAGTTCG
The DNA here is from genome assembly GCA_035303885.1 of Zeimonas sp. GTDB lineage: Bacteria > Pseudomonadota > Gammaproteobacteria > Burkholderiales > Burkholderiaceae_E > Zeimonas. Next base: position 20,369 of record DATGRE010000132.1, on the reverse strand, counting down.
AGCGCAAGTACCGCGAGCGCAAGGACACTTGGGAGAACAGGTTCAGGCTCGGATACGTCAATCGCGCCCTCGAGCGAGGCACGCTGCGCCTGTCCTTCGAGCACGGCCGGCGGCGCGGCAGCGAGTACGTGTCCGATCCGTATCACGCATTCCTCAGCGCGTCGCTGGGGCCGCTGCCCACCGCCGCGGGCAACGTGAACAGCTGGATCCACGTGCTCGCGCAGCTTCGCAAGTTCGATCTCGCCGATCGCGACCAGAACGTCGTCAACGCGCGCTTCAACTACGCGCTGCGCCACGATCTCGACGGCGCGGTCTCGCTGCAGCTGAAGGATGCGCGCTATCCCGACTCCGAATACGGCCGCACCGATCACCAGAGGCAGAACTCGCTGAACCTCGACCTGAACTGGCAGCCGGCGCACGATTTCGCGATGTTCGGCTTCTACTCGTACCAGAACGGGCGCGTGCAGCAGGCGAACATCCAGCCCGGCGTGGCCTGCGCGATCCCGGCCGGCGGCTTCGTCGATCCGGCCGACACCGCGGCGCTGATCGACAGCTGCAGCCAGGCGGGGAGCACGCAATTCCCGCTCGATCGCCGCTGGGCGGCGGTGCAGAAGGACCGCAGCGACGTGCTCGGCTTCGGCATCTCGCGCAGCTTCGGCAAGCTGCGCCTCGACCTGAACTACACGTACGTGAAGAGCCGCTCGCGGATCGGCTACGACTACGGCGCGGGCATTCCGGGCGTGGACCCGGCGCTCACCGGCGACGGGTTCCCCGACCTGCGCTTCCGCCAGAACATCGCCGAGGCGAGCCTCGTCTATCCGCTGAGCCGGCAGCTCGCGCTGCGGCTGCTGCTGCGGCACGAGGATGGCGAGATCCGCGACTGGCATTACGACGGCGTGGAGGCGAATCCGGTGCCGGCAGCCAACCAGCAGACCTATCTCGATGCCGGCCCCTCCGACTACCGGGCGCTGGTCGTCGGCGCCTTCGTGCGGTTCGATTTCTGAGGGAGGCGCCGGTGGCCCAGAAGATCCTCGTGCGTGCTGCGGCGATCCTGCTCGCGTTGGCGGCGGCCCCCGCCGCGGCCGACGCCGAGCGCGCCCGAGAGCTCGCCTCCACGCTGTGCGTGGCCTGTCACGGCGTCGACGGCAACAGCGTCTCGCCGGCCTTTCCGAAGCTGGCCGGATTGCAGCCCGAGTACCTCGCCAAGCAGCTCGTCGAGTACGTCGACGGCAGGCGCACGAGCGACTCGATGACGCCGATCGTCGCGTCGATCAGCCGCGAGGACATCACGCCGCTGGCGCTGTATTTCGCGGCGCAGAAGCCGTCGCCGGGCCAGCCCGGCGATGCGCGACTCGCAGAGCAGGGGCGCCGCCTCTTCGTCGACGGGAATCCCGACGCGGGCGTGCCCGCCTGCATGGGCTGCCATCTCGAGGACGGCTCGGGCAATCCGCGCTATCCGCGCCTGGCCGGGCAGCATCGCGAATACGTGCTCGAGCAGATGCGGCAGTTCCGCGAAGGCGCGCGCACGAACGACCGCGGGCGGGTGATGCGCACGCTCGCCTCGCGCATGACCGAGGCAGAGATGAAAGCGGTCGCCGAATACATCGCCGGCATGTAGCGGCCGATACCGAAGCCGGAAAGGGAGTGCCCGCGTGAAACGAATCTCGCTCGTCGTGCTGCTCGCGTTGTTCGCCTGGAGCGTGCCGTCGCAGGCGGCCGAGACACAGCCTCGGGAACAGGGCATCGAGGCGCCCGACTACATCTGGAACGAGATGTACGCCGAGAAGCTGCAGGCCTTGAAGGCCAAGGGTGACACCCTGCGCGGCGAGATCGCATTCGAGGTCTGCCAGGGGTGCCATCGCGCGAAGGCGCTCGGTCGCGTCGACGGCACCTATCCGCGTCTCGCCGGCCAGCACGCCACCGTGCTGATCAAGCAGATGACCGACGTGCGCGCGGGACGGCGCGACAACCAGCGGATGTACCCCTTCGTCGACATGCACGTGCTCGGGCCGCAGGAGATCGCCGACATCGCCGTGTTCCTGCAGAAGCTGCCGGTGCCGCCCGACAACGGCAAGGGCGACGGCAGCGCGCTCGAGCGCGGCCGCGCGCTGTATGAAGCCGACTGTGCGAACTGCCACGGCGAGCGCGGCGAAGGCGACGAGGCGAAGTTCTATCCGCGCGTCTCGGGCCAGCACTATCTGTACCTGCTGCGCGAAGGCATCGAGATCCGCGACGGTCGGCGTCGCAACGCGAACCCGAAGATGGTCAAGGTGGTCAAGGGCTACAGCGACGCCGACATGCGCGCGGTGAGCGACTACATGTCCCGCTTCGACGTCTCGCGCTGATCCCGGCGGCGCGCCGCCGCGCTTCGTCCAAGGCGCGGCGCAAGCGCCCGCCGGCATCCGGCTGCGTCTTTCGCGGGGCCCGGCCCTTCGCCTCGAACGCTTTCTCGATCTCCCGCAGCCGAGCACGGCGAGGCTGCGCCGCGCCCGTCACAATAGCGGCATCGGCATTTCCGGGAGGCAGGGGCATGCGCTACGTCCTCGCGCTCGACCAGGGCACCTCGAGCTCGCGCGCGATCGTCTTCGACGCGCACGGGACGATCCGTTCATCCGCACAGCGCGAGTTCCGCCAGATCTTCCCCCAGCCGGGCTGGGTCGAGCACGATCCCTACGAGATCCGCGATTCGCAGTTCGCCACCGCGCGCGAGGCGATCGCCTCTGCGGCGATCGACCCGGCCGACGTGGCCGCCGTCGGGATCGCCAACCAGCGCGAGACGACGATTGTCTGGGAGCGCGCGAGCGGGCGGCCGATCCACAACGCGATCGTCTGGCAGGACCGACGCACCGAGCCGATCTGCGAGTCGATCCGCGCGCGCGGCCTGGCTCCGCTCGTCGCGCAGCGCACCGGCCTCGTCGTCGACGCGTATTTTGCGGCGAGCAAGATCCGCTGGCTGCTCGAGCACGTTCCCGGCGCGCGCGCGAAGGCCGAGCGCGGCGAGCTCGCCTTCGGCACCGTCGACACCTGGCTCGTCTGGCAGTTGACGCGCGGCGCGCTGCACGCCACCGACGTCAGCAACGCGTCGCGCACGATGCTCTACGACATCGGCCGCGGCTGCTGGGACGACGAGCTGCTCGATGCCTTCGACATCCCGCGGGCGATGCTGCCCGACGTGCATCCGTCGAGCCGTGTGCTGGCGACGACCGACGCCGACGCGCTCGGCGGCGAATGGCCGATCGCCGGGATCGCCGGCGACCAGCAGGCGGCGCTCTTCGGGCAGGCGTGCTTTCGCGCGGGAATGGCGAAGAACACCTACGGCACCGGTTGCTTCCTGCTGATGCACACCGGCGAGCGCTTCGAGCCGTCGCGCAACGGCCTGGTCGCGACGGTTGCAGCGCAGCCCGACGACGTGCGCCGATACGCGCTCGAAGGCAGCGTCTTCATCGCCGGCGCGGTCGTCCAGTGGCTGCGCGACGGGCTGCGCGCGATCGAGCGCTCTTCCGACGTCGAAGCGCTCGCCGCGTCGGTGCCCGATGCCGGCGGCGTACGCTTCGTTCCCGCGTTCACCGGGCTGGGCGCGCCCTACTGGAAGCCCGACGCGCGCGGCGCCATCACCGGCCTTTCGCGCGGCAGCACCGTCGCGCACGTGGCGCGCGCGGCGCTCGACTCGATCGCGTTCCAGAGCGCGGCGCTGCTCGATGCGATGGGCCGCGACGCGGGGGCGCCGATCACCGAGTTGCGCGTCGACGGCGGCGCCGCCGCGAACGACCTGCTGATGCAGTTCCAGGCCGACCTGCTGGGCATCCCCGTGGTGCGGCCGGCGATCACCGAGACGACGGCGCTCGGAGCGGCCTATCTCGCGGGGCTCGCCACCGGCGTCTGGCGCGATACCGACGAGCTCGCGAAGCTGTGGCGGGCCGAGCGAAGCTTCTCGCCGACGATGAGCCGCGACCGCGCCGCTTCGTTGATGGCCGATTGGGAGCGCGCGGTGCGACAGGCGACCGCGCCCTGAAAACGGAGCGCTGATTCATAATCCAGCGGCCCGTTCCCGTTCGCCGCCCCTTCCCGTTCGTCTCGCCATGACCGTCATCACCTGCATCGAGGATCTTCGACAGCTCGCGCGCCGCCGCGTGCCGCGCATGTTCTACGACTACGCCGATTCCGGCGCGTGGACCGAAACGACCTATCGCGAGAACGAGACCGACTTCGCCGAGATCAAGCTGCGTCAGCGCGTGGCCGTGAACATCGACCAGCGTTCGCTCGTCAGCACGATGATCGGGCAGCCGGTGGCGATGCCGATCGCGCTGGCGCCCACCGGCCTCACCGGCATGCTGCACGCCGACGGCGAGATCCTCGCCGCACGGGCCGCCGCGAAGGCGGGCGTGCCCTTCACGCTTTCGACGATGAGCATCTGCTCGATCGAGGACGTCGCCGAGAACACCGACGCGCCGTTCTGGTTCCAGCTGTACGTGATGCGCGACCGCGATTTCATCCATCGGCTGATCGACCGCGCGAAGGCCGCCGGCTGCAGCGCGCTCGTGCTCACGCTCGACCTGCAGGTGATGGGGCAGCGCCACAAGGACATCCGCAACGGCCTGAGCGCACCGCCGCGGATGACGATCGGGAACCTGGTGAACCTGGCGACGAAGCCGCGCTGGTGCCTGAACATGCTGCGCACGTCGCGGCGCACGTTCCGCAACATCGCCGGCCATGCGCAGGGCGTCGACGACCTTCGTTCGCTGTCGTCGTGGACGAACCAGCAGTTCGATCCGACGCTGAGCTGGGACGACGTGAAATGGATCCGCGATCGCTGGGGCGGCAAGCTGATCCTGAAGGGCATCCTCGATCCCGAGGACGTCGAACCGGCGATCGCCACCGGAGCCGACGCGATCATCGTGTCGAACCATGGGGGCCGCCAGCTCGACGGCGCCCCGTCGTCGATCCGCGCCCTGCCGGCGATCGTCGACGCAGTGGCCGGGCGCACCGAGGTGCATTTCGACGGCGGAATCCGTTCGGGGCAGGACGCGCTGAAGGCGATCGCGCTCGGTGCGCGCGGCGTCTACGTCGGGCGCGCGTTCCTCTACGGGCTCGGCGCGATGGGCGAGGCCGGAGTGGCGCTCGCGCTCGAGATCCTGCGCAAGGAGCTCGACGTCACGATGGGCTTTTGCGGACTGCGTGACATCAAGAAGGTCGACCGGAACATTCTCGTCCCGGGGACCTATCCGGCGTCGCCGTAGCGCGTCGCCGGCATTGCCAGCAACGCGAAGCCGCACGGCTGCAGCGTCCATCGCGCGTCCGCCTTCGCCAGCGCCTGGCTCGACCATGGCGTACCCGCGCACATCTCCTTCGGCAGCTGCAGCGGACGGTCGCCGAGATTGAAGGCGCAGGCGAGCGCCTGCCCGTCGTGCACGCGCGTGAAGAGCAGCAGCCCGTGCGCGGCATGTCCGTCGTCGACCGGGAAGACGGCGTCTCCGCGGTTCAGCGCGGGCAGGCGCCGCCGCAGCGCGAAGATCTCGCGCGCGAAGACGAGCGTGGAGTCCGACGAGGCCTCCTGCGCGGCGACGCTCAGCGCGAGGTGCCGCGCATCCAGCGGAAGCCACGGCTCGACGTCGCTGAACCCGCCGTACGGCGCATCGCCGGTCCACGGCATCGGCGTGCGGCAGCCGTCGCGGCCGCGGAACGACGGCCAGAAGACCTTGCCGAACGGGTCCTGCAGCCGTTCGAAAGGCACGTCGGCCTGCGGCAGGCCGAGTTCCTCGCCCTGATACAGCACGACCGAGCCGGGCAGGCAGGCGAGCAGCGCGAGCATCTGCCGGGCGAAGGCACGCTCGTCGCGGCCCTCGCCCCAGCGCGTGACGACCCGCGGCTTGTCGTGGTTGCTCAGCGCATGGCAGGCGCCGTCGCGCGTCGGAAGCGATGCCTGGAGCCGCTCGACGACCGAGCGGATGTACGCGGCGCTTCGATCCGTGCGCAGCAAATCGAAGCTGTAGGCGCCGTGCAGGCGGGTGTCCGAGACGCACTGCGCCATCCACGGAAGCGCGTCGTTGCCGCCGACCTCGGCAACGCCGAACGCGCCAAACTCGTCGAGCAGCTTCCGTATGCGCTCGAGAAACGGGAACGTCGCCGGCCGGCGCCCGTCGTACACGTGCTGCTGGAAGCCGTACGGATGCAGCGCCCGGCTCGGGTCGGCAACCGGCGGGTTGTCGCGCAGCAACGGGTCCTGGAAATAGTGCCCGCAGGCGTCGAGGCGAAAGCCGGCAGCGCCCAGCTCGAGCCAGAAGCGCATCTCGGCGAGGAGCTGGTCCTGCACCGGGCGGTGGTTCAGGTTCAGGTCGGGCTGCGTCGACAGGAACGCGTGGTAGTAGTACTGCCGCCGTTGCGCGTCCCAGCGCCAGGCGCTGCCGCCGAAGACCGACATCCAGTTGTTCGGTGGGCTTCCGTCGGCCTTCGGGTCGGCCCACAGGTACCAGTCGGCCTTGTCGCCGCTGCGCGCGCGGCTTTCCGCGAACCATGGGTGCTGGTCGGACGTGTGCGAGGCGACCATGTCGACGAGGATGCCGATGCCGAGCCGCCGCGCCTCGACGACGAGCGCGCGGAAGTCGTCGAGGGTGCCGAACAGCGGGTCGACGCTGCGGTAGTCGCTGACGTCGTATCCGAAATCGCGTTGCGGCGAGCGGAAGAACGGGCCGAGCCAGAGATAGTCGACGCTCAGGCGCTCGATGTACCCGAGTCGCTCCAGGATGCCGCGCAGGTCGCCGATGCCGTCGCCGTCGGTGTCCTGGAAGCTTCGCGGATAGACCTGGTAGATGACCATGGAGAACGGCGCAACCGTACGTCGGCTCAGCGAAGCAGCACGACGCTTCCGCTCACTGTCGTCGTCACCGTCGTGCGGCCCTCGGCGCCCGGCAGCGGGGCCGCTTCGTCCGCGCCGGCCGCGCGCGCCATCATCATCGTCTTCGGCGCGAATTCCGGAACGATCGGCCCGGAGCCGCCGATCGACACCTCGCGCACCTCGTAGCTTCGGAAGCCGAGCGCGCGCACCGCGGCGTCGGCCTTCGCATGGAAGGCCTGGACCGCCTGGCCGATCAGCTCCTGCTCGACGGCCAGCCGCGCCTCCCGGCTGAGCAGATACTGGACCGACTGCACGTTCAGCGACGAGGCGAGTTCACCGACGAGCGCGTTGAACGATTCGGAGGGCTTGCCGGTGAGCTGCAGCGCGCCGCGCGTGCGCCAGCCCACGATCCGGCTCTGCTGCCAGACGGGATCGGTGCGATAGCCGGCGGTCTGCACCTCGACCTCGGGCGTGCGCTTCAGCCGCTCCAGTGCCGGCGCGAGCACCGTGCTCACCTGTGCCTGTCCGATGGCCGGCTCGGCCGATTCGCGCTCGGCGTACAGCGTCACGACGACGCGGTCGTGGGCGACCTCGCGCCAGGCCGAGGCATCCAGATTCAATCGCGGCCGCAGGTCGACCTGGCCGTGGAAGGCGTCGGCCGGCTGGGCGAGCGCGGTCGCGGCCGGTGCCAGCCCGAAGGCGACGGCAGCGAGCGCGGCGGCGAGAGCGCCCCTCATTGCGCGCTTCCCGGCGGGACACTGCCGGGTGCGACGAGCGCGGGCTGCGGCGCCGAAGGCGGCGCCGAGCCGGCCGGCGCCGGCGATGCCGGGACCTGTATCACGGGGGTGGCCGGCGGGCTGACCTGCAGCGAAGGGGGCGGGACGGGCGATATCGTGCCCGCGGCTCCCGACGGGGCCGGCGCTCCCGCACCCGCCGATGGAGCGGCCGGCGCGGCCGCGGGTGGCGGCGGCGTCCGTCCGGGGACGACCGGCTGCACCGGGGTGAACGTGGGCCCGCCCGGCAAACCGGCGCCGGGCGACACCGGCGGGCTCGCCGGCGCCGGCGCGGTGGGCATCGGGGCGACGACGGTCGGCGGCGTCGTCGTCGCGGGTGCGACCGTCGTTGCCGGTGGGGCGGACGGGGCGGTCGTCGACGGCGGGGTCGCCGACGGAGTCACCGCGGGTGCGGTCGTCGCCGGCGCGGGCGCGGGCGCGGGCTGCGCCGCCTGCGGCGCGGGTTCCCGGATCCGCAGCTCGCGGTACAGGCCGCCTCCTTCCACGCTGCCGCGCACGGTTCCCGCGCCCTCGATGCGCATCCGGCACGCCTCGCGCTGCTCCGGCGGCAGCGGTGCGCACCGGGCGAGCGCGTTGCGGCGATACCTCTCCTCGTCGCTCTCGCCCGCGAGCTCGCCCTGGCGTGCGGCTTGGGCGGCCGCGCCGGCTTCGCGCAGGCACGTCTGCAGGGCCTCGCCGGTGTACCTTCGCTCGCAGGCTTCGCGATCGGCCAGGTACTGCTTCCGAATCTCGGCGTCGCTGCGCGCCTGGGCCCACGCCGGCATCGCGGCGGCCGAAAGCAGGCTTGCCAGCGCGGCGGCTGCGGCCGCGGCGGCGAGCGGTGATGCAAGCACTCTCATCGTTCGTCTCCTCGGTCGGATGGCGAAAGGAAATCCGTAGCAAACTGCATTCCGCCGGCGCCCCCGGGCGCGCCGGACGCGGGCGCTTGCTTCGTACGCGGCGGCTCGATCCGGCCGAGCAGGCGTTTCGTGGCGAGCGCGCGCTCGTCCGCTCCGGGCGCCTGCAGCCATTCGATCCGGTCGCCCATACGCGTCGCGAAGGGCAGGCCGTCGCGATAGAGCACCCGCGCGCCCGGTATCCGTGGCACCCGGGCGCCGGTCAGCACCGTGCCCAGCAGGTTCGCCGGATCCGAGGCCGAGACGCAGACCCAGTCGGGCGGCGATGCCGCGCGGCGACGCGCCTGTCGAAGCGGCGCGATCGCCTCGGGCAGCGCGAACTGCTCGCCGGACAGGCCGGCGACGAAGCGGCCGCCTCGGATCTCGCCGCGCGCCTCGAGCCGCTGGTACACGCGCACGAGCTCGCGCCACGGCGGCAGCCATTGCGCCTCGCGCTCGAGCAGGCGCCAGAACACCACGCCGTAGCGGCGCAGCAGCGTCCGCGCGACGTGCTCGACGTCGCCCGGCTGTCGCGGGTCGCGGCTGCGGCCGACGAGCGTCCAGCGGCCGGCGTCCTCGATGCCCGACAGCGACGCGCGACGGCGACCGCGCCCGCCCGGTGCGACGCGACGGGACGGAGGAATGAGCAGCGCGCGCAGGCCCGCATAGCTGTCGCAGCGCACGAGCCCGTGGGTCACGAGTTCGCCGAGCGCGTCCTCGAGCTCGCTGCGCAGCAGGCGCGTGCCGTCGCCGATTTCGTCGAAGAACGATGCGCCCTGCGATTCGAGCAGCCGCAGCACGCGTTGCGCGCGGGCGCTCACGGCGTGCTCCGCGCGGGGCGGCGGGGCGAGTCGCGTCCACAGCGGGACGGCCGTTCGCGGCAGCAGCAGCAACGGCGTGGCGCGCAGCGACGCGCCGCCGGCCGCACCCGCGTCGTCGGCCGCCGGCGGACGCAACCGCGTCCATGCGACGCGACCCGAGGTGCACAGCTCGTCGAGCCAGCTCATCTCGTAGTCGTCGACCCGTGCCGGAAGCAGCTCGCTCTCCCAGACCGACGCCGGCGCCTCGAAGCCCTCGAGCTGCGCGAGGATCGCCGCCAGCGCCGGTGCTCCGCTCACGCGCGTCGCCTCTGACAGGTGCTGCCACCCGAACAGGAAGCGGGCGAAGTCGCGCGCTTCGACGGGCTCGATCTCCCGCCGCAGCCGCCCCAGCGTGTACCGGTGGATGCGGGCGAGCAGATGCCGTTCGCACCATTGCTCGTGCACCGCGCCCGGGGTGAAGCGGCCGCGCAGCACGGCGCCCTCCGCCTGCAGGGCCTCGAGCGCGCTCTCGACGTCGCTGGGCGACAGCGCGAGCGAAGCGGCGAGCTGGTCGAGCGTGAGCGGGCCGTGCGCGCCGAGCCGGCCGCGCACCAGTTCGCGAACGGCTTCCGCGTGCGTCCAGTGTCGCTGCGCATGTTCGGCCGGCGCCTCGATCGGCGGATCCGGCTCCGCGGCGGGAAAGATCGTGCGCATCAGCGGCAGGCGTTCGGCGGCGGTCCACAATCCGCGCACGGGCCCCGACGCCGCGACGACGAGCCGCGTCGCGCGGCGTGCCGCGACGAGTTCGTCGAGCCAGCGCGCCCAGTCGGGATCGCCGCGTACCTCCTCGTCGGCGAGCGCGACCGTGGCGACGAGCGCCTCGTGCAGCTCGTCGGCACTGCGCGCCTGCGGCCACGCTTCGCGACGCACCGCGTCGATCGCGCCGGCGTCGAGCCGGCCGAGATCGTCGGCGCTTTCCGGGTCGACGTGGCGGCGGCTGCGCACCGCCTGCGTTCGCCGTTCCTCGAGCGGCGCATCGTCGAGGAACGCGTAGACGCGCGCTGCGATCGCTTCGGAGGCGAAGGGCGAGGGCTCGACGACGTCGCGCGCGAGCACCTCGATGCGGCCGTGCTCGAGGTCGCGCAGCAGCTGCAGCCAGCCCGCGGCGTCCATCGCTTCGTACAGGCAGTCGTGCAGCGTCTGCGCGACGAGCGGATGGTCGGGAATCTCGCGCTCGCCGGCGAGGTTCTCCGCGCAGGCGACCTGGTCGGGAAAGACCGAAGCGAGCAGGTCCTCCGACTTCATCCGCTGCAGCGCCGGTGCGATCTTGCGCCCGCCGAAGAAGCGCGGCAGCGCCAGCGCGGTGGTGGCGTTCCAGCGCCAGCGCGCGCCGAACATCGGCGCCGTGAGCAGCGCCTGCACCAGCACGTCGAGCGCCGTGTTCGGATGTAGGTAGTGCGCGATCTCCTCGAGCGGGAAGCTGTGGCTCGTCGACAGCGACAGCACGATCGCGTCCTCGGTGGCGGCCGCCTGCAGCTCGAAATTGAACCGGCGGCAGAAGCGCTTGCGCAGCGCCAGTCCCCATGCGCGGTTGATCCGGCTGCCGAACGGGGCGTGCACGACGAGCTGCGCGCCTCCGGATTCGTCGAGGAAGCGCTCGAGCACGATGCGCCGCTGCGTCGGCAGCGAGCCGAGTCCGACGCGCGTGCGGTGCAGGTAGTCGACGATCTGCCGTGCGGCCGCGTCGTCGAGCCCGATGCGCGAGACGAGCCAGGCATGCGCGTCGTCGCGGCCGCAGCCGCGCGACGCATCCGTGGCGGGCTTCGCGCCCCCATCGCCTTCGGGTTCGCGTCGTTCGCCGCGCGCCAGCCGTCGCTCGATCTCGCCGCGCAGGCGCGAGACACCCCGCGACAGCTCGTCGCTGCGGCCCGGCGCCTCGCCGAGCCAGAACGGGATGCTCGGCGGCGCGCCCTTCGCGTCCTCCACGCGCACGCGCCCCGGCTCGACGCGCAGGATCCGATAGCTGGTGTTGCCCAGCTGGAAGACGTCGCCGGCGAGGCTCTCGACGGCGAAGTCCTCGTTGACGCTGCCGACGGTCAGCGCCTCGGGCTCGAGCACGACCAGGTAGTCGCCCGTGTCGGGAATCGTCCCGCCCGAGGTGAGCGCGGTCAGCCGCGCACCGCGGCGCGCGCGCAGCCGCCGATGGACGGCGTCGCGATGCAGCCACGCCGATCGCGCGCCCTGGCGCGTCGTGAAGCCTTCCGAGAGCATGCGCACGACCGCCGTGAAGTCGTCCCTCGAGAGCCGGGCGTACGGCCATGCGCCGCGTACCAGATCGAAGAGCTCGTCTTCGCCGCATTCACCGCCGGCGACCTCGGCGACGATCTGCTGGGCGAGCACGTCGAGCGGCGCCGCCGGAATGCGCAACGCGTCGAGCTCGCCGCGACGCACGCAGTCGAGCAGCGCGGCGCATTCGACGAGCTCGTCGCGCGTACCGGGAAAGAGGCGCGCCTTCGGCGTGCCCCCGACGGAATGACCCGAACGGCCGGCGCGCTGCAGGAACGTCGAGATCGCGCGCGGCGAGCCGATCTGGCAGACGAGGTCGACCTCGCCGATGTCCAGGCCGAGCTCGAGCGACGCGGTGGCGACGAGCGCCTGCAACTCTCCGTTCTTCAGCCGGCGCTCGGCCGCCAGGCGCGTCTCGCGCGCGAGGCTTCCGTGATGCGCGGCGACGCGGTCCTCGCCGAGCCGTTCGCCCAGGTGGCGCGTGGCGCGTTCGGCCATGCGCCGCGTGTTCACGAAGACGAGCGTCGTGCGATGCGCCGCGGCGAGTGCGGCGAGCTGGTCGTAGACCTGCTCCCACTGGTCGTTCGACATCACCGCCGACAGCGGCGTCGGCGGAACGACGAGCGCGAGATCGCGCCGGCGCGAATAGCCGATGTCGACGATCTCGCAGTCCGCGCGGCCGTCGATCGCCGCCGATGCGCCGACCAGGAAGCGCGCGACCTCGTCGATCGGCTTCTGCGTCGCCGACAGGCCGATGCGCACGAGCCGGCTGCCGTGCGCGGCGCGCGCGAGCTTCTCGAGCCGCTCGAGCGACAGCGCGAGATGACTGCCGCGCTTCGACGCGGCGACCGCGTGGATCTCGTCGACGATCACGGTGCGCGCCGTGCGAAGCATCGCCCGCCCGCCTTCCGAGCCGAGCAGCACGTACAGCGACTCGGGCGTCGTGACCAGCACGTGCGGCGGGTTGCGGCGGGCGAGCAGCCGCTCGCGCTGCGGCGTGTCCCCGGTGCGCACCGCCGTGCGGATCTCGACGTCGGGCAGGCCGAGCGCGTGCAGCGCCCGCCGGATCCCGGCGAGCGGCGTCTCCAGATTGACGTGGATGTCGTTCGACAGCGCCTTCAGCGGAGAGACGTAGACGACCCGCGTCTCGTCGGGCAGGCCACCGGTGCGCAGTCCGTCGCGCACCAGCGCGTCGAGCGCCATCAGGAAGGCGGTGAGCGTCTTGCCCGAGCCGGTGGGCGCGGCGACGAGCGTGTGGCGCCCGGCCGCGATCGACGGCCAGGCGGCGCGCTGCGCTTCGGTCGGTCCCGCGGGAAACGCTTGCGCGAACCAGCGGGCGACGGCGGGATGAAGCGGGTCCATCACGTTATCTTGACCGAAGCTCGGCCGAAGGCGCGCCAGAGCGACTCGGCCAGGGCCGCACCGACGGCGCGCGACGCCGGGCCGCGCCGCTCGGCGCGCGTTCATTCCGCGCCGCGCTCCGTGCACACAACCATTGCATGTGCAAAGCCATCATCCGCCACCGCTCGCTCGTCCCGGCGACGCGCGCGCAATCGAGGAGTCGAACGTGAACGCCACCGCTTCCACGCCATCCGTCCGGTCCGGCACGAACGCCGACGAAGGGCTCGGCATCGAGGAGACCCTGGCCCGCTGGCGCGCCGACGAAGCGCGGGTGCGGGCGAAGATGCGCGCGTTCGGCGTCGCCCGGCCGGAGGCGGTCGCCGGCCTCTCGGGCATGGAGATCTTCGAGGCGATGTTCGACGGACGGATCCCCGCGCCGCCGATCGGCGACACGCTGCACTTCCTGCCGGTGCACATCGAGCCCGGCTATGCGGTGTTCCAGGGAACGCCGAAATTCGAGCACTACAACCCGCTCGGCACCGTGCATGGCGGCTGGTTCGCGACGCTGCTCGATTCGGCCGTCGCCTGCGCGGTGCACTCCACGCTGGCGGCGGGCAGGAGCTACACGACGATCGAGCTGAAGACGAACATCGTGCGTGCGCTCACCGAGCGGGTTCCGCTGGTGCGCGCCGAGGGGCGCGTCGTGCACGCGGGCAACCAGGTGGCGACGGCCGAGGGCCGGCTCTTCGGCCCCGACGGGCGCCTGTATGCGCACGCGTCGACGACCTGCCTGGTGTTCGAGCCGCGCGCACCGAAGGCGTCCTGAGCCGGCCTACGGTCTGGCCGACGCTTGCGCGCAGCCGGGCCGTGCGCGGGCTCGCCCGCCCCGGGCTACACGTTGAAGCGGAAATGCATCACGTCGCCGTCGCGCACGACGTAGTCCTTGCCTTCCAGCCGCATTTTTCCCTTCTCCTTCGCGCCCGCCTCGCCGCCGTAGGCGATGAAGTCCTCGTAGGCGATCGTCTCGGCACGGATGAAGCCGCGCTCGAAGTCGCTGTGGATCACGCCCGCGGCCTGCGGCGCGGTCGCCCCGGCCCGCACGGTCCAGGCGCGCACTTCCTTGACGCCGGCGGTGAAGAAGGTCAGCAGCCCGAGCAGCTTGTAGGCTGCGCGGATCACGCGGTTCAGCCCGGGCTCGTCCATGCCCATGTCCTCGAGGAAGACCGCCTTGTCCTCGTCGGGCATGTCGGCGATCTCGGCCTCGATCGCCGCGCACACCGGCACGACGATCGATTTCTCGCGCTCGGCGTGCGCGCGGACCGCATCGAGATACGGGTTGTTCTCGAAGCCGTCCTCGCGCACGTTCGCGACGTACATCGTCGGCTTGGCCGTGAGCAGGAACAGCGGTCGGATCAGCGCCTTCTCCTCCTCGTACAGGTCGAGCGAGCGCACCGGGCGCGCCTGGTCGAGCGCGTCGCGGCACTTCTCGAGCACCGCGACCAGGCGTGCGGCCTCCTTGTCGCCGCCGGCGCGGGCAACCTTCGACCAGCGGGCGAGCGCCTTGTCGACCGTGGCGAGGTCGGCCAGCGCCAGCTCGGTGTCGATGATCTCGATGTCGTGCAGCGGATCGATGCGGCCGCTGACGTGCACGACGTTCGGATCGTCGAAGCAGCGCACCACGTGCGCGATCGCGTCAGTCTCGCGGATGTGCGCGAGGAACTGGTTGCCGAGTCCTTCGCCCTTCGAGGCGCCTTCGACCAGTCCGGCGATGTCGACGAACTCCATCACCGCCGGCACCGTGCGCTGCGGCTTGACGATTTCGGCCAGCGCGGCCAGGCGCGGATCGGGCACCTCGACGATGCCGACGTTCGGCTCGATGGTGCAGAAGGGGTAGTTCTCGGCGGCGATGCCGGCCTTGGTCAAGGCGTTGAAGAGCGTCGACTTGCCGACGTTCGGCAGACCGACGATGCCGCAGCGAAGGCTCATGGAGGTTTCCTCGGGATCGGGGGCGCGATGCGGGGGCGATCGGCACGCGGGCAAAGGCCGCGCGCGCCTGGCGCGCCGCGAACGGGCGCGCGCAATCGCAGGGCAGCGAATGCGTCATTCTACCCGTCGGGCGGTGGGCACCGATTTGCGGTGCCCGCCGCGACTGCCTAGGCTATGCGACCATGCCCATCACGCTGGACGGAAAGCTCGTCGTCGCGATCTCCTCGCGCGCCGTCTTCGATTTCGAGGAGGAGAACCTCGTCTTCGAGCGCGACGACGATGCCGCGTACATGGCGCTGCAGCGCGAGCGGCTCGACGTCTGCGCGCGCCCCGGCGTCGCCGGCGCGCTCGTGCGCAAGCTGCTGCGCTTCGATCCGGCCGACCGCCCGGAGGCGCACCGGCGCATCGAGGTCGTCGTCGTCTCGCGCAACGACCCGGTGAGCGGGCTGCGCGTCTTCCGCTCGGCGCAGCAGGCCGGGCTGCGGCTCGAGCGCGGCGTGTTCACGCGCGGACGCGCGCCGTGGCGCTATCTCACGCCGCTGAAGGCGAATCTCTTCCTGTCGGCGAACGCCGAGGACGTGGCCGCGGCGCTCGCCGCCGGCATTCCGGCGGCGCGCGTCTTCCCGCAATCGGTACTCGCCTCGGAATCGCATCCCGACGAGATCCGCATCGCGTTCGACGGCGACGCGGTGCTGTTTTCCGACGAATCGGAGCGCGTCTTCCAGCAGGGCGGTCTCGAGGCCTTCCACCGGCACGAGACCGAACACGCGGCGCGGCCGCTGCCGCCGGGTCCGTTCAAGCCGCTGCTCGAGGCGTTGCACCGGCTGCAGCGCGAGGACGCGCCGTCGGAGAGCGAGCGGGGCGATGCCCGGCGCACGTCCGGGCACGCGCCGGTGCGGATCCGCACGGCGCTGGTCACCGCGCGCAGCGCGCCCGCGCACGAACGCGCGATCCGCACGCTGATGGACTGGGGCATCGAGGTCGACGAGGCGATGTTCCTCGGCGGGCTCGAGAAGGGCCCCTTCCTGCACGAGTTCGAGCCCGATTTCTATTTCGACGACCAGACCGGCCACTGCGAGTCGGCCGCGCGCTTCGGCCCGGCGGGCCACGTGCCGGCGGGCATCGCCAACGAACGATGAAGCCGGCGCCTTTCGTCACGCACCGGGGGATCGTCGCGCCGCTCGACGCGGCCAACGTCGACACCGACGCGATCTTCCCGAAGCAGTACGGCCGCTCGATCGCGGCGAGCGGCTTCGGCCCGGTGCTGTTCGACAACTGGCGCTATCTCGATCCGGGCGATCTCGACAGCGACCACGCGAAGCGGCGCGAGAATCCGGACTTCGTCCTCAACCGCGAGCCCTGGCGCCGCGCGACCGTGCTGCTCGCCCGCGAGAACTTCGGCTGCGGATCGAGCCGCGAGCACGCGGTGTGGGCATTGCGCGATTTCGGATTTCGCGCGGTGGTCGCGCCGTCCTTCGCGTCGATCTTCGCCGGCAACGCGATCGCCAACGGACTGCTGACGATCGCACTCGCCCGGGACGACGTCGATGCGCTGTTCGGATGGGCGCGCGCGCAGCCCGTTCCCGAGATGGTGATCGACCTGCCCACGCAATGCCTCGAGGCGGGCGGCCGACGATGGCACTTCGACGTCGACGCGCGTGCGAAGGAGTCGCTGCTCGCCGGATGGGACGAGATCGACCGCACGCTGCGACACCGCGACGAGATCCGCGCCTTCGAGGTGCGCCGCCTGGCGCGGCACCGCTGGCTCGATCCGGAGGGTGCGGCGCGCTGAGCGGGGGCGGTGCGCCGGGCCGTGCGCGCGTCGTCAGGCGCGCACGCCGTTCTTCCTTCTTCGCTTCGGCTGCAGGATCGTCCCGGTGCAGTTGGCCGACCCGCAGCGGCACGCCCAGATGCGCTTCATCGCCGGCGTGTGCGGCACGTCGAGCACGATGCCGTAGTTGTAGGTGAGCTCCTCGCCGCGCGCGATCGGCCGGATCGACTCGATGAAGACGCGGTCGCGACGCGGGTCTCCGCTCTCGTCCTCGACGAGCACGGCCTCGCAGTTCGGGTCGCAACTGTGGTTGATCCAGCGCGCGCTGTTGCCGCCCTGGTTCGCGTCGAGGACGTACGAATCGTTGAGCACGAAGAGGAAGGTGTGCCCGGTGTCGGCGCCGTCGGGGTACAGGCGGTCGCTCTGGGCGTGGGTGAGCAGCTTTCCCTTGTACTGGATCAGGCGTACACCGGCGGGAATGTCGGTGGCGGCGAAGACGCCGTTACCGTGAATCTGCGAACGGCGCGTGACGATGCGAGGCATGGTGTCGACTGCAGTGAATCCCGCATTCTGATGCATCGCGCGATGTCCCGTCACCGCGATCGTTCCGCTTGCGCTTCGCCGTCCCGTTCCTGCCGCAGCGGGCGCACGCGATGCCGCCGGTTCCGTCGCTCGGGTTCAGCGCCGCGTGTGCAGCCGATGCATCGCCGCTTCGGCGTCTCCCTGCACCAGCAGCGGCACCGCCTCGAGCCCGCGCTCGATCGCTTCGTCGATGCTGCGGCGATGCTCGCGGCTGGGGCGATGCAGCACGAAGTCGACGACTTCCTGCTCGAGCTGCAGGCTGCGCGGATGGCCGATGCCCAGGCGCAGCCGCCAGAAGTCGGCGCTGCCGATCCGTGCCTGGATGTCGCGCAGTCCGTTGTGTCCGGCGTGCCCGCCGGCGCGCTTGAGCTTCGCCTGTCCGGGAAGCAGGTCGAGCTCGTCGTGCACGACGAGGATTTCGGGCGGTGCGATGCGGTAGAAGTTCGCCACCGCCGCGACCGCCTGGCCGGAGCGGTTCATCCACGTCGTCGGCTTCAGCAGGAACACCGTTCCGGTGCCGATCTGCGCGCGCCCGACGAGCCCGAAGAACTTCGCCTCGCGCGCGAGCGAGGCACCGTGCGCGCGCGCGAGGGCGTCGACGAACCAGTAGCCGGCGTTGTGCCGGTCGTGCTCGTGTTCGGGGCCCGGATTGCCGAGCCCCACGATCAGGCGAATCGCATTCATGTCGTTCCGGATCCGGGCATCATCGACGTCGGCGCGTTCGAGGCGCGCATCACCGACGGGAAGCGCCGGTGCAGCAGCAGCCACGCGCCCAGCCCGATGCCGAGCATCGCCAGCGAGGTCGCCGCCAGTCCCACGGTGGAGTGCATGACGATCGGCGCGACGACGCCCGCGACGATGCCGTTGGCGACGCTGCCCACCACCGCCTGCAGCGAGGATGCCATGCCCCTGCGCAGCGGGAACAGGTCGAGCACCATCAGCGTGACCGCCGGGACGTTCAGCGCCCAACCGAACGCGAAGACCGCGATCGGCGGCAGCGCCCACCACGCGTGCGGTTCGAACAGCAGGTTCGCGACGAGGTTGATCACGGCGATGCCGAGCATCACCGTGAACCCGTAGCGGATCTGCCTGCGCGCGGGCACCCGCCCGGCGAGCCGGCCGCTGACCCACGCCCCGGTCATGATGCCGCCGATCGTCAGCCCGAAGAACCAGAAGAACTCGGTGGGGCCGAGTTCCAGGTGCGTGCCGAGGAACTCGGGCGCCGCGAGCACGTACAGGAACATCCCGTTGAACGGGACGCCGCTGGCGAGTGCGAGCAGCACGAAGCGCGGATCGGACAGCAGCTGGTAGTAGCCGCGCATCAGGTGGCGAAGCTCGAAGGGCTGGCGGTGCGACGGATGCAGCGTCTCGGGCAGCCAGCGCAGGTTCGCCACCCACAGCAGCACGCCGACGAGCGCGAGGAACCAGAAGATGCCGTGCCAGTCGACGTGCACGAACAGCCAGCCGCCGACGATCGGGGCGACGGCAGGCGCCACGCCGAAATAGATCGTCACCTGCGACATCACGCGCTGCGCTTCCTCGGGCGGGAACATGTCGCGGATCACCGCCCGCGACACGACGATGCCGGCACCGGTGGACAGGCCCTGCAGCGCGCGGAAGAACACGAGCCAGCCGATCGTCGGCGACAGTGCGCAACCGACCGAAGCGATCGTGAAGGCGCCGACGCCCCACAGCACGACCGGGCGACGGCCGAAGCTGTCGGCCAGCGCGCCGTGGAAGATGTTCATGAACGCGTAGCCGAACAGGTACGCGGACAGCGTCTGCTGCATCTGCAGCGGGGACGCATCGAGCGCGCGTGCGATGCCCGAGAACGCCGGCAGGTAGGTGTCGATCGAGAACGGACCGAGCATGCCGAGCGCGGCGAGCAGGATCGCGAGCGCCCAGCGCGGCGCGCTCCAGAGTCGGTCGGCGTCGGGATTCATCGGGCGCGCGAAGGGCAAACAAAAAGCCCGGGAATGCCCCGGGCTTCGGCTGCGTACCGCTCCGGCGTCGCGCCGGGGCGGGGGGGCGAGGCGTGCGCAGCCCGGCCCGCGATCGTCACGATTTCTTGGCGGCGGGCGCAGCGGGCGCGGTGGTTGCCGCCGCTTCGGACTCCTCCCCTTCCTCTCCCTCGGCCGCACCCGGAACGGTGACGGTGACCACGACCGGATTCTCGCCGGCGGGAAGCACGGGCGAGACGCCGGCCGGGAAGGAGATGTCACTCAGGTGCACGGACTTGCCGGCCTCGAGGTTGGCCAGGTCGACTTCGATGAACGTCGGCAGCGCGGCCGGCAGGCAGGTGACCTCCACCTCGGTGATGACGCGCCCGACGATGCCCGACGAGAGCTTGACCGCCGGCGAGATCTCCTCGTTGACGAAGTGCAGCGGCACCTTGACCGTGATCTCCTCGTCGGCCTCGACGCGCTGGAAGTCGACGTGCAGCACCTGCGGCTTGTACGGATGCCACTGCACGTCGCGCAGCAGGACCTGCGCGCGCGCATCGCCGAATTCCAGCTCGAGGATCGACGAGTGGAACGACTCGGCGCGCAGCGCGTGATACAGCGGGTTGTGCTCGACCGAGATCGGAACCGCCTCGCCCTTGCCCCCGTAGACGATACCCGGCACGTAGCCGGCCCGGCGCAGGCGGCGGCTCGCACCCGAACCCTGCTCCTTGCGAACGTTCGCGACGACTTTCATCGTTCTTCCTTCCGTTGCGCCCCGCTTCCGCGACCAGAATCGCGGGGCTTGTTCCACCGGCGCTCGCGCGCCGATGCAGAGACCCGGCGCTCGCGCGCCGGTGCGAAGTGAAGGGTGAAGGGTGAAGCACCCTTCACCCTTCACGGTGTTCAATCCACGAACAACGACGACACCGAATCCGCCCGGCTGATGCGCAGGATCGTCTCGGCGAGCAGCTGTGCGCACGACAGCACCCGGATGCGCGGACAGGCCTCCCCCTCGGGCGAGAGCGGGATCGTGTCGGTGACGATCAGTTCGTCGAGCGCCGAGTTCGCGATGCGCGCGACCGCGCCGCCCGAGAGCACCGCGTGCGTGCAATAGGCGACGACGCTGCGTGCGCCCTGTTCCTTCAGCGCCACCGCCGCC
>DATGRE010000131.1:0-3145 GCA_035303885.1 Zeimonas sp. | reverse complement strand
AAGACCTACACGATGGCCAACGTCATCGCCCGGCTCGGCCGGCCGGCGCTGGTGCTCGCCCCGAACAAGACGCTCGCCGCGCAGCTGTACGCCGAGATGCGGGAGTTCTTCCCGAACAACGCGGTCGAGTACTTCGTCTCGTACTACGACTACTACCAGCCCGAGGCGTACGTCCCGCAGCGCGACCTGTACATCGAGAAGGATTCGTCGATCAACGAGCACATCGAGCAGATGCGGCTCTCGGCGACGAAATCGCTGCTCGAGCGGCGTGACACGGTGATCGTCGCCACCGTCTCGTGCATCTACGGGATCGGCGACCCGCGCGACTACCACCAGATGATCCTGGTGCTGCGCGTGAAGGACCGCATTTCCCAGCGCGACGTGCTGCAGCGCCTGGTGGCGATGCAGTACAAGCGCAGCGAGACGGATTTCGCGCGCGGCACCTTCCGCGTGCGCGGCGACACCGTCGACATCTTCCCGGCCGAGCATGCCGAGCTGGCGGTGCGCGTCGAGCTGTTCGACGACGAGGTCGAGAGCATCCAGCTGTTCGACCCGCTGACCGGTCGCGTGCGCCAGAAGATCCCGCGCTTCACCGTCTATCCGTCGTCGCATTACGTGACGCCGCGCGCCACGGTGCTGCGCGCCCTCGAGACGATCCGCGAGGAGCTCGCCGAGCGGCTGAAGTTCTTCCACGAGCAGGGCAAGCTCGTCGAGGCGCAGCGCCTCGAGCAGCGCACCCGCTTCGACATGGAGATGCTGCAGGAGCTCGGCTTCTGCAAGGGCATCGAGAACTACACGCGGCACCTGTCGGGCGCACGGCCCGGCGATCCGCCGCCGACGCTGGTCGACTACCTGCCGTCGGACGCGCTGATGTTCATCGACGAGAGCCATGTGACGATCGGCCAGCTCGGCGGGATGTTCCGCGGCGACCGCTCGCGCAAGGAGACGCTCGTCGAGTACGGGTTCCGGCTGCCGTCGGCGCTCGACAACCGGCCGCTGAAGTTCGAGGAGTTCGAGCGCAAGATCGGGCAGTGCATCTTCGTGTCGGCCACGCCCGCCGACTACGAGCGCGAGCACGCCGGGCAGGTCGTCGAGCAGGTGGTGCGGCCCACCGGCCTGGTCGACCCGCAGGTCATCGTGCGCCCGGCGGCCACGCAGGTCGACGACCTGCTCTCGGAGATCCACGACCGCGTCGCCGCCTCGGAGCGCGTGCTGGTCACCACGCTCACCAAGCGGATGGCCGAGGAGCTCACCGACTATCTCGCCGAGAATGGCGTCCGCGTGCGCTACCTGCACTCGGACATCGACACGGTCGAGCGCGTCGAGATCATCCGCGACCTGCGCCTGGGCGCCTTCGACGTGCTGGTCGGCATCAACCTGCTGCGCGAGGGACTCGACATTCCCGAGGTGTCGCTGGTGGCGATCCTCGACGCCGACAAGGAAGGCTTCCTGCGCAGCGAGCGCAGCCTCATCCAGACGATCGGGCGCGCGGCGCGCAACCTGAACGGCTGCGCGATCCTCTACGCCGACCGCGTCACCGACTCGATGCGCCGCGCGATCGACGAGACCGAACGGCGGCGCGCCAAGCAGCTCGCGTTCAACGAGAGCCGCGGCATCGTGCCGCGCGGCGTGCGCAAGCAGGTGCGCGAGCTGATCGACGGGGTCTACGACGCCACGCAGGCGCGCATCGACCTGCGTGCGGCCGAGGAGCAGACACGCTACGAAACGCTCGGCGAGAAGGCGCTCGCGCGCGAGATTCGCCGCCTCGAGAAGGCGATGCTCGACCACGCGCGGAACCTCGAGTTCGAGAAGGCGGCGCAGACCCGCGATCAGCTCGCCGCGCTCAAGCAGAAGTTCTTCGGTTCGGACGGGGGGAGCAATGTGGTTCCGTTCGTTGCAGACCCGGCTTCTACGGGCGCTCGGTCTGCGGCGCGGCGCAGAAGCGCCTGAACAGATTTCTTCGACTCACGCGGATACGGATACGAACATGGCAAAGAGACAACCGGTTTCGCTCGCGATGAACACACGCGTGCTGTTCGTCTGCATGGGCAACATCTGCCGCTCGCCGATGGCCGAGGGGGTATTCCGCCACATGGTGCGGCAGGCGGGCCTCGACGAGGTCGTCCGCGTGGCCTCGGCGGGCACGCATGCGTTCCACGCCGGCGAGGCGCCCGACCGGCGCGCGCAGGCGGCGGCTTCGCGGCGCGGCTACGAGATCTCCGATCTGCGCGCGACGCGCGTGCGCGAGCGCGATTTCGACGAGTTCGACCTCATCCTCGCGATGGACTGGGACAACCTCTCGGCACTGCAGCAGATGGCGCCGAAGTCGGCGCACCACAAGCTGCAGCTGCTGATGCGCTTCGCCACCGAGCACGAGACTGCGACGATCCCCGACCCGTACTATGGCAACGTGCAGGGCTTCGAGCAGACGCTCGACTACATCGAGGACGCCTGCAACGGGCTGCTCGAGCTCGCGAAGCGGCGGGCGACGCAGGTGGCGGCGGCCTGATCGCCGCGAGGCGCGCAGGGGTCGCCGGGCGGCCCCCGCGCCGCGTTCCTCGGGAACGCGGCCTCGAACGGTCTCTTCGCCGTAGCTGCACTTCTTCAGTCCCGGGGCGTCCCCGTCGACGCGAAGCTTCGGCGCGGCGTCGCTCGCATCGAACACCATCCTCATCGGCCTCGCCGGACCCTCGGAAACCGCCGCATCGCCGGGGTTTCCGGTGCGCGCGAACGCGGCCGGGCTCTCTGCATCATCGCGTCCGACAGGGCGAGCCTTCCGGGCTCGTGGGCGCGGCCGTTTCTTCACCGCGTCGAGCACGTCGACGCGACCGGCTCGCAGGAAGAGGTCGTCGAGCGGCTCCGTGCGCGCGTTCCCGCTCGTCCCGGGTGCGTCGACCGGCAGAGGCCCTTCGGGCGGAACGACTTTCCGGCTAGGGGATCTCCCTACGCGGGACGCTGGAATGCTAGGGGTTTTGGGCGATCCCGTTTTCGTCGGGGGCCGGAAGCGATTTTCGGCTGCGGCAGTGGGCCGGGAATCGGGGATTCCGGACCCGGAAA
Source organism: Zeimonas sp. (assembly GCA_035303885.1). Taxonomy (GTDB): domain Bacteria; phylum Pseudomonadota; class Gammaproteobacteria; order Burkholderiales; family Burkholderiaceae_E; genus Zeimonas. The sequence continues at coordinate 88 of DATGRE010000131.1, read as the reverse complement.
GAAAACGTGGGCGACGGGAAGCCCGGAGAGACGGAAATCGTTTCCGACTTTTCGGAAAGTTTTCCCGTTCGATTCGAACTCGACACTT
>DATGRE010000130.1:0-8640 GCA_035303885.1 Zeimonas sp. | reverse complement strand
CGGCGCAGCCGGCGCGAGCGTTTTCTCAGGCCACGCCGAACCGCACGAGGAGCGGATCCTCCAGCCCGGCCTCGGCGAAGCCCTTCGCGCGCAGCCGGCACGAATCGCATCGACCGCAAGGCCGCCCGTCGGCACCCGGGTCGTAGCAGCTGCTCGTCATCGAATAATCGACGCCGAGCTGCAATCCGGTCTGGATGATCTGCGCCTTGGTCATCTCGCTGAGCGGCGCGTGGATGCGCAACCGGCTGCTGCCTTCGACGCCCGCCTTCGTCGCCAGGTTCGCCATCCGCTCGAAGGCCTCGATGTACTCCGGACGGCAGTCCGGATAGCCGCTGTAGTCGAGCGCGTTGACGCCGATGAAGATGTCGGCGGCGGGCAGCACCTCGGCGTAGGCCAGCGCGAACGACAGGAAGATCGTGTTGCGCGCGGGGACGTAGGTGCTCGGGATCTCCGTGCCCATTTCCGAGGTCGGCCGGTCCTTCGGCACCTCGGCGTCGCCGGTGAGCGACGAGCCGCCGAAGACGCGCAGGTCGATCTCGGCGACGACGTGGTGCTTCACGCCGAAGGCGTGCGCGACGCGGCGCGCGCTCTCGAGCTCGATCGCGTGGCGCTGCCCGTAGCGGAAGCTCAACGCGCACGGTTCGAAGCCGCGGCCTCTCGCGATCGCGAGAACCGTCGTCGAGTCGAGGCCGCCGCTCAACAGCACGACGGCCTTGCGTGCACCATCCCTGCTCACCGATCCGTTCGTCATCCTCGTCATCCTTCTCCCAACCGCCTCTCGATCACCGATTCGCTCGCCCCTGCGAACCGTCGACGCTCCCAGCGAGTGGCGCGCCGGCGGCGCGCCGAACATCGTACTTCCCCGCGGCGGCTGCCGTCGTCGGGCTTGCCCGGGCGTCGGCACGCGCCAGCGAATCCCAGGCCGGGCCGCGCGGAGCTCGTCAGCGCGGCTTGACACCGATTCCGACGTTCACCGGATTCGACAATCGCGCGATGCCGCCCACCGCCCGTTCGTCGAAGGCCACGTCGAGCGTACCGCGTATCGTGCGCCGCTCCTCCGGCGTGATCTCGAGTTCGCCGAGCAGTCGCTCGACGATCGGGTTGCTCGAGACGATCCAGTCCCACAACGCTTCGCCGCTGTCGAACGCGGTCGTCTCGGTGACCGTCTCGACGCGGACGTCCACCAGTCCGGCCGCGGCGAGCGCGTCGCGCAGCCGTTGCGGGTCGGCGAGCTGGAACTCGAGCGGCGGCTCGTCTTCGGGCGGTCCGTCGAACGCGGGCCGCACCGACTGCACCGCGCGCACGAAGAAGTGCAGGAAGTCGATCCGATGCGGATCGCCGTAGGCGACCACCAGCACGGTGCCGCCCGGCGACGCCACGCGCGCCATCTCGCGCACGCCGCGCGGCATGTCGGGGAACAGCATCACGCCAAACTGCGACGCGACGAGATCGAAGCGGTCGTCCTCCAGCGCGAGCGCGTGCCCGTCCATCGCACGCGTCTCGACGTCGAACCCCTCGGCCTGCGCGCGCTTCTCGAGCAGCGACAGCATCGCCGGCGAGCGGTCGACTGCGAGCACTTTCGCGCCCAGGCGCGCTGCCGGAATGCTCAGCGCACCGCTGCCGGCGGCGACGTCGAGCAGGCTCGCGCCCCTGCGCAGCCCGGCGCGCTGCAGCGCGTCGTGCGCGAGCGCCATCTGGGTGACCGTGTTCGTGCGATCGTAGGCCGGCGCGATGCGATCCCATTGCTCGCGCGTGTCGATTCCGGCGGCCGCCGCCGTGCTTCCTTGCGTATTCATCGCTTTCCTCCATCGCAATGGAGGAATCAGCATGCGGCGATCGGCCGATCGCGACTTCGGCGATCCCACCGATGCTGCGACACGAGCGGCGTGGGTGATTTCCGCCAATGTCTCTGTCGCTCAGAGCAGCTTGCGCTCGATCGCGATCGCGGTGGCCGCCGCACGCGACGGCGCATCGAGCCGGGCGAGGATGTTGCCGACGTGCCGGTCGACCGTACGCTCGCTGATCGCGAGGCAGGCGGCGATCGCCTTGTTCGTCCTGCCGGCGGCGACGAGGCGAAGCACTTCCCGCTCGCGGCGCGTGAGGAGCGACGGCCTCTGCGCGGACGCGGCGTGCAGGAACGCCTGCAGCTCCGCGAGCGCAGGCGCGGCACCGAGCGACTCGAAGACGGCCTTGGCCGAGCGAAATTCCACGTCGGCCGCCTCGTCGTCGCCGAGTGCCCTGCACGCCGATGCGATCGTCACCCGCACGCGGGCTGCGTCGTACGGCGCTTGCAGGCGGCACCAGCGCTCGAACGCGCTGCGCGAGGCGGCGAGCCCCGCATGCGCGTCGCCGGCATCGAGCGCGACGGCGCCCTGCCACTGCGCAGCGCACGCGGCGAGCACTTCGGTGTCGAAGCGCCGTGCGATCGCGTCCAGCTCCGCGCAGGCGATGCGCGCCTCGTCGGGCTCCTTCGTTCGCAGCGCGATCTCCACCCGGGCCGGCAGCAGCTTCGCGCGCTGCAGCGGATCGTGCGTCTCGGCGAGTGCACGGCGGATTCCCGCGCGTGCCGCCTCGTGCCTGCCCTGCGCGAGGCGCAGCAACGCCAGCCCGGGCTGCGGCTCGAAGCCCCGTTCAGCCGCCGCGCGATAGGCGTCGTCGGCCGCATCGAAATCGCCGCGCAGGCGATGCAGCTCGGCCTGCCGATACAGCGCGGCGGCCGGGGGTTCGCGATCGAGGCCGTCGAGCCCGCGCCGTGCCGCGCGCCGCGCTTCGGCCATCGCATCGAGCCACGCGCCGCGCATCTGAAGGATCTCGGCGCGATGCACGAGGCAACGGCCGGTGAATGCGACGAGCCCGGGCTGCGCATCGCACCAGCGGCCGAGCGCGTCGGTCCACTCGCTCGCGCGGCGCGCGGCCTGCACCTGCTGGCACGCGTCGAGGACGCTGCAGTAGACGAGGCCGGCCATGATCGGCGACAGCTCGTCGGCCACGACGGCGAGCATCGACTCGTCGAGCAGTGCGAGTCCGTTGTCCACGCGGCCCTGCAGGATCCGCGCGCGCCCCTGCTGATGACGCGCGCAGGTGGCGAGATCGACGTCGCCGAAGCGTTCGCCCAGCGCCGCCGCTCGGGCGGCGCGCTCGAAGCCCTTTGCCGCACGGGCGGCTTGCAGCTGCAGTTCCGCCTCCGGCAGCAGCAGGTATCCCTGCTCGGCGCAATCCCGGCCACCGACGAGCCGCCGGGCGCGCGCGAGCCAGCCGTTCGCCAGTGCGGTCCGACCGCGCAGCAGCAGCACGAGACCGCGCCAGAACGCGCATCGGGCGGCCCGCAGCGACTCGCCGTTCCTCGCATGCTCGCGATGCGCGCGCTCGAGGCAGCGATCGAAGTCGCTTTCGCGTCCGACGAGGTACGCGGAGGTCGCCAGCCGATCGAGATCGTCGGCGCACAACGTCTCCGACGCGTCCGCGTGCATCAGCAGGCGGTACGCCTCGCTCCAGCGGCGCCGCTCGCAGGCGGCGCGCGCCCGCTCGAGGTCATGCTCTTCGCACGCTTCGGCCGAGACACTCCGGCGGGAACGGCGTGCCGCAGTGGACACGGCGCCGGAGAATCGCGCAGGATCGGTCGGCATGGCGATTGCTTCCTCGCTCGTCCACGATGATGCGCCGCCGACGATTTCTTCGCATCCTTGCCGCGGGCGCCGTCGCGCCGGGCGGCGCGCGCGCCGCGGACGCCGTCGCGGCGAGCGCTCCCGCGACCGGCGCCGGCGGCGCGGCGGGCGCCGAAGCCGCGGCGAACGGCGCCACACCCAGGAGCCCGACGATGCACCGCAAGCCCGTTCCCTCCTCCGGCGAGCCGCTCCCCGTGATCGGCTGCGGCACCTGGATCGGTTTCGACGTCTCGCCGGGCGGTGCCGAATACGAACGCCTGCGCGAGGTGCTGCTCGCGCTCTTCGACGCCGGCGGATCGGTCGTCGACAGCTCCCCGATGTACGGGCGCGCCGAGGACGTCACCGGACGGCTGCTCGAGGAGACGGGCACGCGCGAGCGCGCCTTCGTCGCGACGAAGGTCTGGACGTCCGGGCGCGAGTCCGGCATCCGGCAGATGGAGGAATCGTTCCGGCTGCTGCGCACGAAGACGATCGACCTGCTGCAGGTGCACAACCTGGTCGACTGGCGCACGCACCTCGCGGTGCTGCGCGAATGGAAGGCGCAGGGCCGCGTGCGCTACGTCGGCGTCACGCACTACACGTCGAGCGCATATCCGCAGCTCGAGCAGGTGCTGCGCAGCGAGGCGCTCGACTTCGTGCAGCTGAACTACTCGGTCGACGACCGCGCGGCCGAGCTGCGCCTGCTGCCGCTGGCCGCCGAGCGCGGCATCGCGGTGCTCGTCAACCGGCCGTTCGGCGGAGGCGGCCTGCTGCGCTCGCTGCGCGGGCGTCCGCTGCCGGGGTGGGCGGGCGAGATCGGCTGCGAGAGCTGGGCGCAGCTGCTGCTGAAGTTCGTCGTCTCGCATCCGGCGGTCACCTGCGCGATCCCCGGCACCGGCAATCCGGCGCACATGCGGGCGAACGCGCTCGCGGGGACGGGCACGATGCCCGACGAGGCGCTGCGCCGAAGGATGATCGCCGACGGCGGCTGGTGACGCCCGGCGCATCGGCGCCCGTTCCGCATTCCCGGCTGTGCAAGCGTGCGCGCCGGTGACAGAATCATCCGCACACGGCAGGAGGCGCCATGTCCGCGACGCGTGTGCTCATCGTCGAAGACGAACCCGAGTTCCTCCGGCGCTTCTCGGACGCGGTCATCGCCGACCCCGGGCTGCAGCTGCTCGGCGCGGTCGCCACCGGCGCGGCGGCCCTCGCGCTGCTCGACGCGCAACCGCCCGACGTGATGCTGGTCGACCTCGGCCTGCCCGACCTCGACGGCGTCGAGGTGATCCGCCACGCGGCGCGACGCTGCCCGGAATGCGACGTGCTCGTCGTGACGATGTTCGGCGACGACGAGCACGTCGTCGCGAGCATCGAGGCCGGCGCGACCGGCTACCTGCTGAAGGACGCGAGCAGCGAACGCGTCGCCGCCGCGATCCACGAGCTGCGCGCGGGCGGTGCACCGATCAGCCCGAGCATTGCGCGTCGCGTGCTCGCGCGCTTCCGGATCGGCGCGGCGCCCTCGTCGAGCGCTTCGTCCGCGCCCGCCTCGTCCGCGGCTTCGAGCCGTGCCGCTGCGCCGGTCGAATCGCCGCTCACGCCTCGCGAGACCGAGATCCTGCGGATGGTGGCCAAGGGCCTGAGCTTCGAGACGGTGGGCGAGGTGATCGGCATCTCGCCGCACACCGTGGTCACGCACGTGAAGAAGATCTACCGCAAGCTTGCGGTGCATTCGCGCGGCGAGGCGGTGTATGAAGCGAGCCAGATGGGGCTGCTGTAGCGCGGCGCCGGTCTTCGCGCTGCGCTGCGGGCCGATCCTCGCGCTGCTCGTCGCGCTGGCGGCCACGCTGGCGTGGATGGACGCCGGGCATGCGGCGACGGTCGCGCATGCCGACGCCGTCTACGCGCCGGAACGGGCACAGGTGCTGCTCGATACGCGCGACGCGCTGCCCGGCGACGACGGCGACTGGCGCGACGTGGCGCTGCCCGACCCGACGCACAACGGCAAGGCGGTCGCCGTCTGGCTGCGCTTCGATTTCGACGCGCCCGCGCAGGCACAGGCGTGGGCGATCTACCTGCCGTACCTGTACGGCGGCGGCAAGGTGTACCTGAACCGCGAGCTGATCGCCTCGGTGCCGCGCACCGACGACGAGCACCACGTGCGCTGGGAACGCCCGCGCGTCTTTCCGCTGCCCGACGCGCGCGTGCGCGCGGACTCGAACACGATCCACCTGTACGTGATCGCGGCGCATCCGCCGAACGGGCTGTGGCTCGCGCAGCCCGTCGTCGGGCCGCTCGAGGTCCTGAACGAGCTCGCCGACCGGCGCGTGCTGTGGATGCGCACGATGCCGCAGATCACCATCGGCGTGTGCCTGCTGTTCGCGCTGTTCGTCGGCTTCGTCTGGTGGAGCCGGCGCCGCGAGGTGCTCTACGGATTGTTCGGCCTCGCCGTCGCGCTGTGGGGCGTGCGCACGCTCACCTTCGTCATCGAGCAGCTGCCCGCGCAGCACTGGTGGCTGTGGCGCATCGTCTAGCACGGCGCCACCGGCGGATTCATCGTGACGATGTCGGTGTTCGCGATGCGCTTCGCCGGGCTGCGGCGCCCGCGCCTCGAGCGCGCGCTCTTCGCGTACTGGCTCGTCGGTCCGCTCGCGCTGCTCGCCAGCGGCGGGCGCGCCGAGTCGCTCGTCGGGCGCCTGTGGACGCTCGGCATGATCCCGATCGGCATCTCGGTCGTCGTGTTCATCGCGCTGGCCTGGCACCGGCAGCGCAGCGCGTCGGCGATGGCGATGCTCGTCGCCGTGGCGCTCGCGGTCGCCGCGGGCATCCACGACTATCTCGTCGCGTGGCACGTCGCCGCCTTCGACCGGCTGCTGCCCGGCTGGCCCGGACAGCGCATCTTCCTGATGCACTACGGCGCCGACCTGCTGCTGCTCGTGATGGCGGGACTGCTCACCGTGCGCTTCGTACGCTCGCTCGGCGAGGTCGAGGAGCTGAACGCGACGCTCGAACGCCGCGTCGCGGCGCGGGAGGCCGAGCTCGCCGAGAACTACCGGCGGCTCGGTGCGCTCGAGCGCGAGCGCGCCGCCGCCGACGAGCGGCATCGCATCATGCGCGACCTGCACGACGGACTCGGCTCGCGCCTGTTCACGTCGCTGTCGCGCGCCGAGCGCGGCAGCCTGCGCGACGGCGAGATGGCCGACACGCTGCACGCGTGCATCGGCGAGATGCGCGTCGCGCTCGAGGCGCTGTCGAGCGACGAGGCCGACTTCGCCACCGCGCTCGGCAATTTCCTGTTCCGCTGGGAGGGGCCGTTGCGCGAGGCGGGCGTGCGGCCGGTGTGGAACATTGACGTCGCCGACGAATCGCATCGCGTCCCGCCGCACGTCGCGCTGCAGGTCCTGCGCATCCTGCAGGAGGCGCTCACGAACGTGCTCAAGCACGCACAGGCGAGCGAGGTGCGCGTGCAGGTGCTCGGCACGCCGCGCGGGATGACGATCCGCGTCGAGGACGACGGACGCGGCGTCGCGCCCGATGCGGCGGGCACCGGCCGCGGGCTGCAGAACATGCGTACGCGCGCGCGGCGGATCGGCGCGTCGCTGTCGTTCGAGTCGGACGAAAAGGGCACGCGGCTCGAATTGCGGATGCCCGGCGACGAGGCGTACTCGGTGACGCCGCTTCCCGAGGTCGACGGCGCCGCGCGTCCTGCGGGAGATGCCGCCGCGGCACGCGCTGCCTGAGCGGCGCGCGTCTCGTCCGAACGGCGCGCGCCCGGGTCGCCGGCTTTCAGGCGGTGCGGATCACCGAGAGGTGCTCGGTGCCGCTCTCGGGCAGCCACACCTCGCCGGGCCGGCCGAGGATCTGACGCACGGCGGCGCCTTCGCGCGGGAACGCGTAGCGCTCGAAGCGCTCGCTGCGCGGATCGAAAGAGAGCACCGCGTTGCCACCGAAGTCGCTCACCCACGCGACGTCGCGCTCGTCGACGTAGACCGCGTAGGCGCGCGGTGCCTCGCCGGGCAGCTTCCACGTGCGCCAGCTCCCGTCGGCGGGATCGTGCACCGACAGGTTGCCGCCGTTCCATTCGCTGACCCAGATGCGGCCGCGGCTGTCGCTCCAGACGCGGCGCGCGCCCTGGTTCTTCGTCGGCGGCTCGACGATGCGCGATTCGCCGGTGGCGCGATCGAGCTGCGCGATGAACGATCCGGCGAGCGAGCACCACCAGATCTCGCCGCGGGGCGTCGCGCAGATGCCGTAGGGGCCGCGCCCGTCGGGCGCACGCCGCACGCCCGTCTCCCCCGTCTTCGGATCGAGGCGACCGATGAAGCCGCGCTGGCCGGTGAACCAGAGGATTCCGTCCGCGTCGAAGGCAGCGGTGTTGAGATTGGCGTAGGGCGTGCCGTCGGGCAACGGAAAGACGCGCACGTCACGGTCGGGCCAGCCGACGCGAACGACCGCGTTCTGCCCGCCGTCGGTGAGCCAGGCGGCACCGTCGGGGCCCTGGATCACGCCGTGGGGCGACGACTTCGCGCCGAGCGCGACGAGCTCCGTGCGGCCGGTGCCGGGGTCGAACCAGCCGAGGTGGCCGCTACGCTGCGCGGAGAACCAGACCCCGCCGTCGGGCGCGGGTGCGACGTCGTGGATGCCGGTGCGCATCGGCGTGCGCAGCGGCCAGGATTGCATCGGAAACGCGGGCGAGCCGGCTGCAATGGCGGACGGGGCCGGGCCGGCTGCGGTGGCTTGCGCCGCGTTCGAACGTCGCAGCGGGGCTGCGGCGAGCGCGGCCGCGCCGAGGCCGGCGCCCAGGATGCGCAATGCGGTGCGGCGGGGCGCGGGGTGCGGGTGGGTGCTTGGCAGGGGACTTAGGCTGGCGGTCGGCTTGCCGCCCGGTTCGGCGCGCGGCCCGCAGGCAAATTCGTCCGCTCGCTTTTCGAGCGTTTTCGTTCGTGGAATCCGTTCCATGGCACAGCTCGCTCGGATTCGAAGCGCGGAGGCGGTACCC
>DATGRE010000129.1:0-9640 GCA_035303885.1 Zeimonas sp. | reverse complement strand
CTCGGTGCTGTCCGGCGAGCGCAAGGACGTGCTGCTGCTCGACGTCACCCCGCTGTCGCTCGGCATCGAGACGCTCGGCGGCGTGATGACGAAGATGATCCAGAAGAACACGACGATCCCGACGAAGTTCTCGCAGGTGTTTTCCACCGCCGACGACAACCAGCCCGCGGTGACGATCAAGGTCTACCAGGGCGAGCGCGAGATCGCGGCGGGCAACAAGCTGCTCGGCGAGTTCAATCTCGAGGGCATCCCGCCGGCGCCGCGCGGCACGCCGCAGATCGAGGTCACCTTCGACATCGACGCGAACGGCATCCTGCACGTGTCGGCGAAGGACAAGGCCACCGGCAAGGAGAACAAGATCACCATCAAGGCGAACTCGGGACTCACCGAGGCCGAGATCGAGAAGATGGTGCGCGATGCCGAGCAGCATGCCGCCGAGGATCACAAGCGCGTCGAGCTGACGAACGCGCGCAACCAGGCCGACGCGGCCGTGCATTCGGTGCGAAAATCGCTCGAGGAGCACGGCGACAAGATCGACGCCGGCGAGAAGGCGAAGATCGAGGACGCGCTGAAGGCCGTCGAGGAAGCGCTGAAGTCCGACGACAAGGCCGAGATCGAGGCGAAGACGCAGGCGCTGCTGGTCGCTTCGCAGAAGCTCGGCGAGTCGATGTACGCTCAGCAGTCGGGCGGCGCGGCCGGGGCCGGCCAGACGGGCGGCGAAGGGCCGCAGGCCTCGCGCACGTCCGCCGACGACGACGTGGTCGACGCGGATTTCAAGGAGGTCAAGCGCGACTGACGAGGAAAGAGAAGGGAGAAGGGGGAAGGGAGAAGGGAGTGCGGCGCGGACACCGCGGACTGCGGGTCTGGGAAGAAGGCTTGGTTCTCGTCGAGCAGATCTATCGCGTCACGCGCTCCTTTCCTTCCACCGAGATCTACGGACTCACGGCGCAGATGCGCCGTGCGGCCGCATCCGTCCCTTCGAACATCGCGGAAGGGTACGCACGAGCGAGCACGCGCGACTTGCTGCGTTTCCTGAGCATTTCCGCCGGGTCGCTGAGCGAGCTCGACACCCTCGTCGAACTCGCCCAGCGACTCGGCTTTTTGAATGACACAGAGGAGCTCAAGGCGAGGATCGAAGAGGTGAGCGGAATGCTGATGGGTCTGCAGACGGCGCTGCGCAAGAAGCTGTCCTGATCCCTTCTCCCTTCCCCCTTCTCCCTTCTCCTGCAGTGAAATGAAACGCGACTACTACGACATCCTCGGCGTATCCAAGACGGCGACCGACGACGAGCTGAAGAAGGCGTATCGCAAGCTCGCGATGAAGTATCACCCGGACCGCAATCCGGACAGTCGCGAGGCCGAGGCGCGCTTCAAGGAGGTGAAGGAAGCCTACGAGATGCTTTCCGATCCGGCCAAGCGCGAGGCCTACGACCGCTTCGGGCACGCGGGCGTGGATCCGAATGCCGGCGGTTTCGCCGGCGCGCAGGGTTTCGGCGGTTTCGCCGACGTGTTCGGCGACATCTTCGGCGACATCTTCGGAGCGCAGCGGGGCGGACGCAGCAACGTCTACCGCGGCGCCGACCTGCGCTACGCGATGGAGATCACGCTCGAGCAGGCGGCCGCGGGCTACACGTCCGAGATCCGCGTGCCGGGCTGGGAGAACTGCGAAACCTGCCATGGCTCGGGCGCCAAGCCGGGCACCAAGCCGAAGGTCTGCCACAGCTGCGGCGGGCAGGGCTCGGTGCGCGTGCAGCAGGGATTTTTCTCGATCCAGCAGACCTGCCCGACCTGCCGCGGCAGCGGTCAGGTCATCCCGGAGCCGTGCACGACCTGCGACGGCGTCGGACGCGTGAAGAAGAGCAAGACGCTCGAGGTGAAGATTCCCGCGGGTATCGACGACGGCATGCGCATCCGCTCGAGCGGCAACGGCGAGCCGGGCATCAACGGCGGGCCGCCGGGCGACCTGTACGTCGAGATTCACGTGAAGGAGCACCCGGTCTTCAAGCGCGACGGCGACGACCTGCATTGCGAGATTCCGGTGTCGGTGACCACCGCGGCGCTCGGCGGGACGGTCGAGATTCCGACGCTGGCCGGTCCCGTGGAGATCGAGCTGCCCGAGGGCACGCAGACCGGCAAGCAGTTCCGCCTGCGCGGCAAGGGCATCAAGGGCCTGCGCTCGAGCTATCCGGGCGATCTCTACGCGCACGTGCTGGTGGAGACGCCGGTGCGTCTCACCGAGCGGCAGAAGGAGCTGATGCGCGAGCTCGACGCTTCGTTGAAGGATCCGAAGCACAGCCCGCAGACGAAGAACTGGATGGACCGCGTCAAGGAGTTCTTCCAGTGATCGCGCCGGCGCGCGCTGCGTGAAGCTCACCTTCCTCGGCGCGGCCGACACCGTCACCGGCTCGCGCTTCCTGCTGGAGAGCGGCGAGTCGAAGCTGCTCGTCGATTGCGGGCTGTTCCAGGGCTTCAAGAAGCTGCGCCAGCGCAACTGGTCGCCGTTTCCGGTGGCACCCGCGTCGATCGACGCCGCGTTGCTCACGCACGCGCATCTCGACCATTCCGGCTGGCTTCCGGTGCTCGTGCGCGACGGTTTCCGCGGGCCGGTCTTCGCCACCGAGGGTACGCGCGCACTCTCCGAGATCCTGCTGCGCGACAGCGCACGGCTGCAGGAGGAGGAAGCCGAGTTCGCCAACCGGCAGGGCTTCTCGAAGCATCGGCCGGCGCTGCCGCTGTACGAGAGCGCGGACGCCGAGCATGCGCTGTCGCGGTTCCGTGCGATGCGTTTCCGAGCCGCCTTCGACACCGGCGTGGCCGGACTGCGCGCGCGCTTCGTTCCCGCCGGCCACTTGCTCGGCGCGGCCAGCGTCGTCGTCCAGCGCGGCTCGCGCACGCTCGTCTTCAGCGGCGACGTCGGTCGCGTCGAGGATCTCGTGCTCCACCCGCCGCAGGTGCCCGAATCGGCCGACACGCTCGTCATCGAGTCCACCTACGGCGACCGCCGGCACGCGCCGCTCGCCGACGCGCTCGCCACGCTCGCTCGCGTCATCCTGGAGACGGTCGCGCGCGGCGGCACGGTGCTGATCCCGTCCTTCGCGGTCGGGCGCGCGCAGGCGCTGCTGGTCGGATTGCACCGGCTTCGCGAGTCCGGCTCGATCCCGGACCTGCCGGTCTATCTCGACAGCCCGATGGCGATCGACGCGACCCGGCTGTATCGGCGCTTCAACGGCGAGCACCGGCTCGACGACGCCGAATGCGAGGCGATCTACCGGGACGTGCGTTTCGTGAACACGCCCGCTGAATCGAAGGCGCTCGAACGGCTGCGCATGCCGTCGATCCTGATCTCGGCCAGCGGCATGGCCACCGGTGGGCGCGTGCTGCATCACCTCAAGCGCATGCTGCCCAACCCTGCGCATCACGTCGTCTTCGCCGGCTTCCAGGCCCCGGGAACGCGCGGCGCGCACCTGGTGGCCGGCGTGCGCACGGTCAAGATCCACGGGGAGTGGCATCCGGTGAACGCGTCGGTGACGCAGATCGACGGCTTTTCCGCGCATGCCGATGCTGACGAGCTGCTCGACTGGATGCGCCGCCTGCGCGCCGCACCGCGCGAGGTCTACGTCGTGCACGGCGAGCCCGAGGCGGCCGACCGGCTGCGGCATCGAATCGTCGAGGAGCTCGGCTGGCGCGCCCGCGTGCCCGAGCACGGCGAGACGGTCGACGTCGCACTCTGAGCGGGCGGCTTCGGCCCGAGCGCCGGCCGGGCCGAGCGGCGGGGGTCGGTTCCGGGTGCCGCCGGCAGCGCCGTTTCGCCTCGGCCGTCGATCTCCGGCGGGCGTCGCTGCCGCTCGCGCGCCGCGCGTCGGCACGTCCCGGTCGCCGCTGGTACAGTCGGGGCGATGGAAACCGTGTCGTTTCGCCGTCCGGTCGGCCAGCGCAAGGGCAGGCAGGTGCAGCCCGAGGCGCGGACCCGCATCGATGCGCTGCTCGGCGATGCGCCGATGCGGCGCGATCTGCTGATCGAGCATCTGCACCGGATCCAGGACGCCGAAGGGCATCTGCCGGCGGCGTTGCTCGCCGCGCTCGCCGAGCGCATGCGCCTGTCGCAGGCCGAGGTCTTCGAGGTGGCGAGCTTCTACCACCATTTCGACGTCGTGCGCGAAGGCGAGACGCCTCCGCCCGCGCTCACCGTGCGCGTCTGCGAATCGCTGTCGTGCGAGATGGCCGGTGCGCGTACGCTGCTCGAGTCGCTCGCCGCTCGGCTCGGTCGCGAGGTGCGCGTGCAGCCGGTGCCTTGCGTCGGGCGCTGTGCCGAAGCGCCGGTGGCGATCGTCGGCCGGCGCCCGGTCGCACCGGCCGACGTCGAAGCCGTCGAGGCGGCGATCGCCGGCGGCGATTTCGATTGCCCGCTGCCCGATCCGGTCGCGGCCGCGATCCCCGGACACGGCGACTACGCGACCTATCGGGCCGGCGGCGGATACCGGCATCTCGCGCGCGTCCTCGCCGATGCGTCCGCGCGCGAGGCGGCGCTCGCCGAGCTCGAGTCTTCGTCGCTGCGTGGCCTGGGCGGGGCGGGCTTTCCGGCGGCACGCAAGTGGCGCGCGGTCGCCGCGCAGCCCGCTCCGCGACTGCTCGTCGTCAACGCCGACGAGGGCGAGCCCGGCACCTTCAAGGATCGCCACTATCTCGAGCGCGCCCCGCACCGCATGCTCGAAGGCATGCTGATCGCCGCGGCGGTCGTCGGCTGCGATGCGTGCTACGTGTACCTGCGCGACGAATACGCGGGCGTGCGCGGGCTGCTCGAGCGCGAGATCGCCGCGCTGTGCGCCGATCCGCCCGTGGCGTCGCTTCCCGCGATCCACCTGCGTCGCGGCGCCGGCGCGTACATCTGCGGCGAGGAGAGCGCGCTGATCGAGTCGATCGAGGGCAAGCGCGGCATGCCGCGCCTGCGTCCGCCCTACGTGGCCGAGGTCGGCCTGTTCGGCCGGCCGACGCTCGTGCACAACGTGGAGACGCTGCACTGGATACCTGAGATCCTCGAGCGTGGCGCCGGCTGGTTCGCCTCGCAGGGGCGGCGCGGACGCCGCGGTCTGCGCACCTTCTCGGTGTCCGGGCGGGTGCGCGTGCCCGGCGTGAAGCTCGCGCCGGCGGGCATCAGCCTGCGTGAACTGATCGACGAGCACTGCGGGGGCATGCTCCCCGGACACGAGCTGTACGCCTGGCTGCCGGGCGGGGCTTCCGGGGGAATCCTGCCCGCGTCGCTCGCCGATGCGCCGCTCGATTTCGACACGTTGCAGCCGCACGGCGCGTTCATCGGTTCGGCCGCCATCATCGTCCTGTCGCAGCACGATTCGGCCGCCGACGCGGCGCGCAACCTGATGGCGTTCTTTCGCAGCGAGTCGTGCGGGCAGTGCACGCCGTGCCGGGTCGGCACGGCGAAGGCGCTGGAGCAGATGAATGCCCCGCGCTGGAACGGGCCGCTGCTCGACGAGCTCTCGACGGCGATGGCCGACGCGTCGATCTGCGGCCTCGGCCAGGCCGCGCCGAATCCGATGCAGTCGGTGCTGCGCTGGTTCCCGCACGAGGTGCAGCGCCGATGAGCCGCACGATCGAGCCGATGCCGGAAAGCCTCGTCGAACCCCAAGCGGGGACGGTCGAGTTCGAGCTCGACGGCCGCAGCGTGCTCGCGCGCGACGGCGAGACGATCTACGAGGTGGCGCGCCGCCACGGCACGACGATTCCGACGCTGTGCCGGCAGGAAGGCTACCGCCCCGACGGCAACTGCCGCGCCTGCGTCGTCGAGATCGACGGCGAGCGCGTGCTTGCGCCGTCGTGCTGCCGCACGCCGGCCGCCGGCATGAAGGTGCGCAGCGCGAGCGCCCGTGCGCGTGCCGCGCAGCGCATGGTGGTCGAGCTGCTGCTCGCCGATGCACCCGCGACGCCGCATCGCGAGGATTCCGAGCTCGCGCACTGGGCGCAGGCGCTCGGCGTCGCGGGTTCACGCTTCGCGTCGCGGGTGCAGCCGCCGCCCGACTTCAGCCATCCCGCCATCGCGGTGCAGCTCGACGCCTGCATCCAGTGCACGCGCTGCGTGCGCGCGTGCCGCGAGGAGCAGGCGAACGACGTCATCGGCTACGCCGGGCGGGGCAACGATGCGCGCATCGTGTTCGATTTCGGCGACCCGATGGGCGCGTCGACCTGCGTCGGCTGCGGCGAATGCGTGCAGGCATGCCCCACCGGCGCGTTGATGCCGCGTCTGCTCGGCGAAGTCGATGCGCCGTACGCGGCCGGAGACGTCGCGCCCCGCGCGGCCGAGCGCCGCGTCGATTCGCTCTGCCCGTTCTGCGGCGTGGGCTGCCAGCTCACGTACCACGTCTCGGGCAACCGGATCCGGTACGTCGAGGGCCGCGACGGCCCGGCGAACCACGGGCGGCTGTGCGTGAAAGGCCGATTCGGCTTCGACTACGCGGCGAGCCGCGAGCGGCTCGACGTGCCTCTCGTGCGGCGCGAGGGCGCCGCGAAGAACGCCGAGTTCGGACGGGTGCCGGCCGACTGGCGAGACCAGTTCCGCGAGGCGACGTGGGACGAGGCGCTGGCGATCGCCGCGGGCGGGCTCGCGCGCATCCGTGACACGCTCGGGGCCGATGCGCTCGCCGGCTTCGGCTCGGCGAAGGGCAGCAACGAGGAGGCGTATCTCTTCCAGAAGCTCGTTCGCACCGGCTTCGGCACCAACAACGTCGACCACTGCACGCGCCTGTGCCACGCGTCGTCGGTGGCCGCGCTGCTCGAAGGCATCGGCTCGGGTGCGGTGTCGAACCCGGTCTCCGACGTGGCGAAGGCCGACTTCGCGCTCGTCATCGGCGCGAATCCGACCGTGAACCACCCGGTCGCGGCGACGTGGATCAAGAACGCGGCGCGTCGGGGCACGACACTGGTCGTCGCCGACCCGAAGCGTAACGAACTCGCGCGGCATGCGGCGACGGTGCTGCAGTTCCGTCCCGGCACCGACGTCGCGCTGCTCGACGCGATGCTGCACGCGATCGTCTTCGGCGGATTCGTCGATCGGGAATTCGTCGCGACGCGCACCGTCGAGTTCGAGGCGCTGCGCGAGCGCATCGCGCCGTTCAGTCCCGAGCGCATGGCGTCGGTGTGCGGCATCGACGCGGCCACCATCCGCGCCGTCGCGCAGCAGTACGCGACGAGCCGCGCGTCGATGATCTTCTGGGGCATGGGCGTCTCGCAGCACGTGCATGGCACCGACAATGCGCGCTGCCTGATCGCGCTCGCACTGGCCACCGGGCAGATCGGGCGACCGGGCGCAGGGCTGCACCCGCTGCGCGGCCAGAACAATGTGCAGGGCGCTTCCGACGCCGGGCTGATCCCGATGATGCTGCCCGACTACGGGCGCGTCGACGACGAGCGCGTCGCGTCGCGCATCGAGAAGCTGTGGGGCGCGTCGCTGGACCGTCGCCCGGGGCTCACCGTCGTCGAGATCCTGAATGCGGCCGCCGAGCGGCGCATTCGCGGCCTGTACGTGATGGGCGAGAACCCGGCGATGTCCGATCCCGACGTGCGGCACGCGCGCCGGGCGCTCGCCGCGCTCGACCTGCTCGTCGTGCAGGACATCTTCCCCACCGAGACCGCGTATCTGGCCGACGTGATCCTGCCCGCATCGGCGTTCCCCGAGAAGACCGGCACCTTCACGAACACCGACCGCATGGTGCAGCTCGCGCGCAAGGCGGTCGATCCGCCCGGGCAGGCGCGCGCCGATCTCGAGATCCTCGTCGCGATGGCGCGCGGGCTCGGGCTCGACTGGCGCTACGCGCATCCGCGCGAGGTGTTCGAGGAGATGCGCGAGTCGATGGACTCGATCCGCGGCATCGACTGGGCGCGTCTCGAGCGCGAGGGGAGCGTCACCTATCCGTGCACGAGTCTTGAGGATCCGGGCCAGCCGGTGGTCTTTCGCGAGCGCTTCCCCACGCCGAGCGGCCGGGGTCGCTTCGTGCCTGCCGTGCCGAGCACGCCGCCCGAGACGCCCGACGCCGACTATCCGTTCGTGCTCACGACGGGACGCCAGCTCGAGCACTGGCACACCGGCGCGATGTCGAGGCGCGCGCAGGCGCTCGAAGCGATCGAGCCGGAGGCGACCGCATCGTTGCATCCGGTCGATCTCGCGCGCCTCGGCCTGCGTCCCGGCGCGCGCGCCCGGCTCGCTTCGCGGCGCGGCTCGATCGAGCTGTACCTGCGCGAGGACGACGGCGTCGCGCCCGGCTGCGTCTTCGTTCCGTTCGCCTATGCCGAAGCGGCGGCCAACGTGCTCACGCATCCGCAGCTCGATCCGTTCGGCAAGATTCCCGGCTTCAAGTATTGCGCGGTGCGCGTCGAGCCGGTCGGACACGCCGTCGAGGCGCTGCACGATCCGTCCTGAGCCGCCGCACGCGCGTCCCGCCCCGGTGCCCGGACACCGGCGAAGGGTGCATCCAGTATCCTTGGACGTTTCGCCCGCAGTCCGTCTTCGCCGTCCCATGTCCGACAACGCTTCCGAATACGCCCGCGCCTGCCAGGTGCTCGTCGGCGGCGTGAACTCCGCCGTGCGCGCATTCCGCGCCGTCGGAGGCACGCCGCGCTTCATCGATCGCGCCGAGGGCGCCTACCTGTGGGACGTCGAGGGCCGGCGCTACGTCGATTACCTCGGTTCGTGGGGTCCGATGATCGCCGGCCACGCGCATCCGCACGTCATCGAGGCGGTCGAGCGCGCGGCGCGCCGCGGGCTCTCGTTCGGCGCGCCGAACGTGCTCGAGACCGAGCTCGCCGAGCGCATCTGCGCGCTGTTCCCGCAGATCGAGCGCGTGCGCTTCACGAGCTCGGGCACCGAGTCGACGATGTCGGCGCTGCGGCTGGCACGCGGGTTCACCGGGCGTGACGCGATCGTCAAGTTCGAGGGCTGCTATCACGGCACCGGCGACAGCCTGCTGGTGAAGGCGGGATCGGGAGCGCTCGCCTTCGGCACGCCGAGCTCGGCGGGCGTGCCGGAGAGCGTCGCGCGGCACACGCTCGTGGCCACCTACAACGACCTCGACAGCGTTGCCGAGCTCTTTCGCGAGCACGGCGACACGATCGCCTGCGTCATCGTCGAGCCGATCGCCGGCAACATGAACCTGATCGAGCCGAAGGCGGGCTTCCTGGAAGGGCTTCGCGCGCTGTGCGACGAGCACGGTGCGCTGCTGATCTTCGACGAGGTGATGAGCGGCTTTCGCGTCGCGCACGGCGGCGCGCAGCAGCGCTGCGGCGTCGTGCCCGACCTGAGCACCTTCGGCAAGGTGATCGGCGGCGGCATGCCGGTCGGCGCAGTGGGCGGGCCGGCGCGCATCCTCGAGCGCTTCTCGCCGATTGGGCCGGTCTACCAAGCGGGCACGCTGTCGGGCAACCCGATCGCGATGGCCGCCGGGCTGGCCACGCTGGAGCTGATCTCCGTGCCCGGCTTCTTCGATTCGGTGTCGCAGCGCTGCGCACGCCTGGTGGCCGGCATGAACGAGGCCGCCCGCGAAGCCGGCGTGGCGTTCTGCGCCCAGTCGCTGGGTGCGATGGCGGGCTGCTACATGCTGGCCGAGCCGCCGCGCTCCTTCGAGCAGGTGCAGCGCCA
>DATGRE010000128.1:0-2037 GCA_035303885.1 Zeimonas sp. | reverse complement strand
AAGACCTCGTGCGCCAGATCCCGCTGATCCACGAAATGGTGCGCGCGCTCGGCTGGCCACTGGTGACGATCGAGGGCATCGAAGCCGACGACGTGATCGGGACGCTCGCTGCCGAAGCGTCGCGCCAGGGCATGAAGACGGTGGTCTCGACCGGCGACAAGGACCTCGCACAGCTGGTCGGCGACGACGTCGTCCTGGTCAACACGATGGCGGGACGCGATGGCGGCCCGGTCGAGCGGCTCGACCGCGACGGGGTCAAGGCCAAGTTCGGCGTGCCCCCCGAGCGGATCGTCGACTGGCTGACGCTGGTCGGCGACGCCGTCGACAACGTGCCCGGCGTCGACAAGGTCGGTCCGAAGACGGCGGTCAAGTGGCTCGAACAGTACGGATCGCTCGACGCGATCGTCGAACACGCCGACGCGATCGGCGGGGCCGTCGGCGAGAACCTGCGCAAGGCGCTCGACTGGCTGCCGGTCGCGCGCAAGCTGGTCACGGTGAAGACCGACTGCGACCTCAGTGCGCACATCGCGTCGATCGACGAGTCGCTGGACCTGGCCGACGAGGACACGTCCGCGTTGCGCGCGCTGTTCGAGCGTTGCGAATTCCGCAGCTGGCTGCGCGAACTCGGCGCGCCGTCCAACGGCGACGAGGCCGCAGGCGCGGGCGCCGGTGCGGCGGCGGTCGGGGCCGACGGCGATGCGCAGCCCCGCGAGGTGTCCGGGGGCGCCGGCGACGCCGGCCCGGCGACCCTCGATTACGAGACCGTGCTGGACGACGAGGCGCTCGAGCGCTGGATCGCCCGCATCGAGGCGGCTGAACTCGTCGCGTTCGACACCGAAACCACGTCGCTCGACCCGATGCGCGCCGAGCTGGTCGGATTGTCGCTGTCGGTCGAGCCCTTCGCGGCGTGCTACGTCCCGGTCGGTCACCGCTACGCCGGCGCGCCCGCACAGTTGTCGCGCGAGCATGTGCTGCAGAGGCTGCGCGGCTGGCTCGAGGATCCGGCGCGCGCGAAAGTCGGCCAGAACCTGAAATACGACGCGCACGTGCTCGAGAACCACGGCGTTCGCCTGGCAGGCATCGCGCACGACACGCTGCTCGAAAGCTACGTGCTCGAGGCGCACCGCAACCACGACATGGACTCGCTCGCGGACCGTCACCTCGGCCGGCGCACGATCACCTATCAGGAAGTGGCGGGAAAGGGCGCCAGCCAGATCGGCTTCGAACAGGTGGCCATCGGTCAGGCGACGCGCTATGCGGCCGAGGACGCCGACGTCACGATGCACCTGCACCGCACGCTGTATCCGCGCATCGCCGAGAACGAGCGCCTCGACCGCATCTACCGCGACATCGAGATCCCGGTGTCGATCGTGCTGCAGCGGATGGAGCGCGTCGGTGTGCTGATCGACGCCGAAGCGCTGGTTCGGCAGTCGAACGAACTCGGGCGCAAGATGCTCGAGCTCGAGCGGCGCGCAGTCGACGCGGCCGGCCAGCCGTTCAACCTGAACTCGCCCAAGCAGCTCGGCGAGGTGCTGTTCGGCAAGCTCGGCTTGCCGGTGGTGCGCAAGACCGCCAGCGGTGCGCCGTCGACCGACGAGGAAGTGCTGGCCAAGCTGGCCGAGGACTATCCGCTGCCGCGCATCCTGCTCGACTGGCGCGCGCTGTCGAAGCTCAAGAGCACCTATACCGACAAGCTGCCGAAGATGGTCGACGCGCGCAGCGGACGCGTCCACACCAGCTATTCGCAGGCAGTCGCGGTCACCGGGCGCCTGGCTTCCAGCGATCCCAACCTGCAGAACATACCGGTGCGCACCGCCGAGGGTCGACGCATCCGCGAGGCCTTCGTCGCGCCGCCGGGCGCGCGGATCGTGTCGGCCGACTATTCGCAGATCGAGCTGCGCATCATGGCGCACATCTCCGGCGACGCGAACCTGCTGCGCGCGTTCGAGCAGGGGCTCGACGTCCACCGCGCGACTGCCGGCGAGATCTTCGGCATCGCGCCGTCCGAGGTCAGCGCGGAGCAGCGCCGCTACGCGA
>DATGRE010000127.1:0-22735 GCA_035303885.1 Zeimonas sp. | reverse complement strand
ACCCGCCGCCCCGGCGCCCGGCCGCACGGCTCCGATCCGCACGCTCCATACCCGTCGCATCGCGCTCGTCGCGCCGTCGACACCCCGAGCTCGCTGCCATCGCGAAGACTGCCCGTCGGCCCGCGCTGCACCTCGCCGCTTCCCGCGAGCACGAAAGCGCACGCGCCCGGAGCCGCAGGCGACATCGCTGGACGTGAAGATCGCGCACCCGGGCCGTGGCGCCGGCCGACTCCGCAGTCTAAGCCTCGGGCCGATATCCGGCTCGCTGTCGCGGCCGTAGAATCGACGCGATGCCCTCCGATTCCTCGAGCCCGCGCGAGGCTTTCGCGTCTGCGCACCCCGCCGCCTCCGCAACGCGGCCGATCGCGATCACGATGGGCGATCCCTGCGGCATCGGCCCGGAAATCGTCCTGAAGGCCTGCGCCGACGCGTCGCTCGGCGGCCTGGCGCTGCGGGTCGTCGGCGACGCGCGCTGGCTGGCACGCGAGGCGGCGCGCCTGTCGCTCCCGATGCCGTCCGACGTCGACGACGTCGTCACGCTGCCCGACGCGCTGCCGGTCGGCCGCATCGATCCGCGCGCCGGAGACGCGGCGCACCGCTGCATCGTGCACGCCGCCGGGCTCGCGTTGCGGGACGAGGTCCGCGCGATCGTCACCGCCCCGATCGCGAAGGAGGCGATGCACGCGGCGGGGCACCGCTTCCCCGGTCACACCGAGCTGCTCGCCGAGCTCGCCGGCGGCGCAGACGTGCGCATGATGCTCGCGAACCCCGAGCTGCGCACCGTGCTCGTATCGATCCACGTCCCGCTGCGCGAGGCGATCGAGCGGCTCGACCGCGCCGGCGTGCTGCGCACGATCACGATCGCGGACGCTTCGATGCGCCGCTCCGGCCTGGCGCGGCCGCGCATCGCAGTGGCCGGGCTGAATCCGCATGCGGGCGAAGGCGGGCTGTTCGGCCGCGAAGAGATCGAGATCATTGCGCCGGCCGTTGCCGAGGCCCGCGACGCAGGTATCGAAGTAAGCGGCCCCTTCGCTCCCGATACCGTGTTCATGCGGGCGCGCGGATTCCGTGAATTCGATCTCGTGGTGGCGATGTACCACGACCAGGGACTGATCCCGGTGAAGTATCTCGGCATCGACGACGGTGTCAACGTCACGCTCGGATTGCCGTTCGTGCGCACCAGCCCGGACCACGGCACCGCCTTCGATCGGGCGGGGCGGCCCGGGCCGGACGGCCGCGGCCTCGCCGATCCCGGGAGCCTGATCGCAGCCATCCGCGAGGCCGCCCGACTGTCGAGGGCGGCCTCCCACGAAAGCACGGACGCATAAGCAGGCGCTTACTTGTCGCCGGAGTCCCTCCCCATCTGGCTTGCGGGGCCCGCCGCCGCTCTCGCAGCGCTCGCGGTCTTCGATGCGGCGCGGCGGGCGTCCCGCCCCGGTCTCCGCCGCGAGATGGCGATGTGGGCGCTCGCTACCGTCCTCTTCCTGCTGGCGCGCCAGCTCAGCGTGACGATGCCGGGCGGCTTCTCGCTGCACTACCTGGGCACCGCTTGGCTGACACTGCTGCTCGGCTATCCGCGCGCGGTCGTCTCCGCGACGGCGGTGCTGCTGCTGGACGCCTTCGGGCGGGGCGGCCCCTGGACCGGGCTCGGGGTCGAAATCCTGCTGTTCGCCGTTGCACCCGCCTGGTTGATGTGGGCGCTTGCTCTCGGCTGCCGCCGCCATCTTCCGTCGAATCTCTTCGTATTCCTGATCGGCGTCGGCTTCCTAGGGCTGTTCGTCGCCTATGCGTTGCCGCTGCTCGCCGCTGCGGCGCTCGGCACGCTTGCGATCGCCCTCGATACGGGGGTCGGCGCCCATGCAGGCGACGCGCACGCGCTCCTCCCGTACCTCCGCCTGGCGGTGCCCTATTCGCTGCTACTGGCCGCGGGCGAGGCGTGGCTCGAGGGAATGCTGACGACCCTGCTCGTCGTCTACGCACCGGGCAGCGTGCGCCTGTTCGACGAAGCGCACTATCTACATTGACCGCTTCAGGCGGCGGGCGAGGCGGACACCTCGGCGACTTCCGCCTGACGCGCCCGATCCGCGCCGCCGGCGCGAGCCTCCTCGAGAATCATCGCCGCGGCCTTCTCGGCGATCATCAGCGTCGGCGAGTTCGTATTGCCCGACGTGATCGTCGGCATGATCGACGCGTCGGCGATGCGCAGGCCGGCGACACCGCGGCAACGCAGGCGCGCGTCGACCACCGCCTCCGGATCGCCGTCCGCCCCCATCCGGCAGGTTCCGACCGGGTGGAAGATCGTCGTGCCGATCTCGCCGGCCGCTCGCACCAGCGCTTCGTCGCTGTCCGCGGCCGGCCCGGGCAGCGTCTCCTCGGGCCGGTAGGGGGCCAGCGCGGGCGCCGCGACGATGCGTCGCGTCAAGCGCAGCGCCTGCACCGCGACCCGCCGGTCGTCTTCGGTGGCGAGATAGTTCGGCGCGATCCGCGGGGCGGCGAAAGGATCGGCCGAAACCGCATCGACGCGACCGCGCGAGCTCGGCCGCAGATTGCACACCGACGCAGTAAACGCGGGGAATCGATGCAGCGGCTCCCCGAAGCGATCGAGCGACAGCGGCTGCACGTGATATTCGAGATTCGGCGTCGGCAGGTCGTCGCGCGAGCGCGCGAAGGCGCCGAGCTGGCTCGGCGCCATCGCCATCGGCCCTCGGCGGAAGAACGCGTATTGCAGCCCGATGCCCGCACGGCCGATCCAGCGACCGGCCCGCTCGTTCAGCGTCGCCACGCCCTGCACGCGGAAGATCATCCGCAGTTGCAGGTGGTCCTGCAGGTTCGCCCCGACGCCGGGCAGCGCGATGCGCGGCGCGATGCCGGCCGCTCGCAGGCGCGGCGGATCGCCGATGCCCGAGCGCTGCAGCAGGTGCGGCGAACCGATCGCTCCGGCGGCCAGGACGACCTCGCGCGCGCACCGCACGCGCCGGAGCTCGCCGTGCTCGCCGCCGAGGCGGTATTCGACGCCCGTCACGCGAGCCGGTCCGTCCTCGGCAAACAGCAGGCGGGTGGCATGCGCGCCCGTGCGCACGACGAGATTCGGCCGCCTCGACGCCGGCCGCAGGAACGCCTTCGACGCGTTCCAGCGAATCCCGCGCCGCTGGTTCACCTCGAAATAGCCGCAGCCGAAATTGTCGCCGCGGTTGAAGTCGTCGCAACGGGGAATGCCCGTCTGCGCCGCGGCCTCCCGGAACGCGTCGAGCAGATCCCAGCGCAGGCGCTGCCGCTCGACGCGCCATTCGCCGCCGTGACCGTGCAACGGATCCGACGCGCCGCCGTCGCGCGACCAGTGGTTCTCGTGCCGCAGGAAATACGGCAGCACGGAAGCCCAGTCCCAGCCGTCGTTGCCCGCCGCGGCCCACTCGTCGTAGTCGCGGCGCTGGCCGCGCATGTAGATCATCCCGTTGATCGACGAGCATCCGCCCAGGCCCTTGCCACGCGGATAGCCGATCGAGCGGCCGCCGAGCCCGGGTTCGGGCTCGGTGCGATACAGCCAATCGGTGCGCGGATTGCCGATGCAGTACAGGTAGCCGACCGGGATGTGGATCCACAGATAGCGGTCGTCGCCGCCGGCCTCGAGCAGCAGCACGCGTGCGTCCGGGTCGGCCGAGAGCCGGTTCGCGAGCAGGCAGCCCGCGGTTCCGGCGCCGACGACGACGTAGTCGAAGTGTTCCACCCCGCTGGCCCGGTATGAACGCGTTCGGGCGGGCGCCGCGCGATCCGACGCTCGCCCGCCGACCGCCTCAGCGCCGCAGGCGCTCCTCGAAGCGCGCCTTCGTCTGCAGGAACGCGTGCGGCAGCCGCGACGCGAGCCGCTCGAACAGCTCGCCGTGCAGCCGGAACTCCTGCTCCCACGCGCCGCGGTCGATCGACGTGATGCGGTCGTAGGCCTCGCGCGGGAACGACAGGCCGCTCCAGTGCAGGTCCTCGTAGCGCGGCGTCGTCCCGAACACGTGCTCGAAGCCGCCCGCACGCCCCTCGATGCGGTCGATCATCCATTTCAGGACGCGCATGTTCTCGCCGAAGCCGGGCCAGACGAACCGGCCGTTCTCGTCGGTGCGGAACCAGTTGACACAGAAGATCGCCGGCAGCTTCGCGCCGCCGGCCTGCAGCCGCTCGCCGAGCGCGAGCCAGTGGCCGAAGTAGTCGCCCATGTGATAGCCGCAGAACGGCAGCATCGCGAAGGGGTCACGGCGCACGACGCCGGTCGCGCCCGCCTGCGCGGCCGTGGTTTCCGAGCCCATCGTCGCCGCCATGTAGACCCCTTCGGTCCAGTCGCGCGCCTGCGTGACCAACGGCACCGTCGTCGATCGCCGCCCACCGAAGATGAAGGCGTCGATCGGGACCCCGTCGACGCTGTCCCAGTTCGGGTCGATCGACGGGCACTGCGCGGCGGCCACGGTGAACCGCGAGTTCGGGTGCGCGGCCTTGCGCCCGGCCTGGCCGTCGGCGGGCGTCCAGTCGTTTCCGCGCCAATCGATCAGGTGCGCGGGCGGCTCCGACAGGCCCTCCCACCAGACGTCGCCGTCATCGGTGAGCGCGACGTTCGTGAAGATCGTGTTCTCGCGCAGCATCGCGACGCAATTCGGGTTCGTCTTCTCGCTGGTGCCCGGCGCGACGCCGAAGAATCCGGCCTCGGGATTGATCGCGTACAGCCGGCCGTCCGTGTGCGGCTTGATCCACGCGATGTCGTCGCCGATCGTCGACACCTTCCAGCCTTCGAAGCCCGCCGGCGGAATGAGCATCGCGAAATTCGTCTTGCCGCAGGCCGACGGGAACGCCGCCGCGACGTGATAACGCTTGCCCTGCGGCGAGGTGACCGCGAGGATCAGCATGTGCTCGGCGAGCCAGCCCGCACCGCCGCTGGCGGCGTCCTGCCGCCCCATGTTCGACGCGATGCGCAGCGCGAAGCACTTCTTGCCGAGCAGCGCGTTCCCGCCATAGCCCGAGCCGTAGGACCAGATCTCGCTCGTCTGCGGGAAGTGCACGATGTACTTCGTCTCGTTGCACGGCCACGGCACGTCGGCCTGCCCGGGGGCGAGCGGCGCGCCCACCGAGTGCACGCAGGGCACGAAGCTCCCGTCCTCGCCGAGTAGCTCGGCCACCGCGCGGCCGATGCGCGTCATCACCCGCATGCTCGCGACCACGTACGGGCTGTCGGTGAGCTCCACGCCGATGTGCGAGATGCGGCTGCCCAGCGGCCCCATCGAGAACGGAATGACGTAGAGCGTGCGTCCGCGCATGCAGCCGTCGAACAGCCGCTCGAGCGTCGCGCGCATCTCGGCGGGCGCGATCCAGTTGTTCGTCGGACCGGCATCCTCGCGCTCGTCGGTGCAGATGAAGGTGCGGTCCTCCACGCGCGCGACGTCGCTCGGATCGGACAGCGCCAGGAAGGAATTCGGCCGCTTCTGCGGATTCAGCCGTCGCAGCGTGCCGGCGGCGACCATCGCGTCGCACAGGCGGTCGTACTCGGCCTGCGAGCCGTCGCACCAGTGCACACGCTCGGGGCGGGCCAGATCGACGATGCGGCCTACCCACTCGAGCAGGCGCCGGTTGCGGACCCAGTCGGGGGCGCCGAGGCGCGCACGCAGGGCATCGGGGGAGCCGGCGGCGGTGCCGCCGCGCAACGGTCGATTCAAGGGCGCTTCGGCGCTGGCCTCGGGCATGAGCGAACCTCCGTGATGAGCATCCGGTTGCGTCGGCGTGGCTCGGGCCACGCGGCGTTCCGGGCGGACGCGCGACGGAACGCGTTGCGAATTCTTCTCGGCCGTGTCGGCATCGCGGCTCGCGGAGCCGAAAAAGCAGCGGCCGGGAAGCGGGACTCGCAGCGGGGTCTCGCGAGGAGCCGTCCCGGCGAGGAGCCATCCCGGCGCGTCGGGGTTGACCGAGTGTACACCGTGGCCGGGCGCGCCGAGCGTCCGCTCCCCGCATCGGCTGGCCTGCGCCCACAGGACACCCGTGCGGCCGCGCGATGCCGCGCGCGCACGCCGCCGCTCAGCCTGCGAGCGCCGCGCGGAAATACCAGGCGCTGAGCACCGCGCCGAAAACGATGATGAAACGGCGCAGCCACAGCGCCGGGATCCTTCGCGCCCAGGCAGCGCCGGCATAGCCGCCGATCGTCGCGGTGACGATCATGACCAGCGTGTGCGGCCACGACACCGCGTCGGCGAGCACGAAAGTGGCGACCGCGACGCTGTAGATGACCGCCGAAAGCCAGTTCTTCAGCGCATTGATCTCGTTCAGGTCGTCGAAGCCCTGGATCGCGAGCGACGCGATCATCAGGATGCCCATGCCCGCCCCGAAGAAGCCGCCGTAGATCGAAACGACCGCCTGGAACAGATAGCCGCCGACACCGAAGCCGCTCGCCGGCGCCGGCCGGTCGTGCGCGCGGCGCAGCAGCGTCCGGATGCCGCTCGACAGCGGGCCGCTGAACGCGAAAAGCAGCGTCGCGAGCAGCAGCAGCCACGGGATCAGCAGCGAGAAGCGGTCGTTCGACGTCTGCAGCAGCAACAGGCCACCGCCAATGCCGCCGACGAAAGCGATCGCCGACAGCAGCGGCAGGCTCGCGGCGAAACGGCGCAGTTCGCGCCGAAAGGCCCACGCACCGGCGAGACTGCCCGGCCACAGCGAGACGGCGTTGCTGGCGTTGGCGACCACCGGTGGAACGCCGACGGCGAGCAGCGCCGGAAACGAGAAGAACGTTCCGCCACCCGCCACCGAATTCACCGCTCCGGCGAGGAAGGCGGCCGCGGCGACGACCGCCACTTCGATCAGTCCCAGGGTCTTGCCTCCGAATGCGCCCTCGGCGCTCGTGCGCTCTCGCCCGCTGCGGTGCGCGCGCGGGATAATGCCGCATGCCCATCGAACTGTCCTCGGAGCTGCTGCTCGACGCCTGCGACCGCGGACGCACGCTCGCACCCGCCGGCTACGCGCCGCTGCGCGATCTCGCCCGCGCCGAGGCGCTGCAAACCGGCATCGCCGTGGCGCGCATCGCACGCGGCGAACGTCCGGTCGGCTACAAGATCGGATTCACGAACCGCTCGATCTGGCCGCTCTACGGCGTGTTCCATCCGATCTGGGGTCCGGTCTGGAACACGACGCTGCGCGTCGTCGATGCCGCGGGCGGCGGCACCGCAGCCGGCACGATCGACGTCGATCTCTCGCGCTTCGCGCAGCCGCGGCTCGAACCCGAGATCGTCGTCGGCCTGCGCACGCCGCCTCGTGCGCACACCCCCGAAGCCGTGTACGACGTCGCCGACTGGTTCGCACACGGTTGCGAGATCGTGCAGTCGCCCTATCCCGACTGGCGATTCACGGCCGCCGAGGCCGTTGCCGCGCAGAGCCTGCACGGCGCGCTCATCCTCGGTCCGCGCCGGCCGATCGGCGAGCTCGGCCGCGATCCGTGGTCGGCGATCGAACGGCTCGGCGCACTCGAGATCGAATTGCGCTGCGACGGCGTCGAGATCGCGCGCGGCAACGGCCGCGCGGCGCTCGACGGTCCGCTGCACGCGATCGCGCACCTGGCACGCGAAATGGCGCTGCGCGGCCACTCGATCGAGGCGGGCTCGCTGGTCACCACCGGCACGCTCACCGACGCGCAGCCGCTGTCCGTCGGCCAGCACTGGACGAGCCGCGTGGAAGGCGTCGAACTGGCCGGACTTTCGATCCGCTTCGTCGATGGTTCCCGCACGTCGTCCGCCGTTCTGCGGTAGATTTGCCACATGACCCGCCTGAGCCCCGCGCAACGCACCGCCGGCACGGCCCGAATCGTGCTCACCGCGGGGGCGTTGTTCGCAGCCGAGGCGCTCTGGCGCGGCTCGATCGCACGCATCCTGATGGCCACCGCGCTGCTCCTGTTCGGAGGCGGCCTCCTGTTCCTCGCCAAGCAGGCCGACTAGGCTTCGTCTTGAAGGACGTCGAGTTTCTCACGGTCGATGCAGTCCCGATCGACGGGGAACTGCAGGACGCGGGCAACACCGGCCCGGAGCTCGCGCAGCTCGCCGCGACTTACCGGAACAGCCCGCGCGCGATCGTCTTTCGCAATCCGTCCTCCGACTGGCGGCTGTTCGTCGTCCTGCTGCCGCTCGCATCGCGGCTGTCGCTGATGACGAATCCGATCTTCACGCAGCTCACGCGCGCGTGGGGACTGAACGTGCGCTTCGTCGGCGTCGACCGCGACCATCTCGTCTACGATTTCCGCGCGCTGCTGTCCGACCGCACGCTGCGCCTGCTCGTCGACGTGCTCGCCCGCAGCGAGCTGGCGCCGGGCGTATCCCGCCGCGGCGACGACGCGCTCGACGTGCTGTTCGCATCGCTCGCCGACGAGATGCTGACGACGCTCGACCGTCGCCGCGACGACTGGGGACGCCATCTCGACCGCGAGCATCGCCTCGAACCCGGCGCGCCCGCCTCGCTGTTCGATCGGGCCGGACGGTATCCCGACTTCCTCGCTGCGCTGCGCCGGGCGCTGCGCGACGAGATCATCGACGTCGATTTCTACGGCCGGGTGTTGCGTTCGATCGACCTGCGCGAGGACGCGATCGACGCGCGCGTGCGCGCGGTGCTCGAGTCGGCGCTCGACCCGATCACCCTCGCCAAGCTCGCCCGCACGGGCGCGGGCGTGCATCTCGGCTGCTACAACTGGCTGCGCCTGGATCCGCGCCGTGCCGCGCCGCGCGCGCACCTGCTCGCGCGCCTGCCGGCATTCGCCAATTTCTTCGCCGACGCGCTGGTGCCGCTCGACGCGTGCCCGTCGGAAGGCGACGCCGACGGCGATGCGCCCGCGGGCCCCGACACGGCACACGAAGCCGCGCTGTCTGCGCGGCCTACCTTCGAATTGCGCACGCTGGCGTCGCGCACCCGCAGCGCGCACAGCCTGTACTGGGCGGCGATGCTCAAGCGCGCGATCGACGCCGGTCAGGACCGCGCGACGATCGAGGCGATCTCGCAGCGCTTCGCGGTGAACGACAACCTGGTGCGCCGAATCTGGCGCGAACGCCCCGCCGGGCTCGGCCAGCCGCCCACCTGGCAGCTGGGGCAGATCCTGCAACGGCTGCAGACCGGCGGAGACCGCGCCTGGCCGCGAGACCCGGCTGCCTGGCAGGCGTTGATCGCCAGCGCAGTGCCGGTCGAGGCGAGCTGAGCGCGCCTCAGCCTTCGCGCACGACGTCGCCGAGGAACCGCGTCCAGTCGCGCGCGAAGCGCTCGATCGAGAAGCGTGAGAGCGCGTCGGCGCGTGCCGCCTCCCCCCAGCGGCGCGCGAGCGAAGGATCGGCGAGCAGCGTGCGCATCACGTCGATCAAGCGGTCCGGATCCGTGTCGGCGTAGCCGTTCACGCCGTTGCGGATCACCGTCGGCAGCTCCGTCGTGGCGAGTGCGACCACCGGCAGGCCGACGGTCATCGCCTCCAGCACCGACAGCCCGAGGCTCGTATAGCGGATCGGATGGAAGAAGAAGCGAAAGCGCGAGACGTACGCGGGCAGCTCGACGTTGGGGATCTCGCCTTCGCCGCCGATCGCCCGCGATCCCATGCCGACGAGCACGAGCGGCACGCGGGCGCGCACCCGCTCGAACACGTCGGCACCGAGGCGCCGGCCGCGCTCGCGCAGGTGGTTGACGACGACCACACCCTCGTCGCGATCGCCGCGGTAGCGGACGTCGCCGGGAACCAGCACGCCGTGCTCGATCACGCGTGTGCGCGCGCCGCCGTTGTCCCACATCAGCGCGTTGAACGGCGTCACGTGCACGACGTGCGCGTCGCTGTCGGCCGCCGGGTGGCGTGTCGCCGTCGGGTGCGCCTGCGGCGGATCGTGCTCGAGGTAGACCGTCGGCAGCGCGCGCTGCGCATCGCTCAGCCACCGGAAGCGGTCGTCGTCCCAATGGCGGCGCGACTGATACAGCACGCAGTCGAAGCGCCGGCCGGCCACGTCTTCGGCGGCAACCTCGTGCACGTTCGAGCCCCAGGGCAGGCTACCGACGCGACCCGCGTGGCCGGGCGGGTGCCCGGGCAGCGTCACCAGATGGAAATCGTGTGTCGCCTGGCTCAAGTAGTACAGATAGTTGCCGTGCACGTGCCAGGTGAGCACCTGCAGCCGCTCGCCATCCGGTGACGCCGGCATCGGTTTTCGCCTTCACGCCGAGCGCAGCCACCGCAGCGGCTCCGCGACGCCTCGTTCGCTGACGGCGAGCTGGTGCAGGACGAGCTCGAAGACGGAATCGACGTCGATCGCGCTCGCGCACGGGTGTCCGGGGTGCGGGCAGACCGCTTCGTGGCACGGGCGGCACGGCACGTCGGCGGCGAGCATCGGATGCAGGCTGCGATCGAGCGGGCGCCAGCGCCGGATCTCGCTGCCGCAGGCGACGACGACGCTGCGTGCGCCGAGGCCTGCCGCCACGTGCGACACGCCGGTGTCGTTGCAGACGAGCAGGCGCGATTCGTCGATGGCCGCGCCGAGCTCGCCCAGCCCGGTCGCGCCGCACAGGTTCGCCGCGGGCGTGCGCATCGCACGGCGCATCGAAGCCGCGAGATCCGCTTCGTCCGCGCTTCCGGTGATCGCGATCTGCCAGCCGCGCAGCGCCAGCCGGTCGGCGAGATCGGCGAAGCGCTCGAGCGGCCACCGGCGCGACGGCAGGCTCGCACCCGGGTGAACCAGCACGAGACGCGCGGGATCGAGCGAATGCCGCTGCGCGAGGCGCCGCCAGTTGCGCCGCTCCTCGTCGCCGATCGGGAACTCGAGCGCGCGACCCTGTCGTTCGATGCCGAGGTGGTCGACGAGGCGCAGCAGGCGGTCGATCTCGTGGCCGTCGTCGGGCCAGCGCACGAAGTCGTCGACGTCGCAACCGTTCGGGTGGAATCCGCAGGTGCGCTTCGCGCCGAGCAGCCGCACGATCCCGTTGGTGCGCTCGCCGCTGCCGTGCAGCTGCAGCGCCAGATCGAAGCGGCGGGCACGTGCCAGCGCGAAGAACGCCGGCAGCCCGCCGCGCGGCGACTGCTCGGGCAACTCCGGCGTGCCGGGGAAATCGATCCAGTCGTCGACGTAGTGCGCGAAGCGCCGCGCGAAGGCTTCGGACTCGGGCAATCCGATCAGCGTGACGTGCGCGTGCGGATGGGCTTTGCGCAACGCGCGCAACACGGGGACCGAGCACAACAGGTCACCGAGCTTCAACGCGCGGAATACCGCGATGCGCCGCACGGCGCCTGCGGCGTCGACCGCCGGCCGTCGCCAGCGCGGTTCGTGCAGCGCAACCGCTGCGGGATACCGAAGCGGTTTCGTCGTTGGCGGGAAGTGTGTTCCGATCGGCAAGGCTGCCATCCGTCTCAATACTCCTGATGGGTGAATCGTTGTTCGAGATCCCGAATCGAGCGTCGCGACTCGAGCAGCGCGAGGGCGGCGGCGACCGCCTCGTGCGGCTCGACGCCGCTCAGGCAGGCCTGCGTACCGTTGGGGCACAGGCTCCGATAGCAATTGCGGCAGGGCACGTCGCGGTTCAGCACGCGCGCCGGCACGCGCCACGGCACGTGCTGCGGATTGGTCAGCGCATAGAGGTCGACCACCGGCGTGCCGAGCGCGGCCGCGACGTGCACGGGCCCGGTGTTGTTGGCGATGAGCAGGTCGGCCCCTTCCAGTAGGGCGCCGAGCTCTCCGAGCGTGAGCGCACCGGCGACGCCGTGCACGCGCGCGGGACGGCCGGCCTGCCGCACGACGGACTCCACGAGCGCGGCTTCGCTCGCGTCTCCGGTGAGCACGAGCGCGCCCGGCTGGCGTTGCGCGAGCTCGCGCACCGTCGCCGCGAACTTCGATGCGGACCAGCGCCGTGACGGCGCACTCGCGCCCGGATGCACGACGATGCGCGGCGCCTGCGGGTCGACCCCGGCCGCGTCGAGCTTCACGGCGAGCGACGCCCGATCGGCGACGGGCACGCGGAAGGACAGGCGCAGATCGTGCGGACGCGGCGCGAAGAACGCGACGAGGTCGAGCTGGCGCTCGACTTCGTGGCGCAGCTGCCGCATCGGCTCGGTCTCGGGCACCCAGTCGGTGAGCAGCAGATAGGGATTCTCTCGGCAATGCGCCAGCCGCAGCGGAATCCCGGCCATCCGGCACACCAGCGCCGCCGCGATCGGACTCTGGCTGTACGCGGTGAAGATCACGGCCGCGTCGAAGCGATGCGCGGCGAGCACTTCGACGAGTGCCCGATCGACGTCGGTGCCCGACGCATGGGTCCGCGCGTTCTTCACCCACGGCGCCTCGTAGCGGATCGTCGCGTCGATCTCCGGCACGTGGGCGGCGACGCGAACGCCGGATGCCGACCCGAGCAGCGTGACGTGCCGGCGCGGCGCCGCGCCGCGGATGGCGCGGATCGCCGGCGTCGTCATCAACACGTCGCCGAGGTTGTCGAGCCGCACGCACAGGATGCGCTCGGCGCGCGCCCACGCTTCGTTCATGCGGGTGCGGCCTCGACGCCGCCGCTGCGCGGAGCCGGCGCGCTGCGCGGAGCCGGCGCGAACTGCGCGGCCTCGATCAGCTGCGCCGCCTCGGCGAGATCGCGCACGAGATGATCGGGTCGACGGAACGCGCCGCTTCGCCACTCGGTCTCGTTGCCGTTGCAGACCAAGACGGCGCGGCACCCGGCGCGCTTGCCCGCCTCGACGTCGTCGAGGATGTCGCCGATCATCCACGAGCGCTGCAGGTCGATCGCGTGCTCGCGCGCCGCGCGCTGCAGCAGGCCGGGACGCGGCTTGCGGCATTCGCAGTCGAGCGCGTAGCCGGACACCTGACCGCCCGGATGATGGGGACAGCAATACAGCCCGGCGAGCGATGCACCGCACCCGGCGAACATCTCGACCAGCCGCGCGCGTACGTCGTCGAGCCGCGCGGCCTCGAAATGCCCGAGCGCGACGCCGGGCTGGTTGCTGACGACGAACAGCGGCACCCCGAAGCGCGCGAGACGCTCGAGCGCGCGCTCGGCGCCGGGGGCGAAACGCATCCGCGCCGGATCCACGTTGTACGGCACGTCGTCGAGCAGCGTGCCGTCCTTGTCGAGGAACAGGGCAGGCTGCGGCAGGTTCACGGCCACGACGTCTCCCGCATCGGAAGGACCATCATCTCGGGGATCACCGTCTCGGCGGGCTGCTCGAGCACGAAGCGGATCGCGCGCGCGACGTTGCGGGGATCCTGCAGCAGCCCCGGATCGAGATCGGGGAAGCGATCGAGCAGGAACGGCGTGCGCATCCCGCCGGCGACGATCGCGCACACCTGGATGCCCTGCGGACGCAGCTCGGCGTGCAGCGCATGCGACAGCCCGAGCAAGCCCCATTTCGTCGCGTGATACGCGCTCGCGTTCGGCCACGCGCGCTTCGAGGCCGTCGACGCGACGTTGACGATCGCACCGCCGCGATCGCCCATCGCCGCACACGCTTGCCGGGCCATCAGGAACACGCCGGTGAGATTGGTGCGGACGATGCGTTCCCAGTCGGCGGGAGCGAGCTCGGACATCGGCGCCGTGATGTCGATGGCGGCGCTGTTCACCAGCGCGTCGACCGCACCGAAATGCTCGATCGCATGCGCGAACAGGCGTTCGACCTGCGCCGGATCGCCGACGTCGACCGCGAAGGCGCTCGCCTGCGCACCGGCCTCGCCCAGGCGCAGCGCGCACGTTCGGGCGCGCTCGGCGGCGAGATCGGCGACGACGAGCCGCGC
Organism: Zeimonas sp.; assembly: GCA_035303885.1. Lineage (GTDB taxonomy): Bacteria > Pseudomonadota > Gammaproteobacteria > Burkholderiales > Burkholderiaceae_E > Zeimonas. Next base: position 8,990 of record DATGRE010000127.1, on the reverse strand, counting down.
GCCCGCCTCGGCCAGCTCGTCGCAGGTGGCCGCACCGAGGCCGCTCGCGCCTCCGCTGACGACGACGACCTTCCCTTCCAGGCTCCGTCCCGTGCGCGCGGACTCGCGCACACGCCGCGGATCATTTCCAGCCGACCGCTGCTGCATCGGTTCTCCCCACGCACACGTCGGATCGCGATTGCGCGGCGTGCGGCTGCCGCGACAACCGCGCGGCGACCGTCACGGTGCCCGACGGCTGCGCGGCCTGCGCCGCGCGGCGCGCGCAGTGCGCCGCGTTCCGGTAAACCTCGAGCAGTGCGCGCGCCACGCGCTCCCAGGTGTAGAGCGCACGCGCGCGAGCCAGGCCCGCCCGCCCCATGCGTGCGCCCAGCGCCGGCGCGTCGTGCAGACGCGCGAGCCGCTCGGCGAGCGCGCCCGGATCGCGCGGCGGCACCAGATAGCCGGTGCGCCCGTCGACGACCGTGTCCTGGATTCCGCCGACCGCGGCGCCGACGACCGGCCGTCCGCAGGCCATCGCCTCGACCGGCGTGATGCCGAAGGGCTCGTACCAGGGCGTCGTCACGAAGACGTCGGCCGCGCTGTACACGGTGCGCAGGCGCTCGCGATCGCAGCGGCCGATGAACTCGACGCGGTCGGCGACGCCTTCGGCATCGGCGACGCGCGCCAGGCGATCGATCTCGGGCGTGTGGTTCTTCGCCGGATCGCTCGAAGTGCCACCGGCGATGACCAGCCGTGCGTCGCAGCCGAAACGATGCTTCAGCACCGCGATCGAGCGGATGACGTTGTCGACGCCCTTGCGCGGCACCATGCGCCCGAGCTGCAGCACCGTGAACGCGTCTGCCGGCCAGCGCAGCCGCGCACGCGCCTCGCCGCGCTCGACCGGCTGCAGCTCGTCTGGATCGAAGCCGCAGGGCACGATGTCGACGCGCGACGCATCGGCGCCGTAGTGCTCGATCATGTCGCGCAGGTCCTGGGGACATTCAGCGACGATGCGGTGCGACTCACGCACGAGCTCGTCCTCGATGTCGAAGCGCGCATCGGCGAAGCCGTCGTCGGCGCCCTGGTGCAGCCGTCGCACGCGGCCGAGCGCATGGAACGTGGTGACCAGCGCCGTGCCGAAGGTGCGCGCGAAGCGCAGCCCCGCCCAGCCCGACATGAAGAAGTTCGCATGCACGACGTCGTAGCGAAGCCGCTCGCTGCGCGCGAAGGCATGCATCGCGGCCGAGAACGCGGGCATGTGCGGCAGCAGCTGCTCCTTGGGCAGCTCGGCCTGTGGGCCGGCACGCAGGTGCACGACGCGCACGCCGGGAGCCCAATGCACGATGCGCGGCAGGGAGCGGCTGTCGCTGCGCGTGAACACGTCGACGCGCAGGCCCCGTCGGGCGAGTTGCCGCGCGACGTTGGCCACGTAGATGTTCTGCCCGCCGGCGTCGACGCCGCCCGCGATTCCGAGCGGGGACGCATGCTCGCTGACAATCGCGATGGTTCGCATTGACTCTTTCTCCGGGACAGGATCCCGGAGCGGAGAGCCTGTCGCTTTCGTCCAGAGCAGGGAGCGTGCCCGGGGCGGGAAGCGCAGGATCGGTGGCGGCGCGCGCGCGCTTTACGGAGAAGCGGACCTCGCGCGCGGCAACTTCTTCCGTCGCTGCAATTCCTACTGCGGTGCAGCGCTTCTCCGGCCGTCAGGAAGCGAAGGCGTCCCCATCGTCCCGGTGAACCGGCTCGGGTCCCACGAACGGCCGTTGCTGCGCTGCGTGAACGGATTTCGCGAGCGCGCGCAGCGAGGCGGCCACCATCGTCGCGAAGGCCTCGTCGTACCAGGGATGCGCACCACTCACACCGACGACGATGCCGTCGAGGTAGACACCGCCCCAGACGGCGACGTCGCCGACGCGCAGCCGATGCGGCTGCAGCGCGAGCAGCCGGTGCGTGTCGGTCGCGTGCCGCCAGGCCTGCCGCGCCTTCGCGCGTGCGAACGCGTTGTAGTCGGCATCCCACTGCGCGCGTTCGCCGATGTCGTGCTCGGCGAGGATCGCCTCCTCGAAGGTGCAATCCCCCGGTGCGAGCGCCGGATCGACGATGACGATCGAAAGGAAACCGGTTCCGCTCACTTCGGGCCGCCCGAGCGCGGCCTCGATCGCGGGCAGCGCCATCTCGACGGCGCGCTGCGCGCAGGCGCGATCGGCGTACCAGCTGCCGCGCACGCCGAGCTCGCTGCGCAGGACGGCCGGGGTGGACGAGCTCGTCATCGCGGATCTCCTGGAGGTTGGGTCGATTCGGCCTCGGACTCTTCGTGCGCGCGCGGCTCCTCGGCGGTCGGCGTCCGCGCGCCCCGCAATCGCGGAACCAGCCGCCGGATCGTCGCGACGAGCTCGTGGACCTGAACGGGCTTAGCCAGGTGGACCTGGAAACCGGCCATCAGCGCGCGCAGCCGGTCTTCGGAGCGCGCCATCCCGGTGAGCGCGATCGCCGGCATGCGGCGATCGAGCTCGATGCCGAGGCGCGCTTCCATCTGGCGCAGACGGCGCACCACGTCATGCCCGTCCTCGTCGGCGAGCGCGATGTCGCAGACGAGGAGATCGGGCCAATGCGCCGGCGACAGCGTCGACAGCCAGCCGAGTGCATCGGCGCCGCGCGCGAAGGCGAGGACCTGCGCGCCTTCGTGCTCGAGCGCGAGCTGCAGCGTCTCGCGCGCGTCGGCGAGATCGTCGACGACGAGGATTCGCGCCCCCTCGAGCCGGGACTGCGCCGGCCCCGGATCGTCCGCCGCCGGGAGCGCACGGACGGGCTCCAGCGTGCGCAGCGGAAGCTCGACGACGTAGCGGGTGCCGTAGGTCGGACCGGGCGGCTCGATCGTGAAACGTCCGCCGTGCCGCTCGAACACCGAGCGCAGCTGCAACGGATCGGCCGACATCACGCCGTCGGGCGCCGGCGCGCGCAGCTCGCCCGACGAGCGCATCCCGTCGGTGAGCACGAGCCGCGCCCAGCCCTCGCTTCGCGTCAGCGCCCATTCGATGCGCCCGCCGTCGGGCGTCGCGTTCAGCGCGTGCATCGTGAGGTCCCACAGCGCCTGCGAGAGCACGCTCGGGTCGCCGGTGATGCGCGCCTGCTCGAGCTCGATGTCGGTGAAGATCTGGATCGAGCGCTCCTCGACCAGGCTGCGCGCACCGTCGAGCACGCTGGCGAGCACGACGGCGACGTTCACGGGCTGGCGTGCCAGCCGCCGCTCGGTGCGCTCGAGATCGAGTTGCTGCTGCTGCAGGTTCCACAACTGCGCATACAGGCCGCGACGCGCCAGCAGCTCGCCGTGTCGTCCGCGCTCCACGATGCGTCCGCGATCGAGCACGATGATCTCGTCGGCATCGACGATCGTCGACAACCGGTGCGCGATGATCAGCGTCGTGCGGTCCTTGGCGATCCGGTCGATCTCGCGCTGGATCGCGCGCTCGGCGCGCGTGTCGAGCGCCGAGGTCGCCTCGTCGAAGACGAGGATCGGCGGATCCTTCAGCAGCGCGCGCGCGATCGCCACGCGCTGCCGCTCGCCGCCCGAGAGCATCAGTCCGCGCTCGCCCACCATCGTCTCGTACTGCTGCGGCAGCGACACGATCAGCTCGTGCAGCTGCGCCGCCTTCGCCGCCTCGATCACCTCGAGCTGCGACGCGTCGGGCCGTCCGTAGGCGATGTTGTAGGCGATCGTGTCGTTGAAGAGGATCGTGTCCTGCGGAACGACGCCGATCGACGCGCGCAGGCTCGGCAGCCCGATCCGGCGGATGTCGGTCCCGTCGATCTCGATGCGCCCGGCGTCCGGCTCGAACATGCGCAGCAGAAGCCGCGCGAGCGTCGACTTCCCGGAGCCGCTGCCGCCGACGACGGCGGTCGTCCGTCCCGGCTCGATCGTGAAGCTCACCCCCTGCAGGATGGGCCGGCCGGGCTCGTAGCCGAACTCGACGTCCTCGAAGACGATGCGCGGCCGATGGCCCTCGAGCAGCGTCCGGTGCGGCGGATCCTCGTCGGACTCCACCGGATGGCGCAGCAGCGCCGCGAGGCGGTCGATGTCGACCATCGCGTCGCGCGTCTCCCGGAACAGGAAGCCGAGCGCGTTCAGCGGCATGCAGATCTGCAGCACGTAGGCGTTGACGAGGACGAGGTCGCCGACCGTCATCGTGCCGCGCATCGTGTACTCGCCGGCGAGCAGCATGATGGCTCCGACGCCTGCCGCGATGATCGCGCCCTGCCCCAGATGCAGGCGCGACAGCGCGTACTGGCTCTGCACGCTGAGCTCGGTCCAGTCGCGCATCAGCTCGGCGTAGCGGCGCGCCTCGTGACGCTCGCGCACGTTCACCTTGACCGCCTCGTAGTTCAGCAGGCTGTCGAGCAGGCGTCCCTCGGCACGCGCGCCGGTCGCATTCACCCGGTGCTCGAACTCCACGCGCCGCTTCGTCATCACGAACGTGTAGAACGCGTAGATACCGAAGGTGGCGAGGATGATCGCGGTGAACCACAGGCTGTAACCGGCGATCATCACCACGAGCACGCCGCCGATCTCCACCAGCGTGGGCAGCAGCGTGAACAGCGCGGCCCCGAGCAGGAAGCCCACCGCGGCCGTGCCCCGGTTCACGTCGTGCATCAGCGAACCCGAATTGCGAGTCGCGTGGAAGCGCGGGCCGACCCGCAGCAGGTGCAGCAGCGCACGCTCGGCGGTTCCTGCGATCGAATCGAGCGTCACCCGGACGAAGCTCATGTCCCGCAGCTCGACGAACAGCGTGCTCGCGAAGCGCAGCAGGCTGTAGCCGATCAGCAGGAACACCGGCACGGCGACCAGCGGCGCGATCGCGGGCGGCTGGCCGGCGAGCGCCGCATGGCGCGCGCTCTCGGCGATCGTGAACGCATCGACGATGCGCTTGAGCACCAGCGGAACGCCGACGCTCGCCACCTTCGCGAGGACCAGGAACAGCGCGGCGAGCAGCGCGGCGCGCCGATGACGGCGCAACACGATCCACAGCGTGTCGATGATCAGGTTGTTGCGCCCGAAGGCGGGCGCCTCGGTGCTCGTCGGCATGCCGTATGGACGCGCGTGGAACGGGGCGGCGCCGACGCGGAGACGCTCCGCGGTGCGGCGCCGGACGGCGAAGCGAAGCCTTCGTCAAACGGCGTGCCCGGCCGCTGCGCGCGAAACGCGGCCATGCGCCCTTCGCAGCCGGCGAGGCGCGGCGCAATCCGACAGAGATGCGCCGAAAAAATTGCCCGGAAAAGTTGCGGATCGGCCGTGCGCGCGCTCCCGGCGAACGGCCGCGTGACTACGGCTTCTTCGAGGCGGCGGCGGCCTCGTCCTTGCGGCCGTATCTCGCCGTGAGCGTCGCCTTGCCGAGCGCATTGGCGTTGACCATGAAGCCGACGAGCGACGCGGTCGCGCCGATCGGCACCTCGAGCTTGTCGACCTTCAGCGCGTAGACGGTGAAGACGTAGCGATGCGGCTTGTCGCCCGCCGGCGGACACGGCCCGCCCCAGCCCGGCACGCCGAAATCGGTGGGCTGCTGCGCGGCGCCTTCGGGCAGGTTCTTGCCGTCGACCGCACCCGCGCCCTGCGGGAGCGACGCCGTTTCCGCCGGCAAGTTGTAGACGACCCAATGCCACCATCCGGCGCCGCCGGTCGGCGCATCGGGATCGTGCACCAGCACCGCATAGCTCTTCGTGCCCTTCGGCGGGTTCTTCCACGAGAGCGCCGGCGACAGGTTGTCGCCGGTGCAGCCGAAACCGTTGTAGACGTGCTTCTCGTCGATCGTCGCGTTCGGTTTCAGGTCGGAGCTGGTCAGCTCGAAAGCGGCCGCACTGCCGGCGCTCGAAAGCACGAGGACGGCACAGGCCGCGGCGAAGCCTGCAACGGTCGGGCGCATGTCGGCTCGTCCGATGAGTTTCGGGAAAGCGAAATCGTCGTCCGATTCGAGACCGCGCGCAAGCGGTCGGCCGCGACGGCCATGCAGTAGGATCCGGAACCATCTTCTGCGCACGCACGGAGGCATCGGACGTGACTTCGTCCAGCTACGGCCGCTTCGGAAGCGGTCAGGCGGTGCGCCGCCTCGAAGACCACACGCTGGTGACCGGCACCGGCGCTTTCGTCGACGACTTCGACGCACCGGGCCAGGCCTGGGTCTGCCTGCTGCGCTCGCCGCATGCGCATGCCCGCATCGTCTCGGTCGACGCCGAAGCGGCGCGCAGCATGCCGGGCGTCGTCGCCGTCTTCCTCGGCGAGGACCTCGTCGCCGCAGGCGTCACCGCATTCCCCGGCCCGCCCTTCACGCGCGAGGACGGCTCGCCCGCCGCTTCGGCGCCCAGGCACGCGCTGGCGGTCGAACGCGTGCGCTTCGTCGGCGAAGCCGTCGCGGCGATCGTCGCCGAGAGCGCCGCGATCGCACAGGAGGCCCGCGACGCGATCCTCGTCGACTACGAACCGCTGCCGGCCGTCGTCGACTCGCTGCAGGCACTGGCCCCCGACGCGCCGCTCGTCTTCGACGGTGCGCCGGGCAACGTCGCCGCGGCGACCCGCTACGGCGACCGCACCGCGGCGGACGCCGCCTTCGCATCGGCCGCGCACGTCGTCGCGCAGGAGATCGTCAACCAGCGCCTGGCGCCTTCGCCGCTCGAACCGCGCGCGGTGCTCGCCGTGCCGGATCGCGACAGCGGTCGGCTGACGCTGCGCATGAGCACGCAGATGCCGGCCGGCGCGCGCGACACGCTCGCCGCGCTGCTCGGACGCACGCCCGAGAGCATCCGCGTGCTCGCCGGCGACGTCGGCGGCGGCTTCGGCATGAAGACCGGCCTGTACCCGGAAGACGCGGTCGTCGCCTGGTGCGCGCAGCAGCTGCAGCGGCCGATGAAATGGCGTGCCGACCGCAGCGACGAGTTTCTCGGCGCCACGCACGGACGCGACGTGCGCAGCCGCGCGGCGCTCGCGCTCGACGCGCAGGGGCGCATCCTCGCGCTGCGCGTGCACTCCGACGCCAACGTCGGTGCCTACGCGACGCCCACCGGAGTGGCCATCCAGCTGCTCGTCGGTCCGTGGGTGCAAACCAGCGTCTACGACATCCCGACGATCGACTTCGCGTTCCGCGCGGTGCTCACGAACACGACGCCGACCGGTGCCTACCGGGGCGCCGGACGGCCCGAGGCGATCTACCTGATCGAGCGCCTGATCGACACCGCCGCACGCCGCCTGTCGATCGACCCGGTCGAGCTGCGCCGGCGCAACCTGATCCGGCCGCAGCAGATGCCGTACCGCAACCCGATGGGACAGACCTACGACAGCGGGAACTTCGAATCGATGCTCGACCAGGCACTCGCGCTCGCCGACTGGAACGGCTTCGAGGCGCGCCTGGCCGCCTCGAAGGCGCACGGCCGGCTGCGCGGACGCGGCCTCGTCACCTTCCTCGAATGGACGGGCGGCAACGCGCTCGAGGAACGCGTCACCGTCGACGTCACTCCGGACGGCATCATCGAGATCGCATCGGCCACGCAGGCGATGGGCCAGGGCATCGCCACCTCGTACGCGCAGCTGGCGGTCGACGTCTTCCAGGTGCCGATCGATCGCATCCGGATCGTGCAGGGCGACACCGACCGCGCGACGGGGTTCGGCAGCGCAGGCTCGCGCTCGCTGTTCACCGGCGGCTCCGCGGTGCAGGTGGCATCGCGGCAGACGGTGCGGAAAGCGCAAACGCTCGCCGCCGATTACTTCGAGACGCGCGCCGACGACCTCGAGTACGTCGACGGCGCGTTCCGCATCGTCGGCACCGACCGCAGCATCGGGCTGTTCGAGCTCGCCGGCCGCGTCCCCGAACGGCGCATCTCGCTCGACTCCACCACCGCCGTCGACGCGCCCAGCTGGCCCAACGGGTGCCACGTCTGCGAAGTCGAGGTCGACCCCGACACCGGCGCGGTCGACGTCGTCGCCTACGCCTCGATGAACGACGTCGGCCGCATCGTCAACCCCGCCATCGTGCGCGGCCAGCTCGAGGGCGGCGCGATGCAGGGCATCGGCCAGGCGCTGCTCGAGCACGTCGCCTACGACGAAGAGAGCGGGCAGCTGCTGTCGGCGAGCTTCCTCGACTACGCGATCCCGCGTGCAGTCGCCGCACCGCCGTTCCGCATGGAGATGGATCCGTCGATCCCGTGCCGGACCAATCCGCTCGGCGTGAAGGGCGTCGGCGAGCTCGGGACGATCGGGGCGACGCCGTGCGTCGTCAACGCCGTGGTCGACGCACTGTGGCGTGCGGGCGCCGGAGAGAGGGCACTGGCGCTGCAGATGCCGTTGGTGGAGGAGAAGGTGTGGCGGGCGTTGCGGGAAGGCCCGGCGAGTGGCGCGGCGGGCGGCGCGGCAGCGGGGCCGGGGGCGGGCGGCGGAGGGCGCGGGTAAGCGGGCCGCCGGGGGGAGGAGGAAGCGCATCGCCCAGGGGCGGCGCCGCGCTGCGGACCGGACAGCGCGACCGACGAGGCGGCGCGGGCGGAGGCAGGCTGAAAGTCCCGCATTGCGGGACTTTTGCCTCGTGCAAGGCGTGGCGATTGGCAAAGTGCCCGGTTACCGAGACATTCGGCGTGCGCCGGCTCTGGCGCGCGTCGAATGTCCCGTTTGTCGGGCGTTTGACGCTCAGCTCTGGTCGGCAGGCGCGACGAGTGGAGCCGAGGCAAGGCGAGCCCGCGCCCCGCGCAAGTTGCCTGCACGAGCGCCGCCGGGGCGGGCGGCGCCGGACGGCGCCGAGCGGCGGGCGCCGCGCGACGTGTCGAGCCGCGGCTCGCGAGCCGTTTGCGCGCTACGAGACCTCGCGATCGACGTCGCCCGCCGCCATGTCGATGCCCAGGGACCTGTCCGGATTTTTGTGTGTGAGGCATACCATGAGGAATCAAGGACATGGATATGCCCAGGAAGAAACAAACGGTCGCCTCGCAGGCAGCGGCCCGGGGTCCGCTGCCTGAGTTGCCCGCTGGCGTGCTTGACGAGT
>DATGRE010000126.1:0-21135 GCA_035303885.1 Zeimonas sp. | reverse complement strand
GCATCGCGGTCGCTGTTTCGTGCAGGCCGTGCGCGCGCTCACGCCGGGCGCGGCGCGCGACGGCGAGGAGGCCGCGGCATGCTGAGCCTTCGACTGCCCGGGCGTCGTGCGGCCGCGCGTCCGGCGCTCGCCACCGGCGGGGCGCTGCGCATCGACCGCCGTCGCGCGACCGGCGCCGTCGCCCCGCGCGCGGCGCAGAGCGTCGACCACGCGATGATGTGGGTCGTCGGCGCGCTGCTGATGATCGGCCTCGTGATGGTGTATTCGGCGTCGATCGCGCTGCCCGATTCGAACCGCTTCGCCAGCTACGCGTCGACCCATTTTCTGCTCAGGCACGCGTTCGCGATCGCCATCGGCTGCGTCGCCGCGCTCGCCGTGTTCTCGGTACCGATCGCCCGGCTGCAGGAGTGGTCGAAATGGCTCTTCCTGCTCGGCCTCGTGCTGCTCGTGGTCGTGCTGATCCCGGGCGTCGGCAAGGAGGTCTACGGCGCGCGGCGCTGGCTGTCGCTGTACGTGCTGAATCTGCAGCCCTCGGAGCTGATGAAGCTGTTCGTCGTGCTCTACGCCGCGGACTTTACCGTGCGCAAGCAGGACTCGATGCAGAGCTTCCGGAAGGGCTTCCTGCCGATGGGCGCCGCGGTCGCGCTGGTGGGGCTGCTGCTGCTGCTCGAGCCCGATCTCGGCGCGTTCATCGTGATCGCCGCGGTGGCGATGGGGCTGCTGTTCCTCGGCGGCGTGAACGGGCGCCTGTTCGCGTCGCTCGTCCTGATCGCGGGTGCGACCTTCTCGGCGCTGATCTGGCTGTCGCCGTGGCGGCGCGAACGCATCTTCGCGTATCTCGATCCCTTCGACGCGGCGAACGCGCTGGGCAAGGGCTACCAGCTGTCGCATTCGCTGATCGCCTTCGGCCGCGGCGAGCTGTTCGGCGTGGGGCTCGGCGCGTCGGTCGAGAAGCTGCACTACCTGCCCGAGGCGCACACCGATTTCCTGCTCGCCGTCCTCGGCGAGGAGCTCGGCCTGGCCGGCGTGCTCACCGTGATCGTTCTCTTCTTCTGGTTCACGCGGCGCGCCTTCGAGATCGGGCGCCAGTCGATCAAGCTCGAGCGCACCTTCGCCGGCCTGGTCGCCAAGGGCATCGGCCTGTGGATCGGCGTGCAGGCCTTCATCAACATGGGCGTGAACATCGGCCTGCTGCCCACCAAGGGTCTGACCCTGCCGCTGATGAGCTACGGCGGCAGCGGCATCCTCGTGAACTGCATCGCCGTCGCCCTCGTCCTCCGTGTTGATTTCGAAAATCGCAAACTGATGCGAGGTCTCGCATGAGACATCGCACCAGTTTGCGATTTCGGCGAAGGCTGACTTCGCGCAGCGAAGTCAAGCCCGCGAAGCGGGCGGCCGAAGCCAGAACCGCGATGCGGGGTCTCGCATGACCGGCCGCACCATCCTCATCATGGCCGGCGGCACCGGCGGCCACGTGATGCCGGGGCTGGCCGTCGCCGCCGAGATGCGCGCCCGCAACTGGAGCGTCGTCTGGCTCGGTACGCCGGACGGCATGGAAGCGACGCTCGTTCCCCGACACGGCATCCCGATGCAGTGGGTGCGCGTCGGCGGCGTGCGCGGCAAGGGGTTCGTCCGGCGGCTGCTGTTGCCCTGGACGCTGCTGCGCGCGTTCGCGCAGAGCATTCGCGCGCTGCGCACGACGCGCCCTGCGGTCGTGCTCGGCATGGGCGGCTACGTCGCGTTCCCGGGCGGGATGATGGCCTCGCTGCTGAACCGCCCGCTCGTCGTGCACGAGCAGAATTCGGTCGCCGGCCTCACCAACCGGCTGCTGGCGCGGATTGCCGACCGCGTTCTCGAGGGCTTCCCCGGTACGCTGCCCGGCGCGCGCTTCTGCGGAAATCCGCTGCGCGCCGACCTCGTGCGCAGCGACGATCCGCGCGAGCGCTACGCCGCCCGCAGCGGACCGCTGCGGCTGCTCGTCGTCGGCGGCAGCCTCGGCGCGCAGGCGCTGAACGAGATCGTGCCGCAGGCGATCGCGCGGATGCCCGCCGCGCAGCGCCCGCAGGTCGTGCATCAGAGCGGGCGCGGCCGGCGCGACGCGCTGGCCGCGAAATATGAAGAACTCGGCGTCGCCGCGCACGTGGTCGAGTTCATCGACGACATGGCGGGTGCCTACGAGTGGGCCGACCTGCTGATCTGCCGGTCGGGCGCGATGACGGTCGCCGAGATCGCGGCCGCCGGCGTCGCCAGCCTGCTCGTGCCGTTCCCGTACGCGGTCGACGATCACCAGACCGGCAACGCGCGTTTCCTGTCGGAGAACGGCGCCGCGCTGCTCGTGCCCCAGGACGAGCTCGACGCGGCGTCGCTCGCGCAGCGGCTCACGGCCCTCGATCGCGTCGCGCTCGCCGAGATGGCGGTGCGCGCGCGTGCGCTCGCCCGTCCCGACGCGACCCGCGAGGTCGCCGACGTCTGTGAGGAGGCCGCGCGGCTGCGCGGCGTGCGCGCATGAAGCATCGCGTCAAGCACGTCCACTTCGTCGGCATCGGCGGCTCGGGAATGAGCGGCATCGCCGAGGTGCTGCTGAATCTCGGGTATCGCGTCAGCGGGTCGGACGTCGCGGCCGGAGCGAGCACGCGACGGCTCGAGGCGCTCGGCGCGGCGGTGCGTTCGGGCCACGACGCGGCGAACATCGAGGGCGCCGACTGCGTCGTCGTCTCCACGGCGGTTCGCGGCGACAACCCGGAAGTGATCGCCGCGCGGCAACGGCATGTGCCGGTCGTCCCGCGCGCGATGATGCTCGCCGAGCTGATGCGGCTTCGGCGCGGTATCGCGATCGCCGGCACGCACGGGAAGACGACGACGACCAGCCTCGTCGCGTCGGTGCTCGCCGCCGGCGGACTCGATCCCACCTTCGTCATCGGCGGGCGGCTGAACAGTGCCGGCGCCAATGCGCGGCTCGGCGCCGGCGAGTACATCGTCGTCGAGGCCGACGAGTCCGACGGCTCCTTCCTGAACCTGTCCCCGATGATCGCCGTCATCACGAACATCGACGCCGATCACATGGAGACCTACGGCCACGATTTCGCGCGCCTGTGCCACGCGTTCGTCGAGTTCACGCAGCGGCTTCCCTTCTACGGTGCCGCGGTGCTGTGCGTCGACGACCCGCACGTGCGCGAGATCCTGCCCTTCGTCTCGCGTCCGGTGCTCGGCTACGGCCTGAGCGAGGACGCTCGCATCCGGGCGGTCGACGTTCGTGCCGAAGGCACCCGGATGCATTTCACGGTGCTGCGCGACGACGCCGCCCCGATGCCGATCGTGCTGAACGCGCCCGGCCTGCACAACGTGCGCAATGCGCTCGCCGCGATCGCCGTGGCCGACGAGCTCGACGTCGCCGACGACGCGATCCGCTCCGCGCTCGAGCAGTTCACCGGTGTCGGGCGCCGTTTCCAGTCGTACGGCGAGCATCCGGTCGCGGAGGCGCACGGCGGCGGGCGCTTCACGCTGATCGACGACTACGGCCACCACCCGGCCGAGATGGAGGCGACGATCGCAGCCGCGCGCGGCGCCTTTCCGGGCCGGCGCATCGTGCTCGCCTTCCAGCCGCATCGCTATACCCGTACGCGCGACCTCTTCGAGGATTTCGTGCGCGTGCTCTCGGGCGCCGATGCGCTGCTGCTGGCCGAGGTCTATCCGGCGGGCGAGGCGCCGATCGTCGCCGCCGACGGCCGTGCGCTCGCGCGCGCGCTGCGCGTCGCCGGCAAGGTCGAGCCGGTCTTCGTCGACGACATCGCGGCGATGCCGCGCGCGATCCTCGACGCGGCCCGTGACGGCGACGTGGTGCTGACGATGGGGGCCGGCTCCATCGGCTCGGTGCCCCAGGCGATCGTGGAGATGCAGCGATGAACGAAACGGCGATCGATCCGAAGGCGATGGGCAAGGTGGCCGTGCTGTGCGGCGGACGTTCCGCCGAGCGCGACGTCTCGAAGATGTCGGGTGCGGGCGTGCTCGCGGCGCTGCGCTCGTGCGGAGTCGACGCGCACGAGTTCGACCCGGCCGAGCGCCCGCTCGACGATCTCGCGCGCGAGGGGTTCGCGCGCGCGTTCATCGCGCTGCACGGACGCTACGGCGAGGACGGCACGGTGCAGGGTGCGCTCGAGCTGCTGGACATCCCCTATACCGGCAGCGGCGTCATGGCGTCGGCGATCGCGATGGACAAGGTCTACGCCAAGCGCATCTGGATGACGCACGGATTGCGCACGCCGGCCTTCGAGCTCGCGCGCTCGGCGGCGCAGGTCGCCGAGGCGGCGCAACGCCTCGGGCTGCCGATGGCGGTCAAGCCGAGCCGCGAAGGCTCGACGATCGGCTTCACGAAGCTCGTCTCGCTCGACGCGGCGGCGGCCGCCTTCGACGCCGCGCGGGCCCACGACGTCGACGTGCTGTGCGAGGAGTTCGTCGACGGCCGCGAGCTGACGGTGGCCGTGCTGGGCAGCGGCGACGACGCGCAGGCGCTGCCGATCATCGAGATCGTCGCCCCCGAGGGGAACTACGACTACCAGAACAAGTATTTCACCGACGACACCCGCTACGAGTGCCCCGCGCGGCTCGACGATGCGCTCGCCGGCCGGATCGGCGAGCTGGCGCTCGCGGCCTACCGTGCGGTGGGCTGCGAGGGCTGGGGCCGCGTCGACGTGATGCTGCGCCGGTCCGACGACACGCCGTACCTGCTCGAGGTCAACACCTCGCCCGGCATGACCGGCCATTCGCTGGTGCCGATGGCCGCGCGTGCCGTCGGCATCTCCTACGAGCAGCTGTGCCTGCGCATCGTCGCGTCGGCGGCCCTGAAGGTCGGAGGGCGCGATTGACCGGACTGTGGCACGACGTGCGCTCGCTCAATGCGCTGGCCAATGCGCTGTTCGCGGCGACGCTGCTCGCCTCGCTGGCCGCCGCCGCATGGTGGGTCTCGCAGCGGCCGCTGTTCACGCTTGCGCACGTGCGCGTCGCAGCCGGCGAGGGACACGAACTGCGGCGCGTCTCGAGCGCGCAGCTGCGCTCGGTGATCGCGCGGCAGGTGCGCGGGAATTTCTTCGCCGTGGACCTCGACTCGGTGCGGTCCGTCTTCGAGTCGGTCCCGTGGGTGCGCCGCGCGGGCGTGCGCCGCGTCTGGCCCGACGGACTCGAGGTCTCGATCGAGGAGCATCGGCCGCTCGCGCTGTGGGACGACGGGCGAATCGTGAACACCTTCGGCGAGCTCTTCGTCGCCAACCTCGCCGAAGCCGAGGAGGACGGCACGCTGCCGCAGTTCTCGGGGCCCGAGGGAACCGCACTGCAGGTCGCGCGCCGCTATGCGGAGCTGCGCGAGGTCGTCGCACCGCTCGACGTGCAGCCGGAGGCGTTGTCGCTGTCCGCGCGGCATGCGTGGACGCTGCGCCTGGACGACGGGACGACGCTGCTGCTCGGGCGCGACCAGGGCATTCCGGTCGAGCGGCGCGTCGCACGCTGGGTCGAGACCTGGCCGGTCGTCGTCGCTGCGCTGAACCGCCGCGCCGAGGTCGTCGACCTGCGCTACCCGAACGGCTTCGCGATCCGCTCGCTCGCATTGCTCGAGCGCGACACCGAAGACGACGAATCGACCCATCCGGCCGCGCTCGTGAAGCGGCCCCGCGCGGCCAGCGCGCGCCAGCATGACCTGCGATAACAAATGACCAGAGACGCGAAGGACCTCATCGTCGGACTCGACATCGGCACGTCGAAGATCGTGGCGATCGTTGCCGAGATGCGGCCGGACGGCCACTACGAGATCGTCGGTCTCGGTCAGCACGATTCGCGCGGCCTGAAGAAGGGCGTCGTCGTCAACATCGAGTCGACGGTCGCGTCGATCCAGCACGCGCTCGAGGAAGCCGAGCTGATGGCCGACTGCAAGATCCGCACGGTCTACACGGGGATCGCGGGCAGTCACATCCGCAGCTTCAATTCCAGCGGGATGGTGGCGATCAAGGACAAGGAGGTCACCGAGGCCGACATGTCCCGCGTGATCGAGACCGCCAAGGCGGTGAACATCCCCACCGACCAGCAGATCCTGCACGTGCTCGCGCAGGAATTCATCATCGACGGCCAGGAGGACATCCGCGAACCGATCGGCATGAGCGGCGTGCGCCTCGAGGTGAGGGTGCACATCGTCACCGGCGCGGTGTCGGCCGCGCAGAACATCGTCAAGTGCGTGCGCCGCTGCGGGCTCGAGGTGAACGACCTGATGCTGCAGCCGCTCGCCTCGAGCATGGCGATCCTCACGCAGGACGAGAAGGAGCTGGGCGTGGCGCTCGTCGACGTCGGCGGCGGCACCACCGACATCGCGATCTTCACCGGCGGGGCGATCCGGCACACCGCGGTGATCCCGATCGCCGGCGACCAGATCACGAACGACATCGCGATGGCGCTGCGCACCCCGACGCTCGAGGCCGACGACATCAAGCTTCGCTACGGGATCGCCAAGCAGGTGCTCGCCGATCCGGACGAGAAGATCGACGTGCCGGGGCTCGGCGAGCGCGCGCCGCGCACGCTGTCGCGCCAGGCGCTCGCCGCGGTCATCGAGCCGCGCATCGAGGAGCTCTTCTCGCTCGTGCACCAGGTGATCCGCGAGTCGGGCTACGAGGAGCTGCTTTCCTCGGGCGTCGTGCTCACCGGCGGATCGTCGCTGCTGCCCGGCATGGTCGAGCTCGCCGAGGACATCTTCCTGAAGCCGGTGCGCATCGGCATGCCGGCGTACACCGGCGGGCTGGCCGACGTCGTGCGCTCGCCGCGCTATTCGACCGCGGTCGGACTGCTCGAGGAGGCGCGGCTGCAGCGCCTGCGCGGGCGCAAGGTCGCCGAGCAATCGGGGTCATTCAAGGAGACGCTCAGACGGATGAAGGAATGGTTCCTAGGCAACTTCTGAACGGTCCCGGGACCGGGTCGTCGAGCGTCGTCTCGTACCAAGACAAGACACGCATTCCATACAACAACAGGAACGAATCGTCGTTTAACTCACCGGGAAGGGTCGACGTCTTCCCACCATCCTGGAGAACAGCACCATGAGTTTCGAATTGATCGAGCAAGAGGTCGAGGGGGCCGTCATCAAGGTGATCGGGATCGGCGGTGCCGGTGGCAACGCGGTCAATCACATGATCAATCGCGACGTGCAGGGCGTCGAGTTCATCGCGGTGAACACCGACCGGCAGGCGCTGCGCCGCTCGCTGGCGGAACGCACGATCCAGCTGGGCGACCTGGGGCTGGGCGCCGGCGCACGGCCCGAGGCGGGCCGCGCCGCCGCCGAGGCGATGCGCGAGGAGATCCGCGCGGCGCTCGAGGGCTCGAACATGGTGTTCCTCACCGCCGGAATGGGCAAGGGCACCGGGACGGGTGCGTCGCCCGTCGTCGCCGAGATCGCGAAGGAGCTGGGGATCCTGACGGTGGGCGTCGTCACCAAGCCCTTCGATTTCGAGGGAGCGAAGAAGCTGCAGATCGCCGAGCAGGGCATCGACCAGCTGGTCGAGCACGTCGACTCGCTGATCGTCGTGTTGAACCAGAAGCTCTTCGAGGTGATGGACGAGGACGCGAGTCTCGAGGACGCGTTCAAGCGCGCCGACGACGTGCTGCACAACGCGGTGGCGGGCATCGCCGAGATCATCAACGTGCCGGGCCTGGTGAACGTCGACTTCGCCGACGTCAAGACGGTGATGGGCGAGCAGGGCAAGGCGATGATGGGCATCGGCGAATCGTCGGGGCTCGATCGTGCGCGCATCGCGGCCGAGCAGGCGGTTTCCTCGCCGCTGCTCGACGGCGTCGACCTGCAGGGCGCGCGCGGCGTCATCGTCAACATCACCGCCGGGCGCAGCCTGAAGCTGAAGGAGACGAACGACGTGATCAACACGATCAAGGCCTTCTGCGCCGACGACGCGACGATCATCCACGGCACGGTGTTCGACGAGGACATGGGCGATCGCCTGCGCGTGACCGTCGTCGCCACCGGGATCGGCCGCCGTCCGGCCAAGCCGATGCTCGTGCCGCAGAGCCAGCTGCGCACGGGCACGCACGACGCGCCGCCGGTGCAGCATCCGAACTACGATCAGTTCGAGCAGCCGACCGTCTGGCGCAGCCCCCGCGCCTCGGCGGCCGCGCAGGTGCAGGCGCTCGAGGACAGCGGCGTCGAGCGCTTCGACATCCCCGCGTTCCTGCGCAAGCAGGCGGATTGAGTAGGGAAGAACCCGCCCGCGCCCGACGGGCGCGGGCGCCGTCCTCTAAAATGACAGGTTTGCCGCTTGCAACGGGCATCCCCAGCACACAAGGAGGCGCACGAAGATGATCGAACCAGGCCAACGCATTCCCGACGCCGAGGTGGCGGAGTTCGTGCAGACCGAGGGTCCGGGGTGCTCGATCGGGCCCCGCAAGTTCCAGGTGCTCGAAGCGCTGCGCGGAAAGCGGGTCGTCGTGTTCGGGCTGCCGGGCGCGTTCACGCCCACCTGCTCGGCGAAGCACGTCCCCGGCTATCTCGAGCACTACGATGCGCTGAAGGGCAACGGCGTGGACGAGATCTGGTGCGTCTCGGTGAACGATGCATTCGTGATGGGCGCGTGGGCCCGCGAGCAGGGCACCGAGGGCAAGATCCGGATGATCGCCGACGGCGGCGCCGACTGGACGCGCAAGCTCGGACTCGAGGTCGAGATCCCCGGGATGGGGGTGCGCTCGAAGCGCTATTCGATGCTCGTCGAGGACGGCGTCGTGAAGACGCTGAACGTCGAGCAGCCCGGCAAGTTCGAGGTCTCGGACGCCGCCACGATGGTGAAGCAGGCTTGAGCGCCCGCCGCTCCCTCGCCGCTTCGACCCGCACGCCGCGATGATGCGCCAGCGAACCATCGGCAGGATCGTGCGCGCGACCGGCGTCGGCCTGCATTCGGGCGAGCGCGTCGAGCTCGCGCTGCGGCCGGCGGCGCCCGACACCGGCGTCGTGTTCCGGCGGATCGACCTCGATCCGCCGGTCGAGATCCGCAGCTCGGCCGAGCGCGTGACCGACACGCGGATGGCGTCGACGCTCACCGCCGCCGACGACGGGCCCCTCGCGGCGGTGCGCGTGGCTACCGTCGAGCACCTGATGTCGGCGCTCGCCGGCATGGGCGTCGACAACGTCTACGTCGACGTCACCGCGCCGGAGATCCCGATCCTCGACGGCTCGGCCGGCTCCTTCGTCTACCTGATCCAGTCGGCGGGCATCGTCGAGCAGCGCGCGGCCAAGCAGTTCATCCGGCTGCTCGAGCCGGTCGAGGTGCGCGACGGCGACAAGTGGGCGCGGCTCGATCCCCACTTCGGCTTCAAGCTGCGCTTCTCGATCGACTTCGCGCACCCGGCGATCGACGCGACCGAGCAGGTCGTCGAGGTCGACTTCGCGAAGGTCTCGTACGTGAAGGAGGTCTCGCGCGCGCGCACCTTCGGCTTCATGCAGGACGTCGAGATGCTGCGGGCGCACGGGCTGGCCAAGGGCGGCAGCTTCGGCAACGCGATCGTGATGGACGAATACCGCGTGCTGAACGACGACGGCCTTCGCTTCGGCGACGAGTTCGTCAAGCACAAGATCCTCGACGCGATCGGCGACCTGTACGTGGTCGGCCATCCGCTGCTCGCCGCGTATTCCGCCCACAAGTCGGGGCACGCGCTGAACAACCGGCTGCTGCGCGAGATGCTCGCGCGCGAGCACGCGTGGGAGCGCGTCCGCTTCACCGAGCGGCGCGACGCGCCGCAGCCCTTCGCGCTCGACTGGAGCCATGCCTGAGCGCGCGGTCCGGCGCCGCGCGTTGCCTGCAAGCCGGTTCGCCGCGCCGCTCTGCGTGGCGGCGAGGTGGTGCGCGTGATCTTCCTGCGGATTCTCGTCCTCGTGCTGCTGGCCGGCGTCGCGTACTGCGCGCTCGGCTACGTGTTCACGCGCGAGCGCCGCTACTTGCGCCTCGCCTGGCGTCTGCTCGTCGCGGGGCTGCTCGCCGCGCTCGTGTTCTTCGCGGTGCTGTTCGTCGAGCGGCTGACGGCTTCGCCCTCGGCCGCCCGTCTCGACGACGCGGGTGCCGTCCTTGCGGCCTGCGCGCCCGGCGGCGCTTCAGCGCGCGCCGCGGTGGTGCCGCACGAGCCGGGCGAGCGCCTGCTCGAGCGCGGGCGCATCCGTGACCTCGCGCAGCCGGTCGAGCTCATGCAGCGCGGTTGACGGGATCGCCGCGCGCGGCACGCGCACCGGGGCCGCCGAACCGTCGCCGGTGCGCTGCGTGACGATCCGGATGCGCTCGATGCCGGCAGCGTAGTCGCGCAGCGCCTGCAGCATCGTCGGCGCCGACTGGCGCAGCCGTGCCGCCCACGCGGCGTTCGGCGCGCGCAGCGTCAGCGTCCCGGCGTCCAGCGACACCACCGACAGCGGTGCCTTCGGAAAGCGGGCCGCGAGCGCCGACTGCAGCGCGACCAGCCGGTCGACGCGCGCGGCGAGCGCGCGGAAGGCGCCTTCGTCGGCGAGCCACTCGGCGGCGGCGCGGGCGGGAGCGGGTCTCATCGAAACGATGCCGAAGGCTGCGGGATCGGATGCGGGCCGTACGCCGGCGTGCGCCGGCACGCGTTTCGCGGCGAAGGGAAGCCCCTTCGGGTGCCGGCGCCGACGGTAGCACGAGCCGGGCGCGGTGCCCACCGCATGCTAGACTGTGCCGGTTTCGCGGGTGCTGACGCCGTTCGCCGCGTCGTTTCGCCGTTTCGAGGCGCGCCGCGCCCCGCGCGGTGCCGGGCGTCCACGGCTCGGCTGCGCCGCCTCCACCGAAGAATTCGCCCCGCTCCTGGCCGAATGCTCCAGAACTACCTCACCCGGATCTTCGGCAGCCGCAACGAGCGGTTGCTGAAGAGCTACCGCAAGACCGTCGCCCAGATCAACGCGCTCGAGCCGCAGATCCAGGCGCTCGACGACGCGCAGCTCGCCGCGAAGACGGTCGAGTTCCGCCAGCGCGTCGAGGCGGGAGAGTCGCTCGACGCGCTGCTGCCCGAAGCCTTCGCCGTGTGCCGCGAGGCCGCGGTGCGCACGCTCGGCATGCGGCACTTCGACGTGCAGCTGATCGGCGGCATGGTGCTGCATGCCGGCAAGATCGCCGAGATGCGAACCGGCGAGGGCAAGACGCTCACCGCGACGCTCGCCGTCTACCTGAACGCGCTCGCCGGCAAGGGCGTGCACGTCGTCACGGTCAACGACTACCTCGCCTCGCGCGACGCCGAGTGGATGGGTCGCGTCTACCGCTTCCTCGGCCTATCGGTGGGCACGATCCTGTCGCAGCAGGCCACCGCGGACAAGAAGGCCGCCTATGCGGCCGACATCACCTACGGGACGAACAACGAGTTCGGCTTCGACTACCTGCGCGACAACATGGAGTACGCGGTCGGCGACCGTCGCCAGCGCGGACTGCACTACGCGATCGTCGACGAGGTGGACTCGATCCTGATCGACGAGGCGCGCACGCCGCTGATCATCTCCGGGCAGGCCGAAGACCACACCGAGACCTACCGACGGATGAACGCGGTGCCGCCGCTGCTCGAGGAGATGTCCGCCGAGCCGAAGGCCGGCGAGGAAGAGCCGCCCGGCGACTACTGGGTCGACCGCAAGGCGCATCAGGTCTACCTCTCCGAGGCCGGCCACGAGAAGGCCGAGCGCATCCTCGTCGAGATGGGCCTGCTGCCGGAGGGCGCCAGCCTCTACGACGCGAGCAACATCGGGCTGATGCATCACCTGATGGCCGCGCTGCGCGCGCACACGCTGTTCCAGAAGGACCAGCAGTACGTCGTGCAGAACGGCGAGGTGATCATCGTCGACGAGTTCACCGGCCGGCTGATGCCGGGCCGGCGCTGGTCCGACGGCCTGCACAAGGCGGTCGAGGCGAAGGAGGGCGTCGCCATCCAGGCCGAGAACCAGACGCTGGCGTCGATCACCTTCCAGAACTACTTCCGCATGTACGGCAAGCTCGCCGGCATGACGGGCACCGCCGACACCGAGGCCTACGAGTTCCAGGAGATCTACGGCCTCGAGACGGTCGTCATCCCGACGCACCGCCCGATGATCCGCGAGGATCGCCAGGACCAGGTCTTCCGCACGGCGAAGGAAAAGTTCGACGCGATCCTCGCCGACATCAAGGACTGCTACGAGCGCGGCCAGCCGGTCCTGGTCGGCACGACGTCGATCGAGAACTCCGAGCTGCTCTCCGGCATGCTGCAGCGTGCGAAGCTGCCGCACCAG
Organism: Zeimonas sp.; assembly: GCA_035303885.1. GTDB lineage: Bacteria > Pseudomonadota > Gammaproteobacteria > Burkholderiales > Burkholderiaceae_E > Zeimonas. Next base: position 8,861 of record DATGRE010000126.1, on the reverse strand, counting down.
GTGCTCAACGCCAAGCAGCACGCGCGCGAGGCCGAGATCGTCGCGCAGGCGGGGCGGCCGAAGATGATCACGATCGCGACGAACATGGCCGGTCGCGGCACGGACATCGTGCTCGGCGGCAACGTCGAGAAGCAGATCGACCTTCTGCGCAACGACCCGTCGGTGCCCGAGGACGAGAAGCAGGCGCGCATCGAGAAGCTGCGCAGCGAATGGCAGTCGCTGCACGACCAGGTCATCGCCGCCGGCGGGCTGCACATCATCGGCACCGAGCGCCACGAGTCGCGGCGCATCGACAACCAGCTGCGCGGGCGCTCGGGGCGCCAGGGCGATCCGGGCTCGTCGCGCTTCTATCTGTCGATGGAAGACCCGCTGCTGAAGATCTTCGCCGGCGACCGGCTCAAGGCGATCATGGACCGCCTGAAGCTGCCCGAGGGCGAGCCGATCGAGGCGGGGATGGTCACACGCTCGATCGAGTCCGCGCAGCGCAAGGTCGAGGCGCGCAACTTCGACATCCGCAAGCAGCTGCTCGAGTATGACGACGTCGCCAACGACCAGCGCAAGATCGTCTATGCCGACCGCAACGCGCTGCTCGAGTCCGAAGACGTCTCCGAGCGTGTCGCCGAGCTACGCCAGCGGGTCTTCACCGACCTGTTCCGTGAGCACGTGCCGGCCGATTCGGTCGAGGAGCAGTGGGACCTCGAAGGCCTGGAGAAGGTGCTCGAGAGCGAGTGGCAGCTGAACGTGCCGCTGCGGCAGATGCTCGCCGAGAACGAGCAGCTCACCGACGAGGACCTGCTCGATGTCGTGCTGAGCGAGGCCGAGCGCACCTACCGTTCGAAGGTCGAGCAGGTCGGCGCCGACGTGTTCGCCGGGTTCGAGCGCTCGATCCTGCTGCAGACGATCGACCAGCACTGGCGCGAGCACCTGTCGTCGCTCGATTACCTGCGCCAGGGCATTCACTTGCGCGGCTACGCGCAGAAGAACCCGAAGCAGGAATACAAGCGCGAGGCCTTCGAGATCTTCGGGCTGATGCAGCAGCGCATCCGCACCGACGTCACGCGGATCCTGATGACGGTGCGCATCCAGTCGGCCGAGCAGGTCGAGCAGGTCGAAGAGACGATGCAGCCGCAGTACTCGAAGGTGAACTACACCCACGCCGACTTCGATCCGTCGCTCGCCGAATCGCCCGACGCCGATCCCGAGTCGATCGCGCTCGCGGTGCAGAACGCGCCGCGCGCGGCGCAGGCCCCGGCGCAGCCGGTGCGCCGCTTCGGGCAGAAGATCGGGCGAAACGATCCGTGCCCTTGCGGATCGGGCAGGAAATACAAGCAGTGCCACGGCCGGCTGGCCTGATCGCATCGGGCTCGCCATGGCCGTGAACCTGCAGGCTCCCCGGCGCGAGGCGTTGCTGCCCGTGCCCGGCGTCGACGTCGGCACCGCGCGTGCGGCAATCCGTCAACCCGATCGCCGCGACGTGCTGGTGTTGCGTTTCGCGCCCGGCACGACGGCCGCCGGCGTGTTCACCCGCAACCGCTTCTGCGCGGCGCCGGTGCTCGTCTGCCGCGAGCATTTGATGCGCAGCGGCGGCGCGGTGCGTGCGATCGTCGTCAACACCGGATGTGCCAACGCCGGCACCGGTGCACAGGGGCTGGCCGACGCGCGCCTGAGCTGCGAGCGGCTCGGGGAGCGGCTCGGCGTCGATGCGGCTGCCGTGCTGCCGTTCTCCACCGGGGTCATCCTCGAACACCTGCCGATGCCGCGTCTTCTCGCGGGCATCGACGCCGCGGTCGACGCGCTCGGCGAAAGCGACTGGCTCGACGCGGCCGAGGCGATCATGACGACCGACACCGTCGCGAAGGCCGCTTCGTGCCGGGTCGAGATCGACGGACGACCGGTGACGGTGACCGGCATCGCGAAGGGCGCGGGCATGATCCGCCCCGACATGGCGACGATGCTCGGATTCATCGCCACCGACGCCGGCGTCTGCGCCGAGCTGCTCGCACGATGGGCGCGCGAAGCGGCCGACGCGAGCTTCAACCGGATCACCGTCGACGGCGACACGTCGACGAACGACGCCTTCGTGATCGCCGCCAGCGGTGCGTCGCGGCTGCGCCTGGAAGCAGCCGATGCCGGCGGCGAGCGCGCGCGCGTGCTGCGCGAGGCGATCGTTTCCATCGCGCGGCAGCTCGCGCAGGCGATCGTGCGCGACGGCGAGGGCGCGACGAAGTTCATCACGGTGCGCGTGCAGGGCGCGCGGGACGACGCGGAGGCGGCGGCGGTGGCCTTCACCGTCGCGCATTCGCCGCTGGTGAAGACCGCGTTCTTCGCCTCCGATCCGAACCTCGGGCGCATTCTCGCCGCCGTCGGCCGGGCCGGCATCGCCGATCTCGACGTCGACGGCGTCGACCTGTACCTCGACGACGTGCACGTCGCCACGCGCGGCGGACGCCATCCGCAGTATCGCGAGGAGGACGGCCAGCGCGTGATGCGAAACGCGGAGATCGAGGTGCGCATCGTCCTCGGCCGCGGCGACGCGTCGACCGTGGTCTGGACCTGCGATCTCTCGCACGAGTACGTGTCGATCAATGCCGACTACCGATCCTGATTCCCGCAACGGCGCCGGCCGCGACGCGCGCGAGCGGGTCGACGCCGCCGCGCTCGCGCGTGTCGTCTCGCGCGCCGAGTCGCTGCTCGGCCGCGTCGAACAGCTGCTCGGACCCGCGCCCGCGCCGGACTGGGACGCCGCGGTCGCGTTCCGCTGGCGCCGGCGGCCGACCGCCTTCGGCGTGCGGTGCGCGCTGCAGCCCGTGCGTCACGTCTCGCCGATCCGGCTGGGCGATCTGAAGCACATCGACGAGCAGAAGCAGGCGATCGAACGCAACACCCGGCAGTTCATTGAGCGCCGTCCGGCCAACAACGTGCTGCTCACCGGGTCACGCGGCACCGGCAAGTCGTCGCTGATCAAGGCGCTGCTGAACGAGTACGCCGCGCAGGGGTTGCGCCTGATCGAGGTCGACAAGGACGATCTCGTCGACCTGCCCGAGATCGTCGATCTCGTCGCCGGCCGTCCGGAGCGCTTCATCGTCTTCTGCGACGACCTTTCCTTCGAGGAGGGCGAGCCGGGCTACAAGGCGCTCAAGGTGGCGCTCGACGGCTCGGTGGCCGCGCAGTCCGAGAACGTGCTGATCTACGCCACGTCGAACCGCCGCCACCTGATGCCCGAGTACATGCGCGAGAACCTCGACGCGAAGCACCAGCCCGATGGCGAGATCCATCCGGGCGAGACCGTCGAGGAGAAGATCTCGCTGTCCGAGCGCTTCGGACTCTGGGTGTCGTTCTATCCGTTCCGCCAGGACGACTATCTCGCGATCGTCGCGCACTGGCTGGCGAGCTTCGGCTGCGACGAGCGCGAGATCGCCGAAGCCCGCGCCGATGCGCTGCGCTTCGCGCTCGAGCGCGGTTCGCGTTCGGGGCGCGTTGCCTGGCAGTTCGCCAAGGACCACGCCGGGCGCAGGTCGGCGCAGGCCCGCGAAGTCGGGGTGCGCGAGCCGGCGGAGCGCGAGTCGCCATCGCGCGGATCGGCATCGCGCGCGCCGATGCAGCCCGCGGCCGCCCGGCACGGCTGAGCCGCACGCGCGAACCGGCCCGATGCTCGAGGTCGCGGTGGGCGTCCTCGTCCGCGCCGACGGCGCGGTGCTTTTCGGACAGCGCCGTGCCGGCAAGCCGTACGCGGGCTGGTGGGAGTTCCCGGGTGGAAAGCTCGAGCCGGGCGAGCGTGTCGAGCAGGCGCTCGCCCGCGAGCTGCGCGAGGAGCTCGGCATCGAGGTGCGACGCTCGTTGCCGTGGGTGCTGCGCGAGCACGTCTATCCGCACGCGCACGTGCGGCTGTCGTTCCGCCGAGTGGTCGAATGGGAGGGAACGCCGCGGGCGCGCGAAGGCCAGGCGCTCGCCTGGCGGCGTCCGGACGCGGTCGATCTCGCACCGCTGCTGCCGGCGGCGATTCCGGTGCTCGGGTGGCTGCGCCTGCCGACGCGGCTCGGCATCAGCCGTGCGGTTGCGCTGGGCGACGATGCATTCCTGTCGGCCTTGCGCCGTGCGCTCGCCGGCGGTCTGCGACTCGTGCAGCTGCGCGAACCCGGAATCGCACCCGATCGTCTCGATGCGCTGTGGCGCGAGGCGCGCTCGCTGTGCCGGGCGGCGGGCGCGGCGCTGGTCGTCAACAGCGCACATCCGGCTTCCTATGCCGCAGCCTGCGACGGCGTGCATCTTCGCAGCATCGATCTGCACGCATGCGTCTCGCGGCCGCCGCTCGCACGGGTCGGCGCGTCGTGCCACGACGCACACGACCTGGAGCGCGCCCGCGCGCTCGGCGTCGATTACGTCGTGCTCGGTCCCGTCAAGCCCACGCCGACGCACCCCGGTGCGCCGGCGCTCGGCTGGGAGGCTTTCGAGCGCCTTGCGGAACGGTCGCACGTGCCGGTGTTCGCACTGGGTGGCCTGACCGAGTCGGACGCCGATCGCGCGTTCGCCGCGGGCGCGCACGGGCTCGCGATGCTGCGCGGAGCGTGGGACGGGGGTGGGACGCCGGGTTCTCGATGAAGCGTCGTCTGCTCGGCCGCACGCATTGACCGCCTGGGGGTACCCCGTACCGCTGTACCCGGCCAACCGAGCCACCTGCGCCATCCGCCCGCCGTGCGCGCAGCCGTGCGTCCCGATGCCGCGTTCATCGCCCCGGCATCGGCGGTGCGTGGGCTCGATGCCGGCGCCCGACGGGGCCGCGCGCTTCCACTCGAGGAACGGCGTCGTGATCGACGGCGGGCTCGAGGATCGTCGTCGCGATCGCAGACGGGCTCGAAAATCCCGCTTACCGGGAGATTTCGTGCGGGCAACGGGAGGCGCAGGCCAAGATGCCCGAACCCCGGGAGATTCGGCGCGTGCAGTTCCTTGCATGGGCCGAATGTCCCGATCCGCGGGACATCGGGCGGCTTTGCGGCTGTGCAGGCGGTTCTGCGCCTGCACGGCGCTCTCGGGCCGCCGGGGTGCTTCTACGCTTGCGGGCGCTGCCCGGGACACGGGCTTCCCGTGCCCCCGCGCTCCCAGCACGCGCCGAACCCGCCCGACCCTCAACCGCGGTCGCGGCTTTCTTCCCCTTGCCCCTCGTCCCGATCGCGAGCGTCTCCGGCGATCCGGTAGCGCTCGGCAGCCCAGGCGCCGAGGTCGAGATTCTTGCAACGCTGCGAGCAGAACGGGCGCCAGCGGTTCGATGCGCTGAACGTCACCTTGCGCCCGCAGGCGGGGCAGTCGACGACCGGGTTCTTCATTGCTTCAGAGATTGCACAGGCCGAGTTCGAAATCGATGTTCCCCTCGGCCGGGCGCGGGCGCACGTCGCCGTTGCGCAAGGTGAAACGGATCCACAGCAGATACTTGTTCGCGCTGATCTCGGGGATCGCGCCGAGCGACGGGTCCAGGCGCACCTGCACCATCTGGTAGGTCTTGCCGGCGAGGGGCTGCTGGTAGCTGCCGCTCTGCGCCGTGAGCTGCGTGCGCTGCGCGCTCTCGCGCAGCAGCCGCAGCACGATCGTCAGGCTGTCGTACATCGGCCGGAACGGCGCCGCCCAGGCGGCGATGTCGTTGCGGCGCGCTTCGGCGGGCCGGTGCTGCCACGCGTAGTACGAAGGCAGGTCGAACTCGCAGGCCCCGCCGGCGATGAACATGCGGCTGCGGATGCTCATCAGCCATTCGTTGTCGCGCAGATGCTGCCCGCTCTTGCCGGTGGCCGCACCGAGCGCGCCGAGCGCCTCGTCGATCTCGCCGAGGATGCGGTCGAGCGCGTCCTGCGACACCTCGGGGCTGCTGCGAAACGCGAGCAGCGTCTGTCGCTGACGTTCGAGCTCCTGCAGCAGATCGGATTTGAGATCGGCGCGCCCGGCGACGTCGAGCACCTCGAAAAGCGTCCCGAGTGCCACGTGATGATCCAGCGGATGCTCGCGGCGCGCGAAGAACTCGAGCCGATCGAAAAGATCTTCGAGCCGCAGCAGCGTCCGGACCCGTTCGTTCAGCGGGTACTCGTACAAGATCAAGGCGTCGTCCTGTGCCGCGGGTGACGGCGTACGCGCAGCGCACGCAGGGCCGCCGACGGTTGCGAGTCGCGTTCGGTCCGTGCAGACGCACGAATTCTGTAGCAAAGCGCTTTCGTTGACAAACTTCGCGACATCCCGTTCGCGTTCGTGGCGCGCCGATCAGCGCGCGGCGACATACTTGCGATGCAGCGCTTCCACCTGCGGCGCGAGCGCGTCCGCGTCGCCGCTGTTGTCGATCACGTCGTCGGCGGCGGCCAGTCGCGCTTCGCGGCTCGCCTGCGCGGCGAGGATCGATTCGACGCGTTCCGCGCTCAGGCCGCTGCGCCGCTGCACCCGCTCGATCTGCACGCTCACCGGGCAGTCGACCACCAGCACGCGGTCGAAGCGGCCCGCGCCCCCGCCCGACTCGACGAGCAGCGGCACGACGTGGAGCACGTACGGACCGGTCGCGGCGAGAATGCGGCGCTCCGATTCGTCGCGGATCATCGGGTGCAGGATCGATTCGAGCGCGCGGCGCGCCTGCGGGTCGTCGAACGCCCGCGCGCGCATCGCGTCGCGATCGAGCCCGCCGTCGGGGCGCAGCACCTCGTCGCCGAAGCGGGCGCGGATCGCTTCGATGGCCGCGCCGCCGGGAGCGGTGAGCTCGTGCGCGATCGCGTCGGTGTCGACGACGGTCGCTCCCCGAGCCGCGAACAAATCGGCGACCGTGCTCTTGCCGCTGCCGATGCCGCCGGTGAGGCCGACCACGAAGGGCCGGCGCGTCGTGCGCTCGTCTGCGGCTGCGCTCATGGGCCGAGTCTAGCAGCGGCGGGCGCGCCCCCTCGCCCCGGTCTCAGCCCAGTCCGTAGAGCGAAGCGAGCGGACCACGGAGATACAGCGCGAGCAGTCCGGCGCCGGCGAGATACGGGCCGAACGGGATCGGCACGTCGCGCCCGTGCCGCGCGACGAACATCATCGTCAGGCCGACTGCCGCGCCGACCACCGATGCGAGCAGGATCACCGCAGGCAGCGTGGTCCAGCCGAACCATGCGCCCAGCGCCGCGAACAGCTTGAAATCGCCGTAGCCCATGCCTTCCTTGCCGGTGGCGAGCTTGAATAGCCAATACAGGGTCCACAGGCTCAGGTAGCCCGCGATCGCGCCGATCACGGCGTCCTGCAGCGGCGCGAAGACCTCCCACAGATTGAACGCGAGCCCGATCCACAGCAGCGGCAGCGTCATGCTGTCGGGCAGCAGCTGCGTGTCGAAATCGATGAAGGCGAGCGCGATCAGGAAGCCGGTGAGCACGACCGCGGCGAGTCCGGCGGCGCTCCACCCGAAATGCGCGATCGCCAGTGCGCACAGCAGCGCGGTCGCACCCTCGACGACCGGATAGCGCAACGGGATCGATGCGCCGCAGGCGGTGCAGCGGCCGCGCTGCAGCAGCCAGCTGACGAGCGGCACGTTCTCGATCGCGCGGATCGCGTGTCCGCAGGACGGGCAGTGCGAGCGCGGCACGAGCAGGTCGTAGCGACCCTGGTCGGCCCCCGGCTCGCCGCGTAGCTCGGCCGCCTGCTGCGCCCATTCGCGCTCGAGCATCTTCGGCACACGGTGGATGACCACGTTCAGGAAGCTGCCGATCAGCAGCCCGAACACGGCCGCGGTACCGATCGCGAGCGGCGGCGAGTGCTGCAGGGCTTCGAGCATCGGCGAAGGGCTGTGCGTGGGCGGAGGGCCGGCTCAGACGACCTGTCCGAGCTTGAAGATCGGAAGATACATCGCCACCACCAGGCCGCCGATCAGCGTGCCGAGCACGACCATGATCATCGGCTCGAGCAGGCTCGACAGGCTGTCGACCGCCTCGTCGACCTCGCGCTCGTAGATGTCGGCGGCCTTCGACAGCATCGAGTCGAGCGAGCCCGACTCCTCGCCGATACCGGCCATCTGCAGCACCATGTTCGGGAACACCTGCGAGTTCTGCATGGCCACCGTCAGGCTGGTGCCGGTCGACACCTCCTGCTGCACGCGCTTGGTCGCCACCAGGTAGACGTGGTTGCCGGCGGCGCCGCCCACCGAGTCGAGCGCCTCGACCAGCGGCACGCCGGCGGCGAACATCGTCGATAGCGTGCGCAGCCAGCGCGCGATCGTCGCCTTCTCGACCACGGGACCGAACACCGGCAGCTTCAGCAGCATTCGGTCGACCGCCATCTGCACGCGCGGCGAGCGTTTCCAGGCCTGCAGCAGGAAGTAGAACACGCCGCCGATGGTGCCGAAGACCAGGTACCAGTATTCGACGAAGAAGTCCGACATCGCGATGACGAGCAGCGTCGGCGCCGGCAGGTCGGCGCCGAAGCTGGAGAACACGTCCTTGAAGGCGGGCACGACGAACAGCATGATCACCGCGACGACGATGAACGCCACGACGAGCACCGCCACCGGGTAGAAGAGCGCCGATTTGATCTTGCCCTTGATCGCCTGCATCTTCTCCTTGTAGGTCGCCAGGCGATCGAGCAAATCGTCGAGAATGCCGGCCTGTTCGCCGGCGCCCACCAGGTTGCAGAACAGCGAATCGAAGTACAGCGGGTACTTGCGAAAGGCCTGCGACAGCGACGTTCCGGTCTCGACGTCGCCCCGGATGTCGGTGAACAGCTTCGCCACCGAGGCGTTCGAGGTGCCGCGCGCGACGATGTCGAACGATTGCAGCAACGGAACGCCCGCCTTCATCATCGTGGCCAGCTGGCGCGTGAACAGCGTGATGTCCTTCTCGCCGATCCGCTTGCCGCGCTTGTAGCGCCGCTTGGTC
>DATGRE010000125.1:0-2741 GCA_035303885.1 Zeimonas sp. | reverse complement strand
TTCAGGCGCGGTCTGTGATCGATCTTCGCCCGGTTGCGAGTAGGGGAAGAAGGCCTCGCGCGTATCCGAGCCAAGCCAGTCCGCAAGTTGCACGAGGCCGGCAAATAGATGCACGAACGCTGGGGAATCGGGCAGCGTTCGGTTGTCGGCCGTGAACGCCTTCGGGAAGAGGCGGGTGAGCGCAGACCCGATTTCGGCCACTGTCGCAGCGGGGTCGTAGATCACGCCCTCGCTGTCGCGAACGGGACGCCAGAGATGCTCGAATCCTCCCGCAGATTCGGATACGGGCCGGCCGTGATGACTGAGGCTTGCATGTAGCAGATCGCAAACTGCCGGCCCCCAAGAGGCGATCTCTTCGATTGGCAATCCGCGCAAGACATCGGGTGCCTCGACGCCGCCGCTGAGAAGCGCCCAACCTTCCGGCCCGTGTCCGCTCGGTAGCGGCCAAAACCTGGGAGCCAAATGGCTGGATGCCCAGAACTTCGCCTGGAAACCCGCGTTGGCCTTCCCGATGTCGTGCAGGAAGGCAAGAACGCTCAAGCGCGCGAAATCTACGTCGTCCAGAATGTGAGGAGCAGCTGCAGCGTCGAGCGCCCGTCGGACCGCACCACAGGCGACTACGGCCTCCAAGCACGCTGCAACATCGATCATGTGATCGAGCAGTGAGTGGACGGCGGTTACATGGCCGTCCACATCACGCTGCAGCTTTCCCCAAGCGACAAAATAGGGATATCGCGAAGGACGCCTTGCCGGCTCTGGGCCAACTGGCTTCGGTGTCCTCATCCGTTGCTCGTCAACGAGCAAGTTCGCTCTCTACGCGTGTTGCTTGCCGAGAAACGTCGCAACCCTTCGAAAAACATTCACGGCGAAGGGACTTCGTGCGGGGAAGCACCAGTAGGTCATGAAAGCCGCTTCGTGGCGAGGTCCTCGACCCGCTGCCTGGCAATCTTACACGCCAGAAAGGTGATTATCCAGTGTTCTTTTGGTCTCTCGCGAGCGTAGTTACGACCTCAAGTCGAAATGATTCGCAGACACGGCACGTCACGCGAGTGCATGCATTGCCGAGCGTTTCGACTCATCGTCGAATCACCAAACTTCGACGGAATTGGAACGGGCGCCGGCAAATATTCAATCGCGCGACCGTGTGATGGCTTGCTGATATTGACACCGCAAATCTCCTTGCGCGTTTCGCGCGCCTCCGGCCTCAGGACTCGGCCCTCCCCGACCCTGTTCGGCTCGAGACGATGCCGCTAGCATGAACGCACCTTCCGGCTGGCGAGCGAATCGAGCGGGGGTTCCTTGCGCGCGATCCCGATCCCGTCGGCGCCGGGCGCCGGCCAAGGCCCACGCCGCAGGCGCCGACCGCGCCTCGCCGTAGCCGCGCTGCTTCTCGCCAGCGCACTCCCGCTCCCCGCGCAGGAGCTCCCGATCCCCGAAGCGACCGTCGGCGCAGGCCGACCCCGCATCGGCCTCGCGCTCTCCGGCGGCGGCGCCCGCGGCGCGGCGCACATCGGCGTCCTGAAGGTCCTCGAGGAGCTGCGCGTACCGATCGACTGCATCGCCGGCACCAGCATGGGCGCGGTCGTCGGCGGCGCCTACGCGGCGGGGGTTTCGCCGCAGGAGATGGAGCGGGTGATCGCGCAGACCGACTGGGCCGACGTCTTCGTAGACCGTCCGCCGCGCGCCGAGATCGCCACCCGCCGCAAGCAGGACGACTATCGCAACCTGTTCGCACCCGAATACGGCGTGCGCGACGGCTCGCTGCTGTTGCCGAAGGGCGTGATCGCCGGCGTGACGATCGAGAACTTCCTGCGCCGTCTTTCCGCACCGGCCGGCGGCACGAGCGACTTCGACCGGCTACCGATTCCCTATCGCGCCGTCGCCACCGACATCGAGACCGGCGAGGAAGTCGTGCTCGCACGCGGCAGCCTGATGCGTGCGATGCGCGCGAGCATGGCGATTCCCGGCGCGCTCACGCCGGTCGCGATCGACGGCCGCCTGCTGGTCGACGGCGGGATCGCCGACAACCTGCCGATCGACGTCGTGCGCCGGCTGTGCGCCGACGTCGTGATCGCGGTCGACATCGGCACGCCGCCGCTGTCGCGCGAGCAGCTGCACTCGGCGCTGAGCATCGTCGGCCAGCTCGCGAGCTTCCTGGGCAAGGCGTCGGTCGATCGCCAGCTCGCCGGTCTCACCGGGGGCGATGTCCTGGTCGCCCCCGCGCTCGGCGACCTCTCCTCGATCGGCTTCGATCGCCAGCGCGAGGCGATCGCACACGGCGAAGCGGCCGCGCGCAGCATGGCGGCGGCGCTCGCCCGCTACGCGGTTGGCGCCGCCGAATACGCGGCCTTCCGCCGCCGCGGCGAGCGCACCGAGACGACGCTCGGCGCGGTCGACGAGATTCGCTTCGAAGGCATCGAGCGCACGAACCCCGAGGTGCTGACGGACATGATGCGCTCGCGTGCGGGCGACGAGCTGACGCACGCGCAGCTCGACGCCGACATGCGGCGGATCTACGGCCGGGGCGATTTCGAAGCGGTCGACTACCGGATCGAGCGCGGACCCGGCCGCAGCGTGCTCGTCGTCACCGTGCGCGAGAAGACGATCGGTCCCGACTACCTGCGCTTCGGTCTCGGCCTCGCGTCCGACTTCGCCGGCGAGTCGACGTTCAATGCGCTGGCCAGCTACCGGCGCGCGTGGCTGAACCGGCTGGGCGGCGAATGGCTCGTCGAGGCGCAGAT
>DATGRE010000124.1:0-4908 GCA_035303885.1 Zeimonas sp. | reverse complement strand
CCGAGCCTTCCGCAGAGATCGACATGCGCTTCGCCGACGGGCCGCTCGCCGGCCGCTGGCTCGAGGTCAGCGGTTCGGGGCAGGTGCATCCGAACGTGGTCCGCAACTTCGGGCTCGATCCCGAGCGCTACATCGGCTTCGCGTTCGGCTCGGGCATCGAACGGCTGGCGATGCTGCGCTACGGTGTCGGCGACCTGCGCCTGTTCTACGAGAACGACCTGCGCTTCCTGCAGCAGTTCAACGGCTAGGCCGATCGACACCCACACGTCCCGGTTTCCATGCGCATACCCGAGAGCTGGCTTCGCCGCTTCGTTTCCACCGACTGGAGCGCCACCGAGATCGCCGAACGGCTGACGATGGCGGGGCTCGAGGTCGAGGAGACGATGCAGGCGGCGCCGCCGTTTCACGGCGTCGTCGTTGCGCGCGTCGTCGAGGTCGCGCGCCACCCCGACGCCGATCGGCTGAGCGTGTGCACCGTCGATGCCGGCGACGGCAACCTGCGCACGATCGTCTGCGGCGCGCCGAACGTCGCTGCCGACATGCGCGTCGCCTGCGCGCTGCCGGGCGCGGAGCTGCCCGGCGGCCTGAAGATCAAGCCGGTGAAGATGCGCGGCGTGGCGAGCGAGGGCATGCTGTGCTCGGCGCGCGAGCTGGGCCTGTCCGAAGATCATGCCGGCATTCTTTCGCTCGATGCGGCGCTGCCGCTCGGCGTCGACCTGCGCGAGGCGCTCGAGCTCGACGAGGCGGTCTTCGAGCTCAAGCTCACGCCGAACCTCGCTCATTGCATGAGCGTCTACGGTGTCGCGCGCGAGCTCTCGGCGCTCAGCGGCGGCGCGCTCGCCGCGCCGGTCTTCGAGCCGGTTGCCGTGACGCTCGACGACCGGCTGCCGGTGCGCGTGCTAGCGCCCGATCTCTGCGGCCGCTTCTCGGGGCGCGTCATTCGCGGCGTCGATCCGAAGGCGCCCACGCCGGAGTGGATGAAGCGTCGGCTCGAGCGCGCCGGGCAGCGCAGCATCGCCGCGCTCGTCGACATCTCGAACTACGTGATGCTCGAGCTCGGCCGGCCTACGCACGTCTTCGATCTCGACCGCATCGAAGGCTCGCTGGAAGTGCGCTGGGGCCGGCGCGGCGAGACGCTCGAGCTGCTCAACGGACAGCGCATCGAGCTCGACGAATCCGTGGGCGTCATCGCCGCCGGAGGCCGGGTCGAGAGCCTCGCCGGCATCATGGGCGGCGAGGCCACCGCGGTCACCGACGACACGCGCAACGTGTACGTCGAGGCCGCGTTCTGGTGGCCGTCGTCGATCGCCGGCCGCCCGCGACGCTTCGGCCTCGCCACCGACGCCGGCGCACGCTTCGAGCGCGGCGTCGACCCCGCCACCACCGTCGAGCACATCGAATACATCACGCGGCTCATCGTCGACATCTGCGGCGGACGCGCGGCTCCGGTCGACGACGTCGTCACCGGGCTGCCGGTGCGCGAGCCCGTGCGCCTGCGCGGCGATCGCGCGCGCAAGGTGATCGGGGTCGACATCGGCGACGACGAGATCGCCGCGGTCTTCGAGCGGCTGCGACTGCCGACCGAGCGCGACGGCAGCGTCTTCCTCGTGCAGCCGCCGTCCTACCGCTTCGACCTGCAGATCGAGGAAGACCTGATCGAGGAGGTCGTTCGCATCTGGGGCTACGAGCGGCTGCCCGTACGCGCTCCGGTCGGACCGCTGCCTATGCGGCCGGTGCCCGAAGCCCGGCGCAGCGTGCACGCGCTCGCGCACTGCATCGCCGCGCGCGACTACCAGGAAGTCGTCACCTACAGCTTCGTCGATTCGACGCTCGACCGGCGCCTGAGCGAGGTCGAGCCGATCCGGTTGCTGAACCCCATCGCCGCCCAGATGGACGTCATGCGCACGACGATGTGGGGCGGGCTCGTCGAAACGTTGCGCTCGAACCTGAACCGCAAGGCCCAGCGCGTGCGCGTGTTCGCCGCAGCGCGCGGCGCCGGTGCGACCGATGCGTCGGCGGACTCCGCCGCGGCGGGCGACGCCGCCGAAGCCGCCGGGCAGGTGACGGGCGTCGCGCAGCCGCAGCGCGTCGCGCTGCTCGCCTACGGCCCCCAGTACGACGAGCAGTGGGGCGCGCCGCCGCGACGAACCGATTTCTTCGACCTCAAGGGCGACCTCGAGGCCGTCGTCGAGCTCGCCCTGCGCTTCGAAGCCGCGTCCCACCCGGCGCTGCATCCCGGCCGCAGCGCGCGCATTTCGGTGGACGGCCGGTCGATCGGCTGGATCGGCGAGCTGCATCCGCAGCTGCAGCAGCTGCTGGAGCTGCCGATGCCGCCGATCCTCGCCGAGATCGAGCTGGCGCCTGCGCTCGCGCGACGCATCCCGGCGCCGGAGGAAAGCTCCCGCTTCCCGCCGATCGTGCGCGACCTCGCACTGGTCGTCGACGTAGACCTGCCGGCGGCTCGCGTGCTCGACGAAATCGACGCGGCGAGGGCCCAGGTCCCGGCTGCCGCGGTCGTCCGGAACGTGCGCCTGTTCGACGAATATCGCGGTAAGGGATTGGAAAATAAGGAAAAAAGCCTTGCCTTCCGGTTGTGGATGCAAGATACTCGGCGTACGCTGAGCGAGGCCGAGGCGGCCGAAGCGGTCGAGGCGATCGTCTCCCGGCTCGCCGCTTCGCTCGGCGCGAAGCTGCGTGCCGGCGGCCGCAGCGAACAGCCGTAGCCCCGATCCCACGAGATTCGAGAACGATGGCGGAAACGATGATCCCGTTCGGCCACGCGGTCCCGGACCATCGCACCGAGGCGTCCGTCGAAGCGAAGGCCGATTCCCTGCAGCCCGAGGCGACGGCGCACCGGCCGGTTTCGTCGCCCGCCATCGCCGAGTCGCAGCCGGCTTCCGGCGCCGCTTCGCCCGCCCGCGCGGGCGAGGGCTTCACGCTGACGAAGGCGGAGCTCGCCGAGATGCTGTTCGAGCGCGTCGGCCTGAACAAGCGTGAAGCGAAGGACATGGTCGAGACCTTCTTCGACGAGATTCGCGGCGCCCTGGAGCGCGGCGGATCCGTGAAGCTGTCGGGGTTCGGCAACTTCCAGCTGCGCGACAAGCCCCAGCGTCCCGGCCGGAATCCGAAGACGGGCGAGGAGATCCCGATCTCGGCCCGCCGCGTGGTTACCTTCCACGCGAGCCAGAAGCTGAAGTCGCAGATCGAGGGCAGCGAGACCTGAACGTTGCCCGGCGCGCGCGCCCGGCATGGCACACGATGCAGAACAGGACCGACACGAAGGCAGCGTTGCCGCCGATTCCCGCGAAGCGCTATTTCACCATCGGAGAGGTGAGCGAATTGTGCGGCGTCAAGCCGCACGTGCTGCGCTACTGGGAGCAGGAGTTCACGCAGCTGCGCCCGATGAAGCGGCGCGGCAACCGCCGCTACTACCAGCACCACGAGGTGCTGCTGGTGCGTCGCATCCGCGAGCTGCTTTACGAGCAGGGCTTCACGATCAGCGGGGCGCGAAACCGGCTCGGCGAGGCGCAGCAGGCGGGGAAGGGGCGCGACCCGGCAGCGGCTGCAGAAAGCGCTCCGGCTGCAACGATGCCGACGGACGCCGCTGCGGCGGAAGACCAGTTCGCGCGCGAGCTGGACGCAATTCGCGCCGATCTGGAGCGCGCGCTCGAGGTGCTGCGCTGAGCCTCGACGTAGTGCAGCCGGCTGGCGTCGACCCTATGCGCCGCAGGAGCCGGCAAGCTCGGCCAGAATCAGATCGAGGCCGGCCTTCCAATGGGGACGGTACAAGCCGAAGCGCGACGAGACGCGCGAGCAGTCGAGCCGCGAGTTCAGCGGCCTTGCCGCTGGAGTCGGGTACTCGGCCGACCGGATCGGAACCAGCTCGCGCACTTTCAGCCCCGCACCCCTTTCGAGAGCACGCCAGCCCTCGAAGATGGCCGCCGCAAACGCGTGCCAGCTGGCTTCGCCCGAGGCGCTCAGGTGCAGCAGTTCCGAAGCAAAGTCGCCGCAGCGGCGCTCCGCCAGCGCCTGCCCAACGATCAGCGCGGTCGCATCGGCCAGGAACCGCGCAGAGGTCGGCGCGCCGACCTGGTCGTCGACTACGCGCAGCGTCTCGCGCTCGCTACCCAGCCGAAGCATCGTTCGGACGAAGTTGTTTCCGCGCGCGGAATAGACCCAACTCGTTCGCAGGACCAGCCAGTCGCCGCCCGCCGCCGCAACCGCCTGCTCCCCGGCCAGCTTGGACCGGCCGTACGCATTGATCGGGCTGGCGGCATCGTGCTCGCTGCGCGGGGCGATTCCCGAGCCGTCGAAGACGTAGTCCGTGGAATAGTGAACGAAGAGGGCGCCCGCGCGTCTCGCCGCGTCCGCCATGACACCCGGCGCAACGCCGTTGACGATCATCGCAAGCTCGGGCTCCTGCTCGGCTCGATCGACTGCGGTGTAGGCGGCCGCGCTGATCACCACGTCGGGCGCGAGTGCCGCCAGGGGTTCGACGAGCGCAAGAGGTTCGGAAAGATCCGCGTCGCCCCGGTTCCAGGCCACTAGCTCGCCGAGCGCCTGCAAGCTTCGCGCGAGTTCCCAACCCAGCTGCCCTTGCGCGCCGAGGAGCACGATTCGCGGAGTCGCCGAGCCCTTCATTTGAAGACTTCGCACGATTCCAAGGGGCGCCCGGCCGCATCCTTCCCGGACAGCACGGGCTCGAGCCCGCGGAGCGGCCACCGGACGCCCAGCCGCGGGTCATTCCACAGCAGGGTTCGCTCGTCCTCGGGCGCGTAGTAATCGGTGGCCTTGTACAGCACGTCCGCGACTTCCGAAAGCACGAGGAACCCGTGCGCGAAGCCCGGTGGGACCCAGAGCTGCCGGTGGGTTTCTTCGGTGAGCTCCACGCCCATCCAGCACCCGAAC
>DATGRE010000123.1:0-6580 GCA_035303885.1 Zeimonas sp. | reverse complement strand
GTGGCCCACGGCCGTGCTCGATGCCGCGCAGGCGAGCGCGGCCACGCCGCGCGTGCTCGACGTCGCCTGCGGCACCGGCGTGCTCGCGCGTGCCGCAGCCGTGCGATCGGGCGGCGCGCGAGGCGTCGTCGGCATCGACCCGAACGAGGGCATGCTCGCGGTCGCCGCCGAGTGCGCCCCGGACATCGACTGGCGCGCGGGACGCGCCGAGCGCATCGATTTCGACGACGCGAGCTTCGACGTGGTGGTCTGCCAGTTCGGCCTGATGTTCTTCGAGGATCGCGAGGCGGGCCTGCGCGAGATGCTGCGGGTGCTGCGCCCGGGCGGCCGCCTCGCGGTGGCGGTGTGGGATTCGCTCGAGCGTTTGCCGGGCTTCGACGCGCTCGCTGCGCTGCTCGACCGCATCGTCGGCCGCGCCGCCGGCGACGCGCTGCGCGTGCCCTTCTCGCTCGGCGACGTCGAGGCGCTGCGCGCGCTCTTCGCCCGCGCCGGAATGCCCGAGCTGCGTATCGCGACGAAGGCCGGAACCGCGCGCTTCCCGTCGCTCGAATCGTGGATCCGCACGAACGTGCGCGGCTGGGCGTTCTCCGACCTCGTCGACGACGACCAGCTGCAGCGACTGATCGAAACGGCGGCGCGCGAGATGTCGGACCTCGAGACCGCGCGCGGCGACGTCGCTTTCGCCGCACCCGCGCACATCGCGGTCGTTCAGAAGCGCTAGCAGGCGAATATGGGCGCACGGGACGGGCTGCCGAGCGGCGGCACCGTCCGCGGCGGTTCGCCGGAATCGGCGGCGCTTTGCGATACTTCGCCGCGACGCCGTTCGATCCATTGTGAACCGATGCCCGGAAACCGCCTGCTGGCCGCCGTCGACCTTGGCTCGAACAGCTTTCGACTGCTGATCGCCCGCGTGGAACCCTCGCCGCAAGGGGCGCTCGTCACGCCGATCGACCGGGTGAAGCAGACCGTGCGGCTCGCCAGCGGGCTGCGCCGCGACGGCACGCTCGACGAAGCGTCGCGCCGGCGCGCATGGCTCGC
Organism: Zeimonas sp.; assembly: GCA_035303885.1. Classification (GTDB taxonomy): domain Bacteria; phylum Pseudomonadota; class Gammaproteobacteria; order Burkholderiales; family Burkholderiaceae_E; genus Zeimonas. Next base: position 5,542 of record DATGRE010000123.1, on the reverse strand, counting down.
ACTCGCCGGCTTCGGCGAACGGCTGCGATCGTTCTCGCCCGACGCCGTCCGGGCCGTCGCGACGAACACGCTGCGTGTCGCGCGCAACGCCGACGGATTCCTGCGCACCGCGGAAGCGGCGCTCGGCTTTCCGATCGAGGTCGTGTCGGGGCTGGAGGAGGCGCGTCTCATCTACCTGGGCGCCGCGCATTCGCTGCCCGTCGACGGCGAAGCGCGGCTCGTCGTCGACATCGGCGGCGGCTCCACCGAATGCATCGTCGGCACCGACCTGCAGCCGGCGACGCTCGAATCGGCGGGCATCGGTTGCGTCGTGCTGTCGAACCGATATTTCCCCGCCGGGCTCGTGAACCGGGACACCTTCGACACCGCCTACTACGAGGCACGCGCGGTCTTCGCACGAATCGCAGGCTCGTTCGGTTCGCACCGCTGGCGCTACGCGGTGGGCACCTCCGGCACGTCGAAGTCGCTGTGGCAGATCGCGCGGCTGCAATGGGGCGCCGACCGGCTCGATCGCGCGTCGCTCGCGCGCACGCACGAAGCGCTGCTGGCCGCCGGCGACGTCGACTCGGTGCGCCTGGCCGGACTGCAACCCGATCGCAGGCCCGTGCTCGCCGGCGGCCTGGCCGTGATGATGGCGGTGTTCGACGAACTCGGCATCGACGCGCTGCGCTACTGCGACGGCGCGCTGCGACAGGGCGTGATCCACGACCTGCTCGGTCGCGACGAGGGGCGCGACGTCCGGGCGATCACGATCGAGCGGATGCAACGGCGATACGCGGTCGACCTCGCGCACGCCCGGCGCATTCGCGACACCGCGCTGGCGCTGTTCGACCAGGGCGCGAGCGATGCGCGCGAAACGCTGCAACTGCACCGCCGACTGCTCGCGTGGGCGGCCGAACTCGCCGAAGTGGGCCGCTCGGTGTCGCACGAGGATCTCCATCGACACTCCGCGTACATCCTCGCGCACGCCGAGATGCCCGGCTTCTCCCGCGGTGAACAGGATCGCCTCGCGCTGCTCGCGCTCGCGCAAGGTGCCGACCTGGCGGAGCTGCGGCACCGGGTGCACGGCGAACTGGAGTGGCTCGCCGTGCTCGCGCTGCGGATCGCGACGATCCTGCACCGCAAGCGCGACGCACGCGACGTGCCGACGCCCGCCCTGTTCCTGTCGAAGGGATCGCTGCGGATCGAGACGACACGCGACTGGGCGCGCCGCTTTCCGCTGTCGCACCAGAGCCTCGTCGCCGAAGCACGGGCGTGGTCGCAGGCGTCGATCTTCGGGCGCTTTTCCTACGAGGCGATCGGCGAGACGGGCGCGTCGACGTAGGCGCAGCGGCCGTCGCCGGCGCGCCGTCGCCCGCCGCGCGAGCGTTGCGGCGATCCCGTCGTCAGCGGCGCGTGGGACCCGGCTCGGACGTCGCCGCCTCGTCCTGCAGACGCCGATACTTGTCCATCAGCTGCTCGGGCGTCTCCATCCACGACGGATCGCGCGGAATGCAGTCGACCGGGCACACCTGGCGGCACTGCGGCTCGTCGAAGTGACCGACGCATTCGGTGCAGCGCGACGGATCGATCTCGTAGATCTCCTCGCCCATCGAGATCGCGTCGTTCGGGCACTCGGCCTGGCAGACGTCGCAATTGATGCACTCGTCGGTGATGATCAGCGCCATCGTCGCTTCCTGCGAACGACTCGCGGCTCAGGCCTTCGACGGCCGCCCGTCCGCGCGCAACTGCTCGAGCTTGCGGGCGATCCAGGCGACCACGGCGGGCGCCACGAACTTCGAGACGTCGCCGCCGAGCAGCGCGATCTCGCGCACGAGCGTGCCGGAGATGAACTGGTACTTGTCGGTCGGCGTCAGGAAGATCGTCTCGACGTCGGGCATCAGGTGCCGGTTCATCCCGGCCATCTGGAACTCGTACTCGAAGTCGGTGACCGCGCGCAGCCCGCGCACGACGACGTCGGCCTGCTGCTCCTTCACGAAGTTCACCAGCAGGCCGGTGAAGCTCGTGACCTCGACGTTGGGGTAGTGACCGAGCACCTCGCGCGCGATCGCCAGCCGCTCGTCGACGTCAAAGATCGGGTTCTTGCCGCGACTGGCCGCGACCGCGACGACGACCGAATCGAAGAGTTTCGAGGCGCGGCGCACGAGATCCTCGTGTCCGTGCGTGAGCGGGTCGAAGGTGCCCGGGTAGATCGCGCGCGTCATGCGTCATGTCCTGGAAGTGCGTCCGCTGCCCTGCTCAGCAGATGATAGCGGACCTGTCCGGCGCGGCCTTCGCGCAGCACGCGCCATTGCGCGGGCATCTCGAAGCGCTCGCCCGACTCGAGATAGACGAGTGCGCCGGGGGCCAGCACCGCCGGCAGCGCATCGAGCACGCGCAGATGCAGCGACTCGCCGAAGGGCGGGTCGACGAAGACGAGATCGAAGCGCTCTCCTGCGCTCGCCAGGCGACGCAGCGCATCGAAGGCGTCGGCGGCGACCAGCTCCAGCTGCGGCGGCGAGCCGAGCCGCTCGAGGGTCTGCCCGATCGCGGCGCGCGCACGCCGGTCGCGCTCGACGAGCACGACGCGCGCGGCGCCGCGCGACGCGGCCTCGAAGCCGAGCGCGCCGGTGCCGGCGAACAGGTCGAGGCAGCGCCAGCCGTCGATGCGCTGCCCGAGCCAGTTGAAGAGCGTCTCGCGAACGCGGTCGGGCGTCGGGCGCAGACCTTCGACGTCGGCGACGTGGATCGGCGTGCGCCGCCACCGTCCGCCGATGATGCGGATGCGGTGCCCGGCGCGCCCGCGCGACGCCGACGGTGCGCAGGCGCCGGCCACCGCGGCGGCGGCCGCGCGGCCGCGCCGCTTCATCGCGGCGACGCGCCTGCCCCGACGACGATCGTCACCATGCGCTGCGCGTCGAGCACGCGCGAGAACGCATCGCGTACCCGTTCGAGCGTCACCGCCTCGACGCGTTCGGTCCAGCGGTCGAGATAGTCGAGCGGCAGGCGGTAGAAGCCGATCAGCGCGAGATGGTCGAGGATCTTCGCGTTCGAATCGATGCGCAGCGCGAAACCGCCGACGAGATTCGCCTTCGCCGCCGCGAGCTCCTCCTCGGTGGGGCCTTCCTCGAGGAACCGGCCGAGCGTGTCCCGCACAACGCCGAGCGCGACGTCGGTCTGCTCCTTCGCGGTCTGCAGGCCGATCGTGAACGGGCCCGGCTGCAGCTTCGGCGAGAAATACGAATAGACGCTGTAGGCGAGCCCGCGCTTCTCGCGCACCTCTTCGTACAGCCGCGAGACGAAGCCGCCGCCGCCGAGCACGTAGTTGCCGACCAACAGCGGAAAGTAGTCGGGATCGCCGCGCGCGACCGCCGGTTGGCCGATGAGGATGTGGCTCTGCGTGGCGGGATGCTCGATGCGCCGCTCCTCGGCGCGCTCCAGCGGCCGGACCTCGGGCAGGTTGCGGGCCTCGCCGCCGGCCGGCAGATCGCGCACGAGCCGCTCGGCGATCTGCTCGGCGCGCGCGCGGTCGATCGCACCGATCATCGAGACGACGGCATCGCGCGCACCGTAATGGGCGCGATGGAAGGCGACGAGATCGTCCCGCGAGATCGCGGCGACCGTCTCGGGCGTGGCGTGCGCCGCGTAGGGATGCGCGCCGTACAGCGCCGCGTCGAAGTTGCGCTGCGCGATCGTCTCCGGCTTCGTCTCCGCCTCGCGGATCGCCTGGATCACGCGCTGGCGCTCGCGAACGAGCACGGACTCCGGGAAGACGGGCCGCGAGACGATCGCGGCGAGCAGCTCGATCGCGCGCTCGTCGCGGCCCTCGCCGATCAGCGTACGCAGCGAGACGTTGGCGCGGTCGTCGCTCGCGGCGGCACCGCGTCGCGCACCCAGGCGCGCGAAGCGCTCGGCGATCTGCGCCTCGTCGGCGCCCTCGATGCCGCGCGAGAGCATCGCCGCGGTGAGCGAGGCCAGCCCGGTCTTGCCCGGCGGATCGAGGCGTGCGCCGGCGTCGAAATCGATGCGCACGTCGAGCATCGGGATCGTGTCGGCGCGCACGAAGTAGACGCGCGCACCGGTCGACGTCGTCCAGTGCTCGATCGGCAGCGCGGCGTGCGCGGCCGCGGTCGCGACCGCGAGCAGCGCGGCGACGAGCAGCCGCGCAGAACGGGCTCGCGCATCGAGCCGCGCGCTCATCGCAATGCCTCCTCGTGCGCTTCGCCGGCCGGCGGTGCCGGACGCCCTCCGGTCTCGCCGATCGGCTGCGGCAGCAGCGTGGCGACCGTGAGTGCGTCGTCGGAATCGAAGTACTTGCGCGCGACCGCCTGCACCTCGTCGGCGGTGACCGCGGCGATGCGCTCGAGGATGCGATCGGCGTCGCGATGCGAGAAACCGGTCATCTCCAGCGCGCCGATCTCCATCGCCTGCGCCATGATGGAATCGCGCTTGTAGATCTCGCCTGCGACGTACTGCGTCTTGATGCGCTCGAGCTCCTCGGGCGCGACGCCGTCCTTCGCGATCTTCGCGATCTCGTCGCGCAGCGCCTGCTCGACGTCGGACGTGGTGCGCCCCTCGGCCGGCGTGCCGTCGAGCACGAACAGCGTCGGCCCGCGCGACAGCGCGTCGTACCCGGCGCCGACCTGGTTCGCCGCCCGCGAGCCGCGCACGATGTTGCGCGTCAGGCGCCCGTTCTCGTCGGCGTCGAGCACCGCTGCCAGCACCTCGAGCGCATAGGGCTCGCGATCGCGTTCGATGTCGGTCAGCCGCGGCACCTTGAAACCCATCACGACGTACGGATTCTCCGCCGGGGCCTTCACCCAGGCGCGGCGCAGGCCGCGCTGCTCCGGCTCGTCGAGCGGCTTGCGCGCCGGCAGCGCGCGTGCGGGCACCTGGCCGTACGTGGCCTCGGCCAGCTTCCAGACCTCGTCGGCCGATACGTCGCCGACGACGACCACGATCGCATTCGACGGCGAATACCAATCGCGATACCAGTCGCGCAGGTCGTCGAGGGTCAGCGCGCGCAGATCGCCGAACCAGCCGATCACCGGCTGGCGCACCGGCGAGGCGACGAAGGCCTGCGCCCGGAACTGCTCGTAGAGGAGCGACTGCGCGCGGTCCTCGGTGCGCAGCCGGCGCTCCTCCATGACGACGCGCACCTCCTGCTCGAACTCCTGCTGCGCGAGCACGAGGTTCGACATCCGGTCGGCCTCGAGCTTCATCACCTCCGCCAGGTGCTGCGAACCGATCTGCTGGAAGTAGCCGGTGTAGTCCCTCGTCGTGAAGGCGTTCTCGCGTCCGCCCAGCTGCGCCACGCGCCGCGAGAACTCGCCGGCGGGATAGGTCTCCGTGCCCTTGAACATCATGTGCTCGAGCACGTGCGAGACGCCGGTGCGTCCCTTCGACTCGTCCACCGAGCCGATGCGGTACAGCACGAGGTGCACCGCCGTGGGTGCGCGATGGTCCTCGCGCACGATCACCTTCATTCCGTTCGGCAGCGTGCGCTCGAAGGTTTCCGCTGCCGCATCGACGGGCGCCGCCGGCGGCGCGGCGCTCGGCGCGG
>DATGRE010000122.1:0-12575 GCA_035303885.1 Zeimonas sp. | reverse complement strand
CGTGTATTTCGCGATCGTCACGCTCGCGCTCGCGCTCACCATGACCGTCCTGATCGTCGGCCAGCAGGGCGACACCGGAGGCGCGAACGGGATCACCGACTTCAGCACCCTGCTCGGGATGGACATCCTGAGCGACGAGTCGAAGATGGTGCTGTATCTGATCGAGTCGCTCCTGCTGCTCGTGGTGATGGCCGCGGCGCTGTTCGTCATCCGCAGCCGGCTCGGCAAGGTGCTGATCGCGATCCGCGACCGCGAGGACCGCGTCCGCTTCAGCGGCTACGACACGGCGCTGATCAAGGCCGCGGTATTCGCGCTCGCGGCGCTCTTCTCGTCGATCGGAGGCGCGCTGTATTCGCTGCAGACGGGTCTGATCGCACCGAGCATCGTCGGCGTCGTCGCCTCCGTCGAGATGGTGATCTATGCGGCGGTCGGCGGCCGCCTGTCCGTGTACGGCGCGGTGCTCGGCGCGATCTTCATCGGCTTCATGAAGTCGTATCTCTCCGAGAACTTCCCGGAAATCTGGCTGTACTTCCTCGGTGCGCTGTTCATCGGCGTCGTGCTGTTCATGCCGAACGGGTTGGCGGGGCTGCTCGACCGTGTTCGGCTCGAAGCCTGGAGGAGGGCGTTGGCCAAATGAACGTTCTGACGATGACGACCCGCGACACCGTTGCTGCCAACCAGCTCGAGCGCTCCTCGTTCGCCGGAGGAAAGTCGAGTGCAACCTGCATGCTGACCATCGAGAACCTCACCGTCACCTTCGACGGGATCAAGGCGGTCGACGGCCTGAACCTTTCGGTTGCGCAGGACGAGCTGCGCGTGATCATCGGTCCGAACGGCGCGGGAAAGACGACGCTGCTCGACATGATCTGCGGCAAGACGCGTCCGACCGGCGGACGCATCGAGTTCGACGGCATCGACCTCGGAAAGCTGCCCGAGCACAAGATCGTTCGCGCGGGCGTCGGCCGGAAGTTCCAGACTCCGTCGGTCTACGACGACCTGTCCGTGTCGGAGAACCTCGAAATCTCCATCCCCGAGGGACGCGGCGTGCTGGGCTGCCTGCTCTTTCGCAGCACGGCAGCCGTACGCGGGCGCATCGAGCAGGTGGCCGAGGACGTCTTCCTGCGCTCGCACCTGTCGATGAAGGCCGGGAAGCTCAGCCACGGTCAGAAGCAGTGGCTGGAGATCGGGATGCTGCTGATGCAGAACCCGCGCCTGCTGCTCCTCGACGAACCGGTGGCAGGCATGAGCGCGCGTGAACGCGACCAGACCGCCGAGCTGCTGAAGCGGATCGCCGCGGGCCGGTCGCTGATCGTCATCGAGCACGACATGGAGTTCGTCAAGAAGATCGCGAGCAAGGTCACCGTCCTGCACCAGGGACGGCTGCTCGCGGAAGGCGACGTCGACACGGTGCAGCGCGACGAGCGCGTCATCGACGTCTATCTGGGCCATTGAGGGACGCCATGCTCGAGGTCGCGTCGCTGAACGTCTTCTACGGCGAGTCGCACATCGTGCGCGATGCCTCGTTCTCGCTCGGCTCGGGCGAGGCCCTCGCCGTCATGGGCCGCAACGGGATGGGCAAGACCACGCTGCTCAAGGCGGTGATCGGCATGCTCCGCTCGGCCACGGGAAGCGTTCGACTGGAGAACCAGGAGCTCGCGGGCCTGCACAGCTACGAACGCGTCGCGCGCGGACTCGCCTTCGTGCCGCAGGGTCGCATGATCTTTCCGCTGTTGACGGTCGAGGAGAACATCCTCGCCGGCATGACGTCGGCCCGCAGGCCCGAGGTTCCGGAATTCGTCTACCGGTTCTTCCCCGTGCTCGGCGAGATGCGCAGGCGCCGGGGCGGGAACCTCTCCGGCGGGCAGCAGCAGATGCTGGCGATCGCCCGCGCGCTCGTGAGCAATCCGAAGGTGCTGATCCTGGACGAGCCCACCGAGGGGATCCAGCCTTCGATCATCAAGGAAATCGCCCAGACGCTGAACGAGCTTCGGCGCGAGCGCGGCTTCTCGATCCTCGTCTCCGAGCAGGTGCTCAGCTTCGCCGACGCCGTCGCCGACCGGTTCCTCGTCGTCGACCGCGGGCGCATCGTGCACGACGAGCGCAAGGAGGATCTCGACGTCGACCGGATCCGGTCGTACCTGACCGTCTGAGGCGAGAGAGTCGTGTCCGTGCGACTTCGAGCCGAACCCAGGAACGCAGCCGCAGGGTTGCACACCTGCAGTCGACCGACTGCGCACTACAGGAGGAATTGATCATGCCCAAGACCGTGATCGGCATCGACCGGACCAGATCACCCCGGGAGCAGCCGAACCCCTTCATCGTGAACCGCTGGCACCCCGACGTACCGATGGCGGCAATGGTCAAACCGGGGGAGAACTTCCGCGTCGAGTGCTTCCCGTGGTCCGGCGACCAGATCAAGAACGACGACAGCGCCAACGACATCCGCGACATCGACCTGTCGCCCTGCCATCACCTGTCGGGGCCGGTGGGCATCGAGGGTGCGGAGCCCGGCGACCTGCTCGTGGTCGACATCCTCGACATCGGTCCCTTCCGCGACGAGGAGTGGGGATACACGGGGATCTTCACGACGGAGAACGGCAGCGGCTTCCTGACCGACGTCTTCCCCGAGCCGAAGAAGGCGATCTGGGACTTCCACGGGCTGTACACGACCTCGCGCCACATCCCGAACGTCCGTTTCGCGGGCATGACCCACCCCGGCATCCTCGGCTGCCTGCCGTCGCGCGAGCTGCTCAATGAATGGATCCGGCGCGAGCGGGCGTTGATCGCGACCGACCCGAACCGCGTGCCGCCGTATGCGCTGCCGCCCGAGCCGAAGAACGTGATCCTCGGTTCGCTGAAGGGATCCGACCTCGAGCGGGCGGCGGCGGAAGGTGCGCGCACGATTCCGCCGCGCGAGCATGGCGGCAACTGCGACATCAAGAACCTGGTGCGCGGCAGTCGCGTCTACCTGCCGGTGTACGTGAAGAACGCGGGGCTGGTCACCGGCGACCTGCACTTCTCGCAGGGCGACGGCGAGATCACCTTCTGCGGCGCCATCGAGATGGCGGGCTGGATCGACTTCCACGTCGACATCATCAAGGGGGGTTGCAGCAAGTACGGGATCACGCAGGCGATGTTCGAAACGTCGCCGGTCGAGCCGCACTACAACGATTTCCTGGTCTTCGAGGGACTCTCGGTGGCCGAGGACGGGACGCAGCATTACAACGACGTGACGCTCGCCTACCGGCGTGCCTGCCTGCACGCGATCAACTACCTGAAGAACTTCGGCTACACCGGCGAACAGGTGTACACGATCCTGAGCACGGCACCGGTGGAAGGCCGGGTGAGCGGGGTCGTGGACATTCCAAACGCCTGCGTGTCGCTGTACATTCCCACTGCCATCTTCGATTTCGACATCCGCCCCAATGCGAGCGGACCGTCGAAGAAGGTGAAGGGAGGAGACCTGGCGAGCGCGCGCTGAAAGGGGGGCGGCGGCAGGCGTCTGCCGCCGCCCGGTTCGCCGGACGAGGAGACGACGACAAATGCCTGTCTACGACTACCTGTGCCGCGACTGCGGCGCGTTTTCCGCTCGCCGACCGATGATGGAAGCGGCGTTGCCGATGCCGTGCCCGACGTGCGAGGGCCAGTCGCCGCGCGTCATCGCGGCTCCGCAGCTCAACCTGATGTCGGAAATCCGGCGCAGGGTCGACGCGCGCAACGAGAAGAGCGCCCACGCGCCCGAGGTCGTGCACCGCTCCGCGCACGAGCCCGCGGGCCGATGCAGCCACGGCCATTCGCACGGCGGCGACGGTGCGCGGCGTCCCGCGCACGTTCATGCGCATGCGCGCACGCCGTCCCGTCCCTGGATGATCGGTCATTGAGTCGCGGCCCGGTTTCGTTCGCCGGAGTCCGCTCGTGCGCATCCGCGTACGGTGGCGTCGCGGCGGGCGAACCGACGGGTGATCGTGATCGTCTGAATCGCTGGAGATTGGCAAGTGTCGAACCGTGATCCGGTGCGCGTCGGCGTTCTGTTCTCGGATACCGGTGTCATCTCGACCATCGAGACCTCGCAGCTGATGGGGACGCTGTTCGCGATCGCCGAGATCAACGAGGCCGGCGGCGTGCAGGGCCGGGAGATTGTTCCGATCCGCTACGACCCCCAGTCGTCGCCCGGCGTGTACCGGGTGCTCGCCGAGCGGCTCGTGCTGCACGACCGGGTGAACGTGATCTTCGGCGGCTACATGTCGAGCACGCGGAAGGCGGTGATCCCGGTCATCGAGAAATGGAACCGGCTGTTCTTCTATCCGACGCTCTACGAGGGCTTCGAGTATTCGCCGAACATCATCTACACCGGAGCCGCGCCGAACCAGAACAGCATCCAGCTCGCGGAATTCATGACGTCGAATTTCGGCGGCCGCGTCTACATGGTCGGTTCCGACTACATCTATCCGTACGAATCGAACCGGATCATGGCCGACCTGGTCCTGCAGCGGAACGACGGGGCGAAGGTCGGAGAGAAATACGTGCGCCTCGACGCGACGATGGACGATTTCCGAGCGGTGGTCGCGGAGATCCGCGAGATACGGCCCGACTTCATCTTCTCGACGGTCGTCGGCGACTCCACGCAATGGTTGTACCGGGCGTACGCGGAGGCGGGGCTCGATCCGAAGCAGATGCCGATCGCGAGCCTCACCACGCTCGAGGCGGAGGTGGCGCAGATGGGGGCCGAGGCGGCCGCCGGCCACGTGACCGCCGCCCCCTATTTCCAATCGATCGACTCGCCGGTCAACGCGCGGTGCCTGGCGGACTTCCGACGCCGCTTTGGAGACGAGATCGTGCCGAACGCCTGCTGGGAGGCGGCCTATTTCCAGGTGCATCTTTTCGCCAATGCCCTCGCGAAGTCGGGCAGCGACGAGATCGACGCGCTGATGCCGCACCTGCTGGGATCGGAATTCGACGCGCCGCAGGGCCGGGTGCGCATCGACCCGACCAACCATCACACCTGCCTGTACCCCCGGATCGGGATCGCGAATGCGAAGGGACAGTTCACCATCGTGCGGGAGGCCACCCGTGCCGTCCATCCCGATCCGTATCTCGTCACGCATTCGCTCGGCGATTGGGCCGCAAGACACGACCCCTGACGCGCTACTGCCATGGACACGCGAGCACTGCACGGCCAACGATCGACGCCGGAGCTCCTGAAGAGCCTCCGGAGCCTGCGCGTGGCGGTGTTGCATCCGCGCGACCCCGACGGTGAGCAATTGATCGAGCAGTTGAGACGGATCGGCTGCCAGGTCCAGGCCTTCTGGCCGCCATCGCCCGAGTTGCCGCACGGCATCGACGCGGTGTTCCTCGCGGTGCGTCCCGGCATCCCGGTTCCGCAATGGGCGCATTGCCGGACCGCGCAGGCGCCGATCGTGATCGTGATCGTCACGTACGAGAACCCGACGATTATCGAAGCGGTCCTGCGGATCGGTGCGGAAGGCCTGATCGCGTCGCCCGTGCGTTCGTTCGGCCTGCTGTCGGCGCTGGTGCTGGCCCGGCAGCTCGACCAGCGGGTCCGCTTCCTGTCGAAGCAGGTCAAGCGCCTGGAGCAGAAGCTCGACGGCATCCGGAAGACGTCGGAAGCGAAGAGCATCCTGATGCAGACGCGGGGCCTGAGCGAGGTCGATGCGTATCGCGTGATGCGCGAGCAGGCGATGGCCAAGCGCGTGACCATCGAGGAGATCGCCGGCGCGATCGTCAACGCCAATGAGATCCTTTCCTACAAGTAGTCGCCGGCCGCCTCCACCCGTATCGTCTCACCGCGCGCGCGCATCGATGCGCGGACGCTCGTTCGCTATACTCCCGCTCCTCCTCGATCGCGCCGCCCGCCGGCGCCCACGCATGCACCGAGTCCCTCTGGTGACGCCCGGCCCCAGCCGCCACGCCGCTTCCCGCCGGGAGGGGGTCCGCTGATCGTGTCGTCGACGCTGGCGGCGATCATCGCCGCGACGCTCCTCTCCGGCGCGGCGAGCGTTCTCGCCGCCGCATGGTTGTCGCTGACGGTGCTCGCGGGGATCGTGCACCGGCTCGTGAGCCTGTCGGCGGGACTGCTGCTCGGCACGGCGATGCTCAACCTGCTGCCGGTGGCCTTCGAGTCGGGCGCCGACGTGCACACGCTGTCGTCGACGCTGCTGGCCGGGATCATCGCGTTCTTCGCGCTGGAGAAGTTCGCCGTCCTGCGGCACAGCCATCACCACGAGCACGACGGCCACGGGCATCACCACGGGCACGACCGGGCCGCGGCAGGGCCGGGCGGCCTCGTCGTCCTCGTCGGCGACACGGTCCACAACGCGGCCGACGGCGTGTTGATCGCGGCGGCCTTCCTCGCCGATCCCGCGCTCGGCTGGGTCACGACGGCGGCCATCGCCGCGCACGAGATCCCGCAGGAAATCGGCGACTTCATCGTCCTGCTCAACGCGGGCTACACGCGCCGGCGCGCGCTCTTGTTCAACGTCGTCAGCGGCCTTGCCGGGGTGCTCGGCGGCGTCCTCGGCTACTTCTCGCTCGCCCGCGGGCAGTCCCTGCTGCCGTACGTGCTCGTCGTCGCCGCTGCGAGCTTCATCTACGTCGCGCTCGCCGACCTGGTTCCCGGACTGCACCGGGACACGCGACGCAACGGCGACTGGTTCTGGCAGTTCTCGCTGATGCTCGCCGGCGTCGCGCTGATCGCGCTGTTCGCGTCGTTCTCGCACGGGCACTGAGCGTCTCTTCCGCCGCCGCGGGCCAAGGGCGAGCGGCGGTGTCCGACGCCCGCGCGCCAAGGGCGCGAGGCGCGGTATCCGACACCCGCGCGTCGGTGCTGCGCGCATCCCTGATCGCGGTCGGGTCAACGACGACGTCGCGCGTCCTACGCTGCGATGCTCGTGCGCGGCGGGCACCCGGAGCTGCGAGACGTCGAGGGAATTCCGTCCGACCATCCGCCTCTGCTGCACCACCGATGGGGGGACGTACCGCCCATGCGCGCTCGGGCGAGGGTTCGCCGGTCGCATCGCAACGTCGCCGACCTGTCGTTCGAAGGCGCGAGATGCGCGACCGCCTGCCCAGGTTCCGGGATTTCCCGGCGCAGCTGAAGGGTTCGGGTAGCCCGAGGACGAGGACGGAATGAAGCTCGAAGGATCCTGCCACTGCAAGGCCGTGCGCTTCTCGGTCGAAGCGCCGTCGCCGGTGCCGTTCATGCGGTGCTATTGCTCGATCTGCCGCAAGACCGCGGGTGCCGGCGGCTACGCGATCAACCTCGGCGCGCGGCGGAGCACGCTGCGCGTCGAGGGCGCGGAGCACCTGTCGGTGTATCGCGCGCGGATGGACGACGGCACGACCAGCAGCGGGGAACGCAATTTCTGCAGCCGCTGCGGGACCGCGTTGTGGCTGTACGACCCGCATTGGCCCGAGCTCGTGCATCCGCACGCGTCCGCCGTCGACACGCCGCTGCCGCTTCCGCCGACGCGCGTGCACATCTTTCTCGCGTCGAAGGCCAACTGGGTCGAGCCGGCGCTGCGCGACGGCGACCGGTGCTTCGATGCCTATCCCGACGAATCGCTGGCGCAATGGCACGCGCGGCACGGGTTCTGAGCGAAGGGGAGGGTGCTTGGGCGCGTCGTGCACGCACTCTTCGCTCCACAGCGCCCGCTCGGGCAGCGCAATCGAGAACGCCCGTTTCGCGGGCAGTTTCCACAGGGCAGGAATCTGCACGCACCGGTTCTCCCGATTTGCGGAACGTCCTGCGCACGCTGCGTTCCGCCCGCGCCGGATGTCACGAAAATCGGGACTTTTCACGACCGAACCGACCACCAACCCGTTGCGATGACTGCCACCCGCCTTCCAGCGGTTCTGCGCGCAACTCCGGACCGTATCCCGTCGCGTCGCGAGGGCAGCCGCAACCGCTTCCGCTCCGCGTGCCACCCGAGCTCACTTCAGCTGCGCCCGCAGCTCTCCGCCGGGATGCTCCTTGCTGTGCACGTTCACGTAGAGACGGCCCTGCTCGAGCGCTTGCCGGCGGGCGTCGTCGAGCTTCGTGCCGCTCGGCACGGCCCATCGGTCACCGTCCTTCACGAGCGGGATACGCACCGGCCCGTTCTCTCCTTCGGCGCCTTCGTGGATGTGCGCCATCGTCGCCTCGATCCCGGCGGTGGTCACCGCGCCCGTGATCGTGCCGTCGGGTTTCACCGCAAAGGTGCCGTTGCCGGAGGCGCGGGTGGCGACCGGCGGCACTTCGTTCTTTCCGCTGAGCTCGATCTTCATTTCCTGCGCTCCGGCGGACAGCGCGAGGCCGGCCGTCGCGGCGACCGCGACCTTCGTCCAACGATGCAGCATCCGGGATGTATCCATGTCCGCGCTCCTCGTCGTGGTGGACGCCGGCGGGCCGGGGCCGGCGCCCATGCCGGCCGAAAAAATTGTGCGCCCGGGCGCGTCGGCTTGCAGTCGTTCCGGGGGTCGGCATGCGGGCGAGCACGAGGGGGCAGGCGCGCGGCGCAGGCGGACGCGCGGCGGCCACGCCTTCGGCCCATGCGGCCCGGCCCTACAGCCCCGGGGAGAACGGCAGATCGCAGAGCCGCTCGATGAGCCGCTCGAACGCGTGCGGGTCGAAGACGGTGTTGTCGTGCCGGATGAGCTGCGGGAACTCGGCCGGATCGGGGACGAAGCGGCGCTTGCGATACTCGTCCCAGTGCTCGAGCTTGTAGCGGTCGTTCGGATGTGCGCGGGCGACGATGCGCGCCTTGGCCTCTTCCTCGTCGAGCTCGACCCAGACGACCGAGATGCGCGTGTCGAGCGGCAGGCCCAGTGCCGCCGGATCGAAAACGCGGTGCGAGCGGACCTCGCGGGAGAAAGGTCCGACGAGCACGGTGTTCACGCCGAGCTCCAGGTTCTCGCGCGCGATCTCGAACAGTCCGGAGTATTCCTGGTCGCGCAGGTGCTCCAGATAGGTGGGACTGTCGCGGTCGTCCGGGTCGCCGGTGAGCAGGCCCATCACCTTCGCGCTGTAGGCCCCGTAGACGGTGTCCTTGTCGAGGAGGCAGAAGCTCTCGCCGGTGCGTGCATGCAGCAGCGGGACGGCGCGCCGGGCCAGCGTGGTTTTCCCGGTGCCGGCGTGGCCGGCGAAGAAGACCAGGCGCGCCATTGCTTCAATCGTCGCCGACGGCGATCGGGCGTGCGGGGTCCGCGCACCACTCGCTCCACGATCCCGGATAGAGCATGGCTCCCGGAAGTCCGGCGACCTCCATCGCGAGCAGGTTGTGGCAGGCCGTGACGCCCGAGCCGCACTGGTGCACGACGGCGCTCGCCGGGCGGCCGTCGAGCAGCGCGAGGAACTCGGCGCGAAGCGCCTGCGGCGTCTTGAAGCGTCCGTCGGGTTGCAGGTTTTCGGTGTACGGGCGGTTCAGCGCACCGGGGATGCGACCGGCGACGGGGTCGAGCGGTTCGACCTCGCCGCGCCAGCGCTCGGGCGTGCGCGCGTCGACGATGCGAAGCCGGTCGGTGCCGAGCTGGGCGAGCAGCTGCGCGGCGTCGACCTGCGCGGTGCGCGGTGGTCGCAGCGTCAGCGTGGCGGGCGCTCGCGGCGACGGCGGCTCGGTCGTCAGCGCGTGGCCGGCCTCGCGCCACGCAGGCAGGCCGCCGTCGAGCACGGCGACCTCGGCGTGCCCGAGCCAGCGCGACAGCCACCACAGGCGCGACGCCATCATGCCGCCGGTCTCGTCGTACGCGACCAGCTGGCGTCCGTCGGCCAGCCCGATGGATTCGAGCGTACGGCGCAGCGTCTCGCGGTCGGGAAGCGGGTGCCGCCCGTTCGCGCCGGTGCGCGGCCCGGCCAGATCGTGGTCCTGGTGCAGGAAGAACGCCCCGGGCAGGTGCGCGCGCGCCCACGCCGCGGGCCCGTATCCGGGGTCGGTGAGGTCGTGACGACAGTCGACGACGACACAGTCGTCCAGATGCCGGGCGAGCTCGTCGACGCGGATCAGCGTTCTCCAGTACATCGTCATGCGCGGCCTTCCCCGATCCTCAGGCGAGCGTGGGGCCGAGCCCGAGCTCGGCACGCAGGAACTCGTGGAAATGCTGCATGCCGTCTTCCATCGGACTCTGGTAGGGGCCGGCGTCGTCCTCGCCGCGTTCGAGCAGCACGCGGCGGCCGGCGTCCATGCGAAGCGCGATCTCGTCGTCCTCGATCGCCGTCTCCATGTACGCCGCACGTTCGGCCTCGACGAACTCGCGCTCGAACAGCACGATCTCCTCGGGGTAGTAGAACTCGATGACGTTCGTCGTCTTCTGCGTGCCCCGCGGCACGAGGGTCGACACGACCAGCACGTGCGGGTACCACTCCAGCATCACGTTCGGGAAGATCGTCAGCCACATCGCGCCGCGCTCGGGCGGCTTGCCGTCGTAGCGCCGAAGCACCTGCTCGTGCCATCGGCGGTACACGGGCGTGCCCGGCTTGCTCAGCGCCTTCCACGTTCCCACCGTCTGCAGCGACCAGCGCTCGCCGAACTGCCAGCGCAGGTCGTCGCACGAGACGAACCCTCCGAGCCCCGGATGGAACGGCACGACGTGATAGTCCTCGAGATAGACCTCGATGAAGGTCTTCCAGTTGTAGTCGCACTCGTGGATCTCGATGTGGTCGAGCCGGTAGTCGGAGAAGTCGAACTCGGGGTGCGTTCCGAGGTCGGCGAGATCGGCCCGGACGTCGCGCGGTCCGCGAAACAGCAGTCCGTTCCAGCTCTGCAGCGGCGTGCGTCCGAGATCGAGGCACGGCTGCTCGTCGAAATGCGGTGCGCCGAGCAGCCGGCCGGACAGGTCGTAGGTCCAGCGGTGCAGCGGGCAGACGATGTTCTCGGTGTTGCCGCGTCCGTCGAGCATGACCGCCTGCCGGTGGCGGCAGACGTTCGACAGCAGCTCGACGCCGTTGCCGCCGTGCACCAGCACGCGGCCGCCGTTCTCGGCCGGCAGCACGCAGTAGTCGCCCGGCTCGGGCACCATTCGCTCGTGGCCGACGTATCCGGGGCCGCGGCGGAACAGGATCTCCATTTCGCGCTCGAACAGCGCTTCGTCGAAATAGGCGGAAACCGGCAATTGCGTGCGGGCACGCGCGAGCCGGTCGAGTCGGCCCACGTCGGACATCGAAGTTCTCCCTGGTCAGCGGCGTGCGTCCGGGCCGGCCGGACGAGCGCAGAAGGATAACCCGATCGCATTCCGGGGGCGCCGGCCGCGGCCGACCCCGTCGTGCCCCGGGCCGCGCCCCACGGCGCGCGGAAAACGGAAGTAAAATCAAGCCCTTCATGGACCCGTCCACCCCCGAATCCTTCGAGCAGGCGCTCGGAGAGCTCGAGCAGATCGTGCAGCGCATGGAGAGCGGCACGCTCTCGCTCGAGGAGTCGCTCGGCGCCTATCGCCGGGGCGCTTCGCTCGTCGCCTGGTGCCGCAAGTCGCTCGCCGACGTGCAGCAGCAGGTACGCATCCTCGAAGCCGACTTGCTCGAGCCCTTCGACGCCGGCGCCGAGCCCTGCGAACCCGACACGCCGACTGCGGCCCGATGAGCACCTCCTTCGCGGTGGACGGCGCGCGCGCCGCCGACACGAGCGGCACCGTCCCGCGAGAGCTCCTCGACGCGCGCGCCACCGACGCCTGGATCGCCGACCGGCGCGTGCGCATCGAGCGTTCGCTCGAGGCGACGCTTCCGCACGCCGACGTGCATCCGGCGCGCCTGCACGAGGCGATGCGCTACGCCGCGCTCGGCGGCGGCAAGCGGATCCGCGCGCTGCTGGTGCATGCGGCCGGCGAGGCGCTCGACGCGCCGGTGGCCGCGCTCGACCAGGCCGCGAGCGCGGTCGAGTTGATCCACGCGTACTCGCTGGTGCACGACGATCTGCCGTGCATGGACGACGACGTGCTGCGCCGGGGGCGCCCCACGGTGCACGTCGTCTATGGCGAGGCGCTGGCGATGCTCGTCGGCGACGCGCTGCAGGCGCTCGCCTTCGAGACGCTGGCGGCGGTCGCCGACCACGGCGTCGATGCGCGGACCGCGCTGGCGATGGTCGCCGATCTCGCGCGTGCGTCCGGTTCGACCGGCATGGCCGGCGGGCAGGCGATCGATCTCGCGTCGGTCGGCGTCGCGCTCGGCGCCGAGGCGCTCGAGGACATGCACCGGCGCAAAACCGGCGCGCTGCTCGCGGCGTCGGTGCGGCTCGGCGGCGCCTGCGCCGCGCAGGCGACGGCGTCGATGCCGGCGCTCGCGCGCTATGCGGAGGCCCTGGGTCTCGCCTTCCAGGTCGTCGACGACATCCTCGACGTCGAGGGCGATTCGGCCACGCTCGGAAAGACGGCCGGCAAGGACGCCGACGCCGACAAGCCGACCTACGTGTCGACGCTCGGGCTGGAAGCGGCTCGCGCGCTCGCCGAACGGCTGCGGGTGCAGGCGCACGAGGCGCTCGCGCCGCTGGGCGAGCGGGCGCAACGGCTGGCGGCGCTCGCCGATCGCATCGTGCTGCGCCGGGCGTGAACGGAACACGGCCATGCATCAGGATGTCTCCGCCGGTCCGCTGCTG
>DATGRE010000121.1:0-9639 GCA_035303885.1 Zeimonas sp. | reverse complement strand
CCGCAGAGGGCGCGTCGGCGGTCGACGACGAAGGCGCGATCAGCGCGACCTCGATCGGTTGGACGGCCTGTATCGGAGGTGCATCAGCGAAGCCGAGCACGGCGGCGATCACGGCTGCGTGCAACGCCACTGCGCAGGCCGCAGCCGCGAGCCTCGACGGATCCATCGCGCGATTATAGGAAAGCGTCGACCGCTCCAGCGCAGTTCGGCAGCGCCTGGCATCACTCGCTTGCGCTGCGACAAGAAAGAAGCGCGGCGCGGCGTTGCGCCCCGCCGGCGCGACTCGTGCGATCCTTCGTGACGGCCGCTGCAGCCGACCCGCGCAGCGACGACCGTACGACGCCATCGGCGGCGCGCAGCGCCGCCGCGGACAGGGAGCTCCGATCCGTGCCGCACATCGATCTCGCGTCGGCCGCATGCCGTGCGTGGATGCGCGGCGAAGGCCGTCTCCGTCGCCTCCGTGCAATGCGGCTCGCGTCGCTCGCGCTGCTCGCCGCCGTGACCCTCGCGGCCTGCGCATCCGACCCGTCTCCGACCGCAGACGCCGTCGCATTGCCGCCGGCGGTGCGCGAGGCCGATTTCGTACTGCTGGGCGAGCTGCACGACAACGTCGGGCAGCATCGATTGCGCTTGCGCTGGCTGGAGCAGCTCGCCGACGAGCGTCGCTATGCGCTTGCGCTCGAGCCCTTCGACGCCGACCGCCAGGAGGCGCTCATGCAGGCGAGGGCGCTCGACGAACGCGAGGTGCGCGAGGGCGAAGCGAGCGATCTCGCGTCGCGGGCGCGTCGCCTCGCGCAGGCGGCCGGCTTCGATTTCGAAGGATGGCGATGGGAACTCTATCGCCCGGCGATCGAGCTCGCATTGCGCCGCGGGCTGCCGCTGGTCGCCGCCAACTTGTCGCCGGCCGATACGGCGCGCGTCGCGCGTGCGGAGGCGCCCCCGGCGCCGCCGCCGCCCGGCTGGGGCGAGCCCGAGGCCGAAGCGATGCGCGCGTCGATCCGTGACGGCCATTGCGGCCTGCTGCCCGAACGTTCCGTCGACGCGATGGCGCTCGCGCAGCGCACGCGCGACGCACGGATGGCGCAGGCGCTCGCCGACGCGCACGACGAGACCGGCCTGCCCGTCGTGCTGCTCGCAGGCAACGGACACGTTCGCCGCGACATCGGCGTGCCGCTGCATTTGTCCGCGCTTCGCCCGCATGCGACGATCGTCGCGATCGGCTTCCTCGAACGCGGGGATCGCCTCGACGTCGGCGAGGACGACGCAGCGGCCGGCGCGCTCGGGCACGGGCGGCCATTCGACGTCGCCGTGTGGACGGAAGCGCAGCCGCGCGAGGATCCGTGCGTCGCGTTGCGCGC
The DNA here is from genome assembly GCA_035303885.1 of Zeimonas sp. Classification (GTDB taxonomy): domain Bacteria; phylum Pseudomonadota; class Gammaproteobacteria; order Burkholderiales; family Burkholderiaceae_E; genus Zeimonas. The sequence continues at coordinate 8,281 of DATGRE010000121.1, read as the reverse complement.
CCGCCTGCGGCGGGACTAGGCGGCGGCGCCGCGCAACCCCAGTACGTCGCGCATGTCGAACAGGCCGCGTTCGCGCGAGGCGAGGAATCGGCATGCGCGCAGCGCGCCATGCGCGTAGGTGACGCGGCTCGACGAGCGATGCGTGATCTCGATCCGTTCGCCGGTGCCGGCGAACAGGGCGGTATGGTCGCCGACGATGTCGCCGCCGCGCACCGTCGCGAACCCGATGGTGTTCGCGTCGCGTTCGCCGGTGAAGCCCTCGCGTCCGAAGACGGCGACCTGCTTCAGGTCGCGACCGAGCGCTTCGGCGATGACCTCGCCCATCTTCAGCGCCGTACCCGAGGGCGCATCGACCTTGTGCCGATGATGCGCTTCGATGATCTCGACGTCGTAGCCCGCGCCGAGAATGCGTGCCGCCGTCGCCAGCAGCTCGAGCACGACGTTCACGCCCACGCTCATGTTCGGCGCGAACACCACCGGGATGCGTTTCGCGGCCTCGGCGATCGCCGCACGTCCGGCATCGTCGAAGCCGGTGGTGCCGATCACCATGCCGACGCCGCGCGCCGTCGCCGCCTGCAGATGCGCGAGCGTTCCCTCGGGGCGCGTGAAGTCGATCAGGAACTGCGCGTCGGCAAGGCCGGTGGCGACGTCGTCGACGATCGGCACCCCGCACGGGCGCCCGAGGAACTCCGCCGCGTCGCGCCCGATCGCCGGACTCGACGCGACGTCGAGGGCGCCGACGAGCTTCGCGTCGGGCGCATCGAGCACCGCTTCGATCAGCATGCGCCCCATCCGGCCGGAGGCACCGGCCACTGCAATGTGTATCGTCATGATGGCTTGTTCGACGCGGTCGTGCCGGGGCGATAGCCGGGCAACGCGGGATCGGAGGGATCTTCGCGCTGCGGCAGCGGGTCTGCCTCGATCGCCACGACGCGCTCGTCGCGGAAGCGGATCGTGACCTTGCGTTGCTCGACGTCGCCGTTCGGAAACTTGTAGCGGAAGACGTAGTCCCAGCGATCGGGGTGGAACAGGTCGCGCAGCAGCGGGGTGCCGAGCAGGAAGCGCACCTGTTCGCGCGTCATCCCCTCCTGCACCCGGTCGACCGTTTCCCGCGTCAGGTAGTTGCCCTGCGGCAGGTCGATGCGGTAGGGCTGCAACAGTCCGCTTCGATTCGGATCGTTCATCGCGCAGCCGGCGAGCAGCGTGCCGGCGAGCAGGGCGACGAGCGCACGACTCCCGGCGAGGCGCGGCCCCAGGCACGTCTGCACGCTCGGGCGATGCGGCCCGATGGGCTCGGCACATGGGCGGGCGCCGGTGCCTGCGCCGTGGGAGACAGGGACGGGGGTGTGGTCCAGGGTCATGGGTTCCGATGGGCGCCTGGTGCGGACGGAACCGCTATGATACGGGGAGCGTCCGCGTGCGCCGCCGCGTCGCGGCCCTTTCACCCGCCGTAGTCCCTCCGAGCGATGTCGATCTCCTCCGAACTGAAGAGCATGGGCCTGAAGGCGACGGCGCCGCGCCTGAAGATCCTCGAGATCTTCCAGAACGGCAAGCAGCGGCACATGAGCGCCGAGGACGTCTACCGCGAGCTGCTCGCCGAGCAGCAGGAGATCGGCCTGGCCACCGTCTACCGCGTCCTCACCCAGTTCGAGCAGGCGGGGCTGCTGAAGCGGAGCAATTTCGAGGCCGGCAAGGCGGTGTTCGAGCTCGAGGAGGGTTCGCACCACGACCACCTCGTCTGCATCGACTGCGGGCGGGTGGAGGAATTCTTCGACGCCGAGATCGAGCGTCGGCAGCAGACCATCGCCGCCGAGCATGGGTTCAAGCTCCAGGATCACGCGCTGTCGTTGTACGGCAGTTGCATCAAGGAGAACTGCGAGTATCGGCGGCGGTAGTCGTAGGGCGGCGAAGCCGCGCGCGGGCGAAGGTGCGGGCGAAGGCGCGCGCCGGAGGGCCCGCGCCTTCGCCGACAACGTACACGCCATATCGCACACGGCGTCTTCAGATTCGCCGTACGCTTGCCACGTCGCTGCATCTTTGCGCCATCGTGCGGTTGCCGCCGCGTGCCTGGCGCGATGTTCTTTCGGTTCAGCGGCTTTGCGCGAGCATTTCGCGGGCGTGCTTGCGGGTGGTCTGCGTGATGTCGGCGCCGCCGAGCATGCGGGCGATCTCGTCGACGCGTTCGTTGCGCTCGAGCGGCTCGATCACGCTGACGGTGGTGGTGCCGACGGTGTTCTTCGTGACCCGCCAGTGACGGTGCGCCTTCGCGGCGACCTGCGGCAGGTGCGTGACGCACAGCACCTGCCGCGATTCGCCGAGCGCGCGCATCAGCTCGCCCACCGCATCGGCGACGGCGCCTCCGACGCCGGCATCGGCTTCGTCGAAGACGAGCGTAGGCACCGGGTTCGCCTGCGCCGCGACCGCGGCGATCGCCAGCGCGATGCGCGAGAGCTCGCCGCCCGAGGCCACCCTGGCCAACGGGCGCAGCGAGGCGCCCGCGTGCGCGGCGACGCGAAATTCGACGACGTCGGCGCCCGCGGCACCGGCCTCGCCCGGCTGCACCGCGATGGCGATCCGTCCGCCTTTCATGCCCAGCGCGGCGATGTGTCGCGTGACGCCTTCGGCCAGCCGCGCCGCCGCGGCGTGCCGTAGCCGCGACAGCTCCGCAGCCTGCGCATCGTAGGCGGCGCGCAGCGCCTGTGCGCGCTCGCGCAGCGCGTCGACGTCCTGCGCCGCGTCGAGTGCGCGCACGCGCTCGCGCAGGCGCGTCCATTCGTCGTGCAGCGCCTCGGGCGCGAGCCGCAGCTTGCGCGCCGCCGCGAAGAGCGCTCCGATGCGCAGGTCGACCGCCTCCAGGCGCTGCGGGTCGAGGTCGACGCGCGTGGCGTACTCGCGCAGCGCGGAGGCGGCTTCGTCGATCTGGATCGCGGCGCTGTCGAGCAGCGCGACCGGCTCTTCGAGCGCGGCGTCGATCGCGGCCAGCGCGCGCAGCCGCTGAACCGAGCGATGCAGCTCGCCGAGCAGCGCGTCGTCGCGGTCGACGAGCGCCTCGGCGGCGCTGCCCGCGCCTTCGACGAGCGAAGCGGCGTGCGACAGGCGCTTGTGCTCGGCCTCCAGCGTCTCCCATTCGTCCGCACCCGGCTGCAGCGTCTCGAGCTCGCCGAGCTGCCATTCCAGCCGCTCGCGCTCGAGCGCGAGCTCGCGTGCGCCGTGCTCGGCGGCGTCGAGCGCACGCAGCGCCGCGCGCCATTCGTCGTACGCGGCGCCCACGGCGGCGACGCGCGCTTCCAGCCCGCCGAAGCCGTCGAGCAGCCGCCGCTGTCCGTCGCTGCGCAGCAGCGATTGCGAGGCATGCTGCCCGTGGATCTCGACGAGTTGCTCGCCGATCTCGCGCAGCAGCGCGGCCGTGGCCGGATGCCCGTTGACGAAGGCGCGCGAGCGGCCGTCGGCATCGATCACGCGCCGCAGCAGCACGACGCCGGTGTCGCCCTGCAGCGCGCGCGCCTCGAGCCAGGCGTCGAGCGCGTCGTCGATGGCGAATTCGGCGACGATGTCGGCGCGAGCCTGACCCTCGCGCACGACGCCCGGATCGGCCCGGCCGCCCAGGGCCAGCATCAGTGCGTCGAGCAGGATCGACTTGCCGGCGCCGGTCTCTCCCGACAGCACGGTGAAGCCGTTTCCGAAGGCCAGCTCGGCCGAGTCGACGAGGACGAAGTTCTCGAGTCGAAGGCGCAGCAGCATCGAGATGCGGACGGCGGGCGTGGGTTCAGCGCTGGGTTTCGCGCAGACTCGGCAGTTCGTGCCAGTTGAGCTTTCCGCGCAACGTCGCGAAATAGCTGTATTCGGGCGGATGCAGGAAGCGGGTGCGGAAGGGCGCGCGCTGCACGATGATGTCGTCGCCCACGTGCAGGTCGTTGAACACCTGCATGTCGCCGGCCACGCGCGGCTCGCGGCCGTCGATGACGCGGACCGTGATGGTGACTTCGTCGGGCAGCACGATCGGCCGGTTCGACAGCGACTGCGGCGCCACCGGAACGAGCACGATGCCCTGGACCTGCGGATGCAGGATCGGACCGTTGGCTGACAGCGCATAGGCCGTCGAACCGGTGGGCGTGGCGATGATCAGTCCGTCGGCGCGCTGGCTGTACATGTAGAGGTCGTCGACGTGCACCTGCAGCTCGATCATCCCGGTGCGCGACGAGCGGTTGACGACGACGTCGTTCAGCGCGAGCTCGCTCCAGACGATCTCGTGGTCGCGCACGACGCGCGCGGTGAGCAGCGTTCGTTCCTCGGCCTCGAAGCTGCCCTCGAGGATCGACGTGAGTGCCTTGCGCCAACTGCCGAGCCCGATATCGGTGATGAAGCCGAGCCGTCCGGCATTGATGCCGACCAGCGGCACTTCGCGGCGCGCCAGCGCACGTGCGGCGCCGAGCATCGTGCCGTCGCCGCCCAGGGCGATCGCGAGATCGGCCTCGTCGCCGATCGTCTCGATGCTGGCCGCTTCGAAGTCGAGCGTGCGGCCGGCGGCCGCCGCGGCGCGTTCCTCGACCAGCACCGAGACGCCGCGCGCACGCAGGAACGCCGCGATCGCGAAAAGCGCCTCGGTGACCTCCTCCGACTGCCATCGCCCGATCAGGCCGACGCGTTGAAACGCATTCTCCATGCGCCGATTAGAGCACACGGTGCCTGCGCCGCGGCGGCCGCGCGTCGCGCCGCCGCGTCGGCCGCTCGGCCGAAACGGCGCAGGCACCGGACTTGCAACGGCGCGGCCCGCCCATACAATGGAAGACATGCTGGACGAGCGCGCCCGCATTCTTCTGAAAACGCTGATCGAGCGGTACATCGCCGACGGGCAACCCGTGGGCTCGCGCACGCTTTCCCGGCACTCAGGGCTCGATCTCTCGCCGGCCACCGTGCGCAACGTGATGGCCGACCTCGAGGAGATGGGCCTCATCACGAGCCCGCACACGTCCGCCGGACGCATCCCGACGCCTCGCGGATACCGCTTCTTCGTCGACACGCTCCTCGTCGTCGAGCCGCTGCAGGTCGACGAGACCGAGGCGCTGCAGGATCGGATCCATCCCGACGAACCGCAGCGCGTCCTGTCGACCGCCGCTACCCTGCTGTCGAACCTGTCGCGCTTCGCCGGCGTCGTCATGGCGCCGCGGCGTTCGACCACCTTCCGCCAGGTCGAGTTCCTGCGGCTGTCCGATCGGCGCGTCCTGCTGGTCATCGTCACCCCCGACGGCGGCGTGCAGAACCGCATCCTGTCCACGCATCGGGACTACTCCCGCGACGAGCTGGCGGAGGCGGCGAACTACATCAACGCGCATTTCGCCGGCGTCGAGTTCGACGAGATCCGCACGCGGCTGCACTCCGAGCTGGCTTCGCTGCGCGACGACATCACCGCGTTGATGCACAAGGCGGTCGAGGCGAGCACGCGCGTGCTCGCCGACGGCGACGATCCGCTGGTCATCTCCGGCGAGCGCAACCTGTTCAGCCTGGCCGACCTCACCGACGGCACCGCACGCCTGCGCCGCCTGTTCGATCTCTTCGAGCGCAAGACGGCGCTGCTGCAGCTGCTCGACGCGTCGAGCCGCGCCGACGGCGTGCAGATCTTCATCGGCGGGGAATCGGAGCTGCTGCCGATGGACCAGCTCAGCGTCGTCGTCGCGCCCTACGAGTCCGATGGGCGCATCGTCGGCACGCTCGGCGTCATCGGTCCGAGCCGCATGGCGTACGAGCGCGTCATTCCGATCGTCGACATCACGGCGAAGCTGGTGTCCTCGGCGCTCAGCCACAACGGATAAGCGCCTTCGCGTGACCGTCGAATCCGCCCGCGGAAGCGGCGCAGCCCGCACCGCGGTGCTGCTCGTGCAGCTCGGCACGCCGGATGCCCCCGACGCGCCGGCACTGCGCCGGTACCTGCGCGAGTTCCTCGGCGACCCGCGCGTCGTCGAGCTTCCCCGACTCGCCTGGGCCCCGATCCTGTACGGCTTCGTGCTGCCGCTGCGCCCGGCGCGCTCCGCCCGCAAGTACGCGGCGATCTGGACCGACGAGGGATCGCCGCTGCTCGTGCACACGCGTCGCCAGACGAGCCTGCTGCGCGGCCTGCTCGGCGAGCGGGGGCACGACGTCGACGTCGCCTTCGCGATGCGCTACGGCAAGCCGTCGATCCCGTCGGTGCTGCGCGAGTTGCGCGAGCGCGCGCTCGAGCGGCTGCTCGTCGTTCCGCTGTACCCGCAGTACGCGGCTTCGACCACCGCCACCGCCGTCGATGCCGTCGCCCGCGAGCTCGCGCGCTGGCGCGCGCAGCCGGCGTTGCGCATCGTGCGCGACTTCCACGACGACGAGGGCTACGTCGATGCGCTCGCGCAGCGCGTGCGCGCCTTCTGGGAGCGCGAGGGCCGCGGCGAGCGCCTGCTGATGAGCTTTCACGGGGTCCCGCGTCGCGTCGTCGAGCTCGGCGATCCGTACGAGCGGCAGTGCCGTGTCACCGGCGCAGGCCTGGCGCGACGGCTGGGGCTCGCCGACGGCCAGTGGCTGGTCACCTTCCAGTCGCGTTTCGGTCCGGCCCAGTGGCTGCAGCCGTACACGGCGCCCACGCTGGTCGAGCTGGCACGAGGCGGGGTGCGCGAGGTCGACGTCGTCTGCCCGGGATTCGTCGCCGACTGCCTCGAGACGCTCGAGGAGATCTCGATCGAGGGTCGCAGCTCGTTCCTGGAAGCCGGCGGGCAGCGCTTCGGCTACGTGCCGGCGCTGAACGATTCGCCCGATTTCATCGCCGCGCTGGCGGCCCTGGTCGAGCGCAATCTGCAGGGATGGGAGACGAAGCGGCAGCACCCGGCGTAGCGGCCGGCCGGCGCCCCGCCGAGCGCAAGCGGCGGGGCCGGGGAATCGAAACGGGATCGCCACGAAACCGCCCGGCGGGGGCTTGAATTCCCCCGCGGGACCCCCGACATCGCTTTCTTGCCGTCCGGGATGGCCCGGAGGCGCGTTTTTTTCGCCTGGAGAATCCGGAGTGACCACCGAAAAGCCTGCGCGACCCGATGAAGTCGCGCCGACGCGGCGCGAGACGCCGGACGACGAGGTCCGACAGAAGGCCGCTTCGTCCGCCGAGAACGAAGGCACCGAGTCCCGACCCGCGGCCGACGCGGCGCGCGCGCCCGACGAGGGCGGGTACGGCGACGCGGCGCAGCGGCTGGCCGAAGCCGAGCGCAAGCTCGCCGAGGCGAACGACCGCTACCTGCGCGCCGTCGCCGAGCTCGAGAACGTCCGCCGACGCGCACAGGAGGAAGTCGCCCGTGCCCAGAAATTCGGCATCGAGGCTTTCGCCGAGAGCCTGCTGCCGGTGAAGGACAGTCTGGAGCTCGCGCTGGCCGCCGATGCCCCGAACGTCGAGAACATGAAGGAGGGCGTGGGCGCGACGCTGCGGCTGCTCGCCAGTGCCTTCGAGAAGCACCGCCTCGTCGAGATCGACCCGAAGGGGCAGAAATTCGATCCGAACCTGCATCAGGCGATCTCGACGGTGCCGGCCGCGGGCACGCAACCACCGGTGGCCCCCGGGCACGTCGCGCACGTGCTGCAGAAGGGCTACCTGATCGCCGACCGGGTGCTGCGGCCGGCGCTCGTGACCGTCGTGCAGGACTGAAGGACCGGCGCGGGGCGAAGGGCTTGCGGCCGCCGGCGCTTGAATTCGCCGCCGCGCAGTCGCATCTATTCCGACGGACAGATTCATTTCATCGAGGAACACCAAAATGGCCAAGATCATCGGCATCGACCTGGGCACGACGAATTCGTGCGTCGCCGTCATGGAGGGCAACAAGCCGAGGGTGATCGAGAATTCGGAGGGCGCCCGTACGACGCCGTCGATCGTCGCCTACATGGAGGACGGCGAGATTCTCGTCGGCGCTCCGGCGAAGCGCCAGGCGGTCACCAATCCGAAGAACACGCTGTTCGCAATCAAGCGGCTGATCGGACGCAAGTTCGACGAGAAGGAGGTCCAGAAGGACATCCACCTGATGCCGTACCAGATCATCCGCGCCGACAACGGCGACGCGTGGGTGCAGGTGCGCGACAAGAAGCTCGCCCCGCCGCAGGTGTCGGCCGAGGTGCTGCGCAAGATGAAGAAGACCGCCGAGGACTACCTCGGCGAGCCGGTCACCGAGGCGGTGATCACCGTTCCCGCCTACTTCAACGACAGCCAGCGCCAGGCGACGAAGGACGCCGGCCGCATCGCCGGCCTCGAAGTGCGCCGCATCATCAACGAGCCGACCGCGGC
>DATGRE010000120.1:0-10215 GCA_035303885.1 Zeimonas sp. | reverse complement strand
CCACCGCCTCCGCCTCCGCCGCCACCGCCGCCACCGCCGTAGCCACCGCCGCCGCCGCCATAGCCCCCGCCGCCGCCGTAGCCGCCCGGACGTCGACCGCCGCCCTGTTCGCGGGCTTCGTTGACGACCAGGCTGCGACCTTCGAGTGAGTAGCCGTTGAGTGCGCGGATGGCGGCTTGCGCCGCATCGTCGGAAATCATCGTGACGAAGCCGAAGCCCCGCGACCGGCCGGTTTCGCGGTCGGTGACGATCTTCGCGTCCGTGACCTCACCATGGCTGCCGAACAGTTGCGACAACTGCGCATCGGTGGCACGCCACGGCAGGTTGCCTACATAGATCTTGGTTCCCATCGAGAACGTTTTCCTCGAATCGTTGGCCTCATTGCATTTCGAGGAACACCGAACCAGCAGACCGAGAAATGCAACACCGCGAGCCGGAAGTACCGGTCCGTTTTTCGACTTTGCCACAAACGTCCACGGATGCACAGAAATCTCCGAGAAGGACGGAGCTTCGGACAGTCGTGAAGGAAAGAGGCGCCATCGCGGAAATTCGGCTAGCAAACGGCTTGCCTGGGTTAAGGAGGGCGAGAAGGGGGAAGGGAGAAGGGAGAAGGGGAAAGGGGTGGCCAGGATGGAAGAGAAAATAATATACTGTACGTAAACACAGCTCGGAGAATGGGAGATGCGAACGGTCGCCTTCCCCTTCTCCCTTCTCCCTTCTCTTCACACCGAGGCAATGCGCGATCTCACCGCCCGACAGCAGCAGATCCTCTCGCTGATCCGCCAGCACATCGCCGACACCGGCTTTCCGCCCACGCGGGCCGAGATCGCCGCCCAGCTCGGATTCCGCTCGGCCAATGCCGCCGAGGAGCACCTGAAGGCGCTCGCCCGCAAGGGCGTGATCGAACTGGCTGCCGGGGCTTCACGCGGCATTCGCCTGAAGCGCGTCGCCGATGCCCACGAGAACGCCAGCGCCGTGCAGGTCGTCTCGAGCCTGCCGCTCGTGGGCCGCGTTGCCGCGGGCAGTCCCATCCTCGCGCAGGAGCACGTCGAGGCGAGCTACGCGATCGATCCGAAGCTGTTCTCCGAAGCGCCCGATTACCTGCTGCGCGTGCGCGGCATGAGCATGCGCGACGCCGGCATCCTCGACGGCGACCTGCTCGCGGTGCGCCAGGCGCACGAGGCGCGCAACGGACAGATCGTCGTCGCGCGTGTCGGCGACGACGTCACCGTCAAGCGCTGGCGGCGGCGCGGCAACACCATCGAGCTGCTGCCCGAGAATCCCGATTTCGAGCCGATCGTCGTCGACGCGCGCACCGACGCCTTCTCGCTCGAAGGCATCGCCGTCGGGCTGCTGCGCGGCGGCAAGCTGTGAGGCGATCGTGTCCTCGCCGCCCTTGCCCGACGCCGTCTGGCGGGCCAGCCGGATCGGCTCCGCCGCCGTCCGATCCTTCTCGAGCGGATTCGCCCCGCTCGATGCCGAATTGCCCGGCGCGGGCTGGCCCGCCGGGATGCTCACCGAACTGATCAGCCGCGAATCGGGGATCGGCGAACTGCGCCTGCTCGTGCCGCTGCTGCGACGGCTCACCCGCGAACGCCGCTTCGTCGTCGTGCTCGGTCCGCCGCAGATCCCGTACGCACCGGCGTTGGCCGCGCACGGCCTCGACCTCGATTACCTGCTCATCGTCCAGGCCACGCACGCCGCCGATCGTCTGTGGGCCGTCGAGCAGACGCTGAAAAGCAGCGGCTTCGGAGCGCTGCTCGCGTGGCTGCCGCAACCGCGCACGCGTCCCGAGCACCTGCGCCGCATGCAGCTGGCCGCGCACGCCACCCAGGGGCCGGCGTTCCTGTTCCGCCCGCTCCAGGCGCAATTCGAAGCCTCTCCGGCGCCGTTGCGGCTGTTGCTGCTGCCGCGTGCGGGCGAGCGCCTGTCGGTGCAGATCCTCAAGCGCCGCGGGCCGGTCGTCGCCGACCCGATCCTCGTCGACCTGCCCAGGCCACCCTCGTCGATCCGCCTGCGTTCGCACGTTCCGGCCGAAACCGCATTGCAGACGATGCGGACGATCCACGGCGGCGATGCCGAAGTCTCGTCGCCGGAAAGTCGTTCCCGCTCCTGCGAGTCGACGCCGCTGCGCGAAACGTCTCGCGAAACGCGGTGAAGCACGCTCCGTGTGGTGGCTCGGCCTGTTCTTCGAACGACTGTCGCTCGACGTCGTCGAGCGTGGCGTGGTCGTCCCCGGCACGGCGCTCGCGCTGTGCGACCGTCGATGCGTGCTCGATGCGAACGATGCCGCGCTCGAGCTCGGCGTCGTCGCCGGAATGAAGCGTGCCGCGGCGCAGGCGCTCGCACCTTCGCTGCGGCTGATCGAGCGCGATCCCCGCGCCGAGCGCCGGGCACTCGAATCGGCAGCCACCTGGATGCAGCAGTTCACGCCGTCGGTGAGCCTGCAGTCCGATCTCGCCTTCGAGACCCTCGACGAAGCGTCGTCGCCCTGTGGACTGCTGGCCGAGGTCGCACCCAGCCTGCGCTATTTCGGTGGCCTTCGCGCCTTGCTCGGGCGCGTGCACGCCGGATTGCGCTCGCTCGGCTATCGCGTGCGCATCGGCGCCGCGCCCACCGCCGGAGCGGCCTGGCTGCTGGCACGCCATCGCCACGCCTCGTTCGCTTCGCCGGCACGGCTCGAGCAGCGGATCGGTGCCCTGCCCGCCCGGCTGCTCGCGCGCACGCGCGCACAGCGCGCACTGCTCGACTCGGTCGACGTGCGCACGGTGCGCGACCTGCTCGCATTGCCGCGCGCGGCGATCGCCCGCCGCCTCGGCGAAGCGCTGCTCGACGAGCTCGATCGAGCGCTCGGACACCGGCCCGAACCCAGGCAATGGTTCGAGACGCCGCCCGTGTTCGATCTTCGTGTCGAGCTGCTCACGCACGTCGAGCAGGCCGAGGCGCTGGTGTTCGCCGCGCGCCGACTGATCGATCCGATGACCGGCTGGCTGGCCGCGCGCCGCGGCGCGATTCGCGCATTCACGCTGTACGTCGGACACGAGGGACGCGACGATACGCAGATCGGGATCCGGCTCGCCGATCCCACGCGCGACCCCGAGCGCCTGCTGTCGCTGCTGCGCGAGAAGCTCGCCGTCACCCGCCTGCCCGAGCCGGCTCACGCACTGCGCCTGCACGGCGAGGACATCGTCACCCTGCCCGACGCAAGCGGGGAGCTGTTCCCTTCACCGGGCGCCGCACACGAAAGCCTGCGCCGGCTCGTCGAGCGGCTGCAAGCGCGCCTCGGCCCCGGGCACGTCCAGCGCGTGCGGGTGGCCGCAGACCATCGACCCGAAGCGGCGTACCGCATCGAGACGGTCGACGCTCTCGATCCGAACCGTCTCCGCGAATCCGTCCCCGCACCGATGGCGTCGCTGCCCCGGCCGCTATGGCTGCTCGAGCGCCCGATCCCGCTCACCGAACGCAACAACCGCCCCTGGTGGCACTCGCCGTTGCGGCTGCTGGCCGGCCCCGAACGAATCGAAGGCGGCTGGTGGGACGACTCGCTGATGCAGCGCGACTACTTCATCGCCGAGGACGACGCACACGCGCTGTACTGGATCTACCGGGAGCGGCCGGGAATCGACGGCCGCCGGGGATGGTTCGTGCAGGGAAGGTTCGGCTGAGGACGAACGTCCTCAGATCGGCTGTCCCGGGACCGTGCGCTCGCGCTTCTCGGCGAGCGCCTGGCAATCGATGCAGCGATGCGCGAGCGGCGCGGCCTCCAGGCGCTCGAAGGGAATGTCGATGCCGCACTCGGTGCACACGCCGTACGTGCCTTCGTCGATGCGGCGCAACGAGGCGCGCAACGCCCGCCACTCGTCGACGTCGCGCATCGCCTCCGAGAGATCGACTTCGGTCTCGGTGAGGATCGAGCTCAGGTCTCCGGCGTCGCCGACGCCGTCGAAGGTGGAAAAACCCTCGGCGCTCTCGCCCAGCTTGCGCGCGATCTCCTCTTCGAGCACGCCCAGGCGGCTACGGATCTGCGCGGTGAGCTGCGCGAGTTGTTCTTCGGAAAGAGACATTCAAAACCTCCCGACACCATCGTACGTCGGCACGCGGCGCACGCGTTGATCGGCGTCAAGCACAGCACGCCGCGTGCCCGAAAGCCTGCGCCCGCCGTCGCGCGAACATACCCCGTACGGCCCGCGGGCGCCGCGATGCCCGGGTGCGGCGCCTCGCCGCAGGCAAAGCTTCCGCATGCAGCATCTTCGCGCGAGACGCCGGCGACGGCTAGCGCGACGGCGCAATGCGATCCACGGCATCGGTGATCAGCACGTCGAGCCCGGCGTCGAACAGCGCCTGCGCGCGCGGCGCATCATTGACCGTGTACGCCAGGACCCGCAGCGACGCGCGATGCGCCTGCGCGATGCGTTCCCGGTCCAGCGTCGAGTGCCGCGCGTCGACGGCCACGCAACCGAGCGCCCGGCACTGCTCGAGCCAATCGCCGGGGAGCTCGTCGAACAGCAGGGCCCGCGGCAGCTCCGGTGCGCATTCGCGCGCGGCGGCCAGCGCTTCCGGCGAGAACGACGACAGCAGCGGCGGGACCGCCTGGTCGCGCCACGCGGCGCGGGCGGCGAGCGCCACCGCCGTCCCCGTCTCGCGCTCGCGGCCGGGCGACGGCTTGATCTCGATGTTGAGCATCGCGCCGTTGGCGAGGACCCAGCGCGCCACGCGATCGAGCGTGGGGATGCCCTCGCCGGCGAAGGCGCACGAATGCCAGCTGCCGGCGTCGAGCCGCGCGAGCGCCGCCCACGGCAGCGCATCGAGCGGGCCCCTTCCGTCGGTGGTGCGCTCCAGCGTCGCATCGTGCATCAGCAGCGCGACGCCGTCCGCGGACAGCTTCACGTCGATCTCGAACATCCGGTAGCCGAACGAACGGCCGACGCGCAACGCCGCGAGCGTGTTCTCGGGCGCGAGCCGTCCGGCGCCGCGGTGCGCGACGAAGGCCGGATACGGCCAGTGGGTGAACGAGACGCGCGCCGGCGCGTGGGAAGCGTCCTGTGCCATGGCCAAAGGGCTCCTCCCGCTCCTCACCGCTCACTTGTCGGACTCGACGAGTCCCTTGACGAACCAGCGCTGCATCAGCACGACGACGGCGACCGGCGGCAGCATCGCGAGCATGGCCGTGGCCATCACGAGGTGCCACTCGGTGGCCGCGTCGCCGCCGGCGATCATCCGCTTGATGCCGATCACCACCGGATACATCGACTCCTGCGTGGTGACGAGCAGCGGCCACAGGTACTGGTTCCATCCGTAGACGAACTGGATGACGAACAGCGCCGCGACGCTCGTGCGCGACAGCGGCAGCAGCACGTGCCAGAAGAAGCGCATGGGACCGGCACCGTCGATCTTCGCCGCCTCGGCGAGCTCGTCGGGCACCGTCATGAAGAACTGCCGGAACAGGAAGGTCGCCGTGGCCGATGCGATCAGCGGCAGCGTGAGCCCCGCGTAGGTGTCGATCAGGCGCAGGTCGGCCATCACCTGGTAGGTCGGGACGATGCGCACCTCGACCGGCAGCATCAGCGTGACGAAGATCAGCCAGAACGCCGTGCGCCGGAACGGAAAGCGGAAGTAGATCAGCGCGAAGGCCGACAGCAACGAGATCGCGATCTTCCCGATCGCGATCGTCAGCGCCATGATCAGGCTGATGCGCATCATCCGCGCGACCGGCGCGGTGGTGTTGCCGGCGCCGGCGACCAGCACCTCGCGATAGTTCTGCAGGAGCTGCGTACCCGGAACGAGCGACAGCGGAACGCTCTGCACCTGGTCGAGCGTCTGCGTGGACGCGACGAAGGTCACCCAGACCGGGAACGCGACGACGAGCACGCCGAGCGAAAGCACGACGTACGTGAGGATGCGGGCGGCGAGGCTTCGGCCGGGCATGACAGGACGTGCTCAATAGCGCACGCGCCGCTCGATGTAGCGGAACTGCACGAACGTGAGTCCGAGCACGATGATCATCAGGATCACCGACTGCGCCGCCGAGCCGCCGATGTCGAGCGCCTTGAAGCCGTCGTTGTAGACCTTGTAGACGAGGATCTCGGTGGCCTTCGCCGGCCCTCCTCCGGTCGCTGCGTCGACGATCGCGAAGGTCTCGAAAAAGCAGTAGACGACGTTGATCACCAGCAGGAAGAACGTGGTCGGCGACAGCAGCGGGAAGATCACCGAGCGGAAAGTGCGCCACGCGCCCGCTCCGTCGATCGCCGCCGCCTCGAGCAGCGACTTCGGGATCGACTGCAGCCCGGCGAGAAAGAAGATGAAGTTGTAGCTGATCTGCTTCCAGACCGCGGCGACGATGATCAGGATCATCGCCTGCCCGCCGTTGAGCACGTGGTTCCATTCGATGCCGATGCGGCCCAGCCAGTGCGAGACGATGCCCAGCGTCGGGTTGAACAGGAACACCCACAGCACGCCCGCGATCGCCGGCGCCACCGCGTACGGCACGATCAGCAGCGTACGGAACGCGTACGCGCCACGGATTGCGCGATCGGCGAAATACGCGAGCGCGAGGCTGAGCACGAGCCCGATCGCCGTGACGGCGATCGAGAACACCGCCGTGACCTGGAACGAATACAGGTACAGCTCGTCATTGAACAGGTAGCGGAAATTCTCCAGGCCGACGAACTCGAGGCTTCCACCGAAGGCGTCCTGGATGAACACCGACTGGAACAGCGCCTGCGACGCCGGCCAGTAGAAGAAGACGAGGACGATCGCCAGCTGCGGAGCGAGCAGCGCGGCCGGCAGCCAGCCGGCCGCGCCGAAGAGGACGCGCTTTTCCAGGGAGCTACTCCCGCGCCGTGCGCTCGAAGCGCGCGAGCTGCTCGTCGCCGCGCCGCTTCATGTTCGCCAGCGCGGTCTTCGCGTCCTGCCTGCCGGAGAGCATCGCTTCCATCTCCTCGTGCACGATGTCGCGCAGCTGGACCATGTTGCCCAGCCGCACGCCGCGCGACCGGTCGGTGGTCTTGACGATCATCTGCTGCACGGCGACGTCGGTGCCCGGGTTCTCCTCGTAGAAGCCCGCCTTGCGGGTCAGGTCGTAGGCGGCGATCGTCAGCGGAAGATAGCCGGTGGCCTGATGCCACTCGGCCTGGACTTCGGGCGAGGACAGGAACGTGAAGAACTTCGCGACGCCCCTGTACTCCTCGGCCGGCTTGCCGCTCATCACCCACAGGCTCGCGCCGCCGATCACCGTGTTCTGCGGCGCGCCTTCGACATCCGAGTAATACGGCAGCTTCGTGATGCCGAAGTCGAATTTCGCGTTGCGCTTGATGTTGGCGTAGGCCGCCGAGCTGCCCGTGAACATCGCGCATTCGCCGCTGAAGAACTTGGAGTCGCCCTCGTTGGTGCGGCCGGCGTAGACGAAGTACCCGCTCCTGGACCACTCCGCGAGGTTGCCCAGGTGGCGCTCGAAGAGCGGCTTGTCGATCGCCAGCCGCGCCTTCGGTCCGCCGAAGCCGTTATTCTGGGTGGCGAACAACGTGTTGTGCCAGGCCGAGAAGCTCTCCATGTGCACCCAGCTCGGCCAGCTCGTCGTGTACGGGCACGACGACGCGCCGGACGCCTTGATCTTCGCGGCCGCTCCGACGAACTCGCCCCACGTCTCGGGCACCCTGTCGATGCCCGCCTTCTGGAAGGCGTCCTTGTTGTAGTAGAAGACGGTGGTCGAGCTGTTGAACGGGAACGACAGCATCTCGCCCTGGCGCGTCGTGTAGTAGCCGGCCACCGCCGGCACGTATGCGGTGCGGTCGAATTTCTCCCCGGCGTCCTTCATCAGCTTCTCGACCGGGACGATCGCGCCCTTGGCCGCCATCATCGTGGCCGTGCCCACCTCGAACACCTGCACGATGTGGGGTGCGTTGCCGGCGCGATACGCGGCGATCGCCTGCGTCATCGACTCCGGATACGAGCCCTTGTAGACCGCCGTGACCTTGTAGTCGCCTTGGCTCTTGTTGAAGCGATCGGCCAGGCTGCCGAGCCGGTCGCCCAACGCTCCCGTCATCGAATGCCACCATTGGATCTCGGTGACCGCACCGGCCGGCGACCACGCGAACGCACCTGCCGTCAGCGCCATCGCGACCATCGACCCGCGCGCCCGGGAGGCGACGCTTCGAACCTGTCTTCCGTTCATTGGAATCCCCCTCGATGTCGTGCCGGACTCGAGCGCCGGCTCGCCCGGATGGACAGTGCATGATGCGGCGCCAATGTGACAGACCGGCAACGGCTGCGCAATACGACGGCGTCCGGAATCAGGTCTTGTCGGGGCTGCCCCGGCGTCGCGTCCAGGCCGCGACGACCTCGTCGGCCCGGCGCAGGTCGCCGAGCCATTGCCGGTAGGCGACCTCGCGCTCCTCGCCGCGGGTGCGCAGCAGCGCCGACGGATGCAGCGCGACGAGCACGCGCAGACCGTCTTCGCGCCGCAGCCATCGGCCGCGCTCGCGCGTGACGGCCACCGTGCGGCCCATCAACGAACGCGCGGCCGTCGCCCCGAGCGCGACGGCCGCGTCGGCCTCGACCAGGCGAATCTCCTCCTCGAGCCAGTGAAGGCAGGCCGCGGCTTCGCGCTGCGACGGCGTCTTGTGGATGCGTCGCTTGCCGCGCAGCTCGAACTTGAAATGCTTGACCGCGTTGGTGACGAACAGCGCCTCGCGCGGCCAGCCGAGCGAGTCGGTCGCACGAAAGAGCAGTTGCCCCGCGGGACCGACGAACGGATGTCCCTGCAGGTCTTCCTGATCGCCGGGAACCTCGCCGACGAGCATCAGCGCAGGGCGCAACGCGCCCTCGCCCGCCACGGCCTGCGTGGCGAAGTACCCGAGCGGGCATTCGCGGCAGCGCTGCAACGCGTCGCGCAACGCGGCCAGCGCGTCGCGCACGGAAGCCTCGGGAGTTCGCACGGGCATCGCGGCCAATGCTACGCGCGGATCCTGTATAACGCCGCTCGTGCCCAACTCCTCTTCCGCCCTTCCGCCGCGGGTCGTCGCCACGCAGATCGTGCTGTGCATGATCTGGGGACTCGGGCAGGTGGCGGCCAAGGTCGGCAACCTGGGCATCTCGCCGGTCTGGCAGGCGGCGCTGCGCTCGATCGGCGCGACGCTGCTGGTCTCGGCATGGATCCTGTGGCGCGGCATCCCGTTGCGCGATCGCGGCGACACCGTCGTGCCCGGGCTGCTGGTCGGCGTGATGTTCGCCGCCGAGTTCACCTGCCTGTTCATCGGACTCGTCTACACGACGGCGGTTCGTGCGGTGCTGCTGCTCTACGCGGCGCCCTTCTTCGTCGCGCTCGGCGCGCACTGGTTCGTCCCGGGCGACCGCCTCACGCGGCAGAAGGTCGCCGGGCTGGCGGCCGCCTTCGGGGGGCTCGTCGTCGCCTTCGGCGACAGAATCGGCGCGACCGAGCCGGCCGCGCTGCTCGGCGACGCGCTGTGCCTGGCGGCCGCCTTCTTCTGGGGCGCGACGACGATCGTCATCAAGGCGACGCCGCTGCGACGCACGCCGGCCGAGCTCACCCTGCTGTACCAGCTCGCCGTCTCGGCGCTCGTGCTCGTCGCGATCTCGTACGTGTTCGACGAACCCGGTGTGTTCGCGCCGTCGCCGATCGTCTGGGGCTCGCTCGCATTCCAGACGATCGTCATCGCCTCGGCGAGCTACCTCGCCTGGTTCTGGCTCGTCGCGCACTACCGTGCGACGACGCTGCACGCCTTCACGTTTCTCACGCCGCTGTTCGGCGTGATCGCCGGCGCGGTGCTTCTCGACGAACCGTTGGGCACCTCGCTCGTCGTCGCGCTCGCGCTGATCGCGACCGGGATCGTGCTGGTGAACCGCGCCTGAGACGGGCAGGCCTGCGCTCGCCCGATCGACGGACGACGCAGGATCGCCGCGGCGTGACGATCAGCCCTCGACGAGCAGCCGCCCGACGACGCGCCGATAGTCGCGCGCGGCCTCTTCGTCGAGCCGGTGACGCCGATCGCGCACCCGCCATCGCCCGCCGACCATCACGTTGCGCACGAGACCGCTCGAGCCGGAGAAGACGAGCGCGTTGGTGATCGCATCGCCGCTGCGGCCGTACAGATCGGGGGCGGCTGCATCGAGCTCGACGAGATCGGCGCGGCGACCCGGCGCGATCGCTCCCATCGCGCGGCCCATCGCCCGAGCACCGCCGTCGGCCGCCTCGGCCCA
>DATGRE010000119.1:0-2234 GCA_035303885.1 Zeimonas sp. | reverse complement strand
GTGAGCGCGTCGGCGACGATCGACACCTCGGCGAGCGTGAGACCGGCCCTCTCCAGGCGCAGCTCGTCGACTGCGCAAAGACCGCGCGCCGGCACGACGATGTGCGAGCCGAAGCCGCCCTGGATGTCGTTGCCGGGCATCTTCTGCCGACGGCAGATCGTGCCCAGGCCGCGACGGCACAGGTCGCATTCGCCGCACGGCAGCACGGCCGGAATGATGACCGCCTTGCCGAGCCAGCCCTCGGCGCCGCTGCCGGCCTCGACGACGCGTCCGCTGATCTCGTGGCCGAGCGTGAGCGGAAGCGCGTGGTTGGTGCGAACGCCGTCGTAGAAGTAGCCGAGATCGGTGTGACAGACGCCGCATCCGGCGATGGCGACGACGACCTCGCCGTCGCCGGCGTGGGCCACGAACGTCTCGCGCTCGAGCGGCGTGTTCGGCGCCTTCATGATCCAGCGGTGCGCTTCGATGCTCATCGGGACAGGTCCTTCCGGGCGGCGAAGCGCCGCCCGCGGATCGCACGGCGCGCGCGGCACCGGGTGCGTTGACGGAGGCTTTCGCCGTTGTGTATGCTGATAATTCGGTATTGCGGTACCGAATTGCGGTTATATGCCGATCATCGTGGAACAAAGCGCATCGGCAAGCCTTGATACAAATCAACGGCCATCCTGCGCCGGCACCGCAAAGTGCGAACCGTGTGCTCGACGCCGCAAGGCGCGACCGCGGCGAAAGGCTCGCCGCAGCGGAAGAATCTCGCAACGCAACAGGCATCAATGGCATGAACACGACATCGCGCGGCGTTCGCCGCAGCATCTCGATTGCGATGGCCGGCAGCGGGGGCAGCGGCGTGATGACCGCGGGAACGCTGCTGCTCGACGCCGCGGCGAAGGCGGGCCTGTACGGCCTGATGGTGCGCACGAGCGGTCCGCAGATCCGCGGCGGCGAGGCCGCCGCGCTGCTGCGCCTGGCCGAGGCGCCCGTCGATTCGCTCGACGACGGCTTCGATCTGCTGCTGGCGATCGACTGGCAGAACATCCACCGCTTCGCCGACGAGATCCCGATCCGGGCGGGCGCAATCGTCGTCGGCGACGCCGACGAGGGCGAGGCCCCCGAGGTCTTCCTGAGGAACGGCACGCGGGCCGAAGCCGTGCCGCTGAAGAAGATGGCGAAGGCGATCCCCGGCAGCTGGACGAACATGGTCGCGCTCGGTGTCGCAGGCGCGATCGCCGGCATCCCGCTCGAAGCGCTCGAGGCCGCGCTGCGCCGTTCGTGGAAGCGCGGCGAGGCGGCGCTCGCGGCGAACGTCGACGCGCTGCGCGCCGGCTTCGAGAAGGGCGCCACGATCGGTGCGCTGCCGGCGCTCGAGGCGCCGCCCACCGATCGCAGCCGGTGGCTGATCAGCGGCAACGAGGCGGCCGGCTTCGGCGCGTTGCGCGGCGGCATCCGCTTCGTCGCCGCCTACCCGATCACGCCCGCCACCGAGATGCTCGAATGGATGGCGCCCGCGCTCACGAAGGTGGGCGGCACGCTGTTGCAGGCCGAGGACGAGCTCGCGTCGATCAACATGATCGTCGGCGCCTCGTACGGCGGCGTCCCCTCGCTCACCGCCACCGCCGGCCCCGGCCTGTCGCTGATGACCGAGGCGATCGGCCTGGCCGTCACGGCCGAGGTGCCGATCGTCGTCGTCGACGTCATGCGCGGCGGTCCGTCCACCGGCATTCCCGCCAAGAGCGAGCAGAGCGACCTCTCCTATGCGGTGAACGGCCTGCACGGCGACGCGCCGCGCGTGGTGCTCGCACCCACCTCGATCTCCGACTGTCTCGCCACCACGCAATGGGCGGTGCACCTGGCCGAGAAGCTGCAGACCGCGGCGATCGTGCTCTCCGACCAGTTCATGGGGCAGTCGCGCGCGATCATCGACGAGCCGGCGAACACCGGTGTCGTCGCCGAACGGCTCGTCGCCGAGGCGCACGAGGCCGACTACAAGCGGTACCGCAACACGGAATCCGGCGTCTCGCCGATGGCGATCCCCGGCACGCCGGGCGTCGTCTACACCGCCGACGGCCTCGAGCACACCGAAGCGGGGATCCCGAGCAGCCAGAGCGCCGATCACCAGCTGCAGCTCGACAAGCGCGAGCGCAAGCTGATGACACACGACTACGGCTCGGCGTGGGCCGACGTCGAGGGCGAAGGCGAGCTCGCCGTCATCACTTTCGGCTCGGTCACCGGGGTCGTAC
>DATGRE010000118.1:0-5268 GCA_035303885.1 Zeimonas sp. | reverse complement strand
CGGCCGCGGCGGCGCTGCAGAAGGAGACCGCGCGCTGAGCGTGCGTTCCGACGGCTCGCTATCATCGAAGGCCGCGCATCGCGCGGCCTTTTTTCTTTTCATGAACGACGAACAGCTGCTCCGCTACAGCCGCCACATCCTTCTCGACGAGATCGGCGTCGAGGCGCAGCAGCGGCTGCTCGACGCCACCGCGCTCATCGTCGGCGCCGGCGGCCTCGGCTCCCCGGCCGGCCTGTACCTGGCCGCGGCCGGCATCGGGCGCATCGTGCTCGCCGACGACGATGCCGTGGACCTGACGAACCTGCAGCGGCAGATCCTGCACCGCCAGGACCGGGTGGGACAGCCGAAGGCCGAATCGGGACGGCGCACGATGCTGGAGCTGAATCCGGGCATCGAGGTCGAACCGGTCGTCGCGCGGCTCGACGATGCCGCGCTCGAGGCGCTCGTGCGGCGCGCCGACGTGGTGCTCGACTGCTGCGACAACTTCCCGACCCGGCAGGCGATCAACCGCGCCTGCGTCGCGCATGGCGTGCCGCTCGTCTCGGGCGCGGCGATCCGCTTCGACGGGCAGGTCGGCGTCTACGACACCCGGCGCGACGACTCGCCCTGCTACCACTGCCTATTCCCCGAAGGCGAGGAAGTCGAGCCGGTACTGTGCGCGACGATGGGCGTCTTCGCGCCGCTCACCGGCATCGTCGGGACGATGCAGGCGGCCGAGGCGCTGAAGCTCGTCGGCCGCTTCGGACGGCCCGCGGTGGGGCGTCTGCTGATGATCGACGCACTCGAGATGCAGTGGCACGACGTGCGCGTTCCGCGCGATCCGTCGTGCGAGGTCTGCGGCCGGCGTCCGGCGACGACCGCGGCAGCCGGCGTCGAAAGGGACCGTCTTTCGGTCAAGCCGGAAGGCTGAGAGCCCTTGCGGTCGCGCCGGCGTACACGCGCCGGTACACTCGACGCACGATGTCGGACGAATCCCTCCTCTTCGACGTCGCGCGCGACCCGGTCGAGGTGCTGCGCAGCGTCTTCGGATACGACGCGTTCCGCGGTGAGCAGGAGGCGATCGTCGAGCACGTCGTCGGCGGCGGCGACGCGCTCGTGCTGATGCCCACCGGCGCCGGCAAGTCGCTGTGCTACCAGATTCCGGCGCTCGTGCGCGACGGAACCGGTGTGGTCGTCTCGCCGCTGATCGCGCTGATGCACGACCAGGTCGATGCGCTGCGCGAACTCGGCGTGCGCGCGCGATACCTGAACTCCTCGCTGAGCGGACGCGAGGCGGCCGACGTCGAGCGCGCACTCGTCGCCGGCGAGCTCGACCTGCTCTACGTCGCACCCGAGCGGCTGCTCACGCCGCGCTGCCTCGAGCTGCTCGAGCGCGTGCGCATCGCGCTGTTCGCGATCGACGAGGCGCACTGCGTTTCGCAATGGGGCCACGACTTCCGTCCGGAATACCTGCAGCTCGCGGTGCTGCACGAGCGCTTTCCCGACGTGCCCCGCATCGCCCTCACCGCGACCGCGGACGCGCTCACGCGCCGCGAGATCGTCCAGCGCCTCGCGTTGGAGGAGGCACGCAGCTTCGTCTCGAGCTTCGACCGCCCGAACATTCGCTACGGCATCGTCGAGAAGCGCGAACCGCGCCGCCAGCTGATCGCCTTCCTCGACCGGCACGCGGGCGAGTCGGGCATCGTCTATTGCGCCACGCGGGCGAGGGTCGACGACACCGTGGACTGGCTGGTCGAGCACGGCGTCGACGCGCTCGCCTATCACGCCGGCATGGACGCCGCCGCGCGCAACGCCAACCAGATGCGCTTCCTGCGCGACGACGGTATCGTGATGGTGGCGACGATCGCGTTCGGCATGGGCATCGACAAGCCCGACGTGCGCTTCGTCGCGCACCTCGACATGCCGCGCAGCATCGAGGGCTACTACCAGGAGACCGGACGCGCCGGACGCGACGGCGAGCCGGCCGAGGCGTGGATGACCTACGGGTTGGCCGACGTCGTGCAGCAGCGCCGCTTCATCGAGCAATCGGAGGCCGACGACGCGTACAAGCGGGTGGCCACTGGCAAGCTCGATGCGATGCTCGCCCTGGCCGAGACGATCGGCTGCCGTCGCATGCAGCTGCTCGGCTACTTCGGCGAAAGGAGCCGGCCGTGCGGCAACTGCGACAACTGCCTCGAGCCGCCCGAGCCGTGGGACGCCACCGAGCCGGCGCGCAAGCTGCTGTCGTGCATCTACCGCGTGCGCCAGGCGAGCGGATTCGGCTTCGGCGCGCAGCACATCGTCGCGATCCTGCGCGGACAGGCCACCGCGCGCGTCGTGCAGCACCGGCACGACGCGCTGAGCACCTTCGGCATCGGCGCCGATCTCGACGAAGCGGCCTGGCGCGCCGTGCTGCGCCAGCTCGTCGCGCAGGGCCTGGTCGCCGTCGACCACGCCCGTCACCAGGTGCTCGTGCTCACCGAGGCGAGCCGCGCGCTGTTGCGCGGCGAGCGCAGCCTGCAGATGCGCCGGCCGCAGGCGGCCGAGCGCACGCGCGCGAAGCGCCCGAAGCGCGCGTCGGAGCGCGCCGCCGCCGAACAGGCCGGACGCGACCCGCGCGACGAAGCCCTGTTCGAGCGGCTGCGCGAATGGCGTCGCGGCGTGGCGGCCGAACGCGGCATGCCGCCGTACGTGATATTCCACGATGCGACGCTGCGCGAGATCGCCCGCGAGCGCCCGAGCTCGGTGGAGGCACTCTCCACGATCGGAGGCGTCGGCACGCGCAAGCTCGAGGCCTACGGCGAGGCGATCGTCGCGCTGGTACGCGCGGCAGCGCCCGACGGCTGAAACAGGAGAGAGCGATGCGAAGCGATCGCAGACGATGGGTTCTAGGGGCCGTCTCGGCATCGATGCTGCCGGCGCGCGGCGCATTCGGCCAGGCCGCCGCCTTCGTTCCGCAGGCGCTTCCCGTCGAGCGCCTCGCCGCCGAGCGGCTCGCCGAGAGCGGCGACGCACAGCCGCTGCACAAGCCCGTGCCGTCCAGCGGCGAGATGCTCCCCGTCGTCGGGCTCGGCACCGCGCGGCGCTACGACGAAGCGTCGGAGACCCTGCGCGAGACGCTGCGGCGCTTCGCGCAGGCCGGCGGACGCGTCGTCGACACGGCGCCGTCGTACGGCAATGCCGAAACGGTCGTCGGCGAGATCGTCGAGGCACAAGGACTGCGGGAACGGCTCTTCCTCGCGACGAAGGTCGGCGCGAACTCGCGCGACGAAGGACGCGCGCAGATCGAGGCGTCGTTCCGGCGCCTGCGCACGTCGCGCATCGACCTGATCGCCGTGCACAACCTGCGCGACGTCGACACGCAGCTCGCGACGCTGCGTGCGCTGAAGGACTCGGGCCGCATCCGCTACGTCGGCATCACCACGTCCTTCGATTCGCAGTACGCCGATTTCGAGCGCGTGATGAAGCGCGAGCCGCTCGACTTCATCCAGGTCGACTACGCGCTCGACAATCGCGGGGCCGGCGAACGGATCCTTCCGCTCGCGACCGAGCGCGAGATGGCGGCGATGATCAACCTGCCGTTCGGCCGCGGCCGGCTGTTCCGTGCCGTGCAGGGCAAGGCGCTGCCGGAATGGGCGGCCGATTTCGGTTGCACGAGCTGGGCGCAGTTCTTCCTGAAGTACGTCGTCTCGCACGAGGCGGTGGTGTGCGCGATTCCCGGCACCGCGCGTCCCGAGTACGCGATCGACAACGCGGCGGCCGCGCGCGGGCCGATGCCCGACGCGATCGAACGCAAGCGGATGGAACGCTTCATCGATGCGCTCTGAGCGCGCGCCGCCTGCGCGCGGCGCGCTCGCCCGCCTCGCCGGCGTACGACCCGGCGAGGGTGCGCTGGTCGGCGGCTCGCTGCTGCTCGTGTTCGCGCTGCTCGCGTCGTACTACGTGATCCGCCCGATACGCGACGAAATGGGCGTGCTCGGCGGCGTCGAGAACCTGCAATGGCTGTTCACCGCGACGCTGGCGGCCATGCTCGCGTTGAACCCTGCCTTCTCGGCGCTGGTGCGACGCATGCCGCGCGAGCGCTTCGTGCCGCTCGCGTACCTGTTCTTCGCCGCGAATCTCGTCGCCTTCGCCGCGGCGTTCCGCTGGCTGCCGTCCGAGCACGAACCGTGGATCGGCCGCGTCTTCTTCGTCTGGACGTCGGTGTTCAACCTGTTCGTCGTCTCGCTGTTCTGGGCGCTGATGGTCGACGTCTTCGACAGCGAACAGGGCAAGCGCCTGTTCGGCCCGCTCGCCGCCGGCGCGACGCTCGGCGCGGTGGTCGGCTCGTCGTCGACGGCGTCGCTCGCCGGTACGCTGGACACCGCCGCGCTGCTGCTCGCATCGGCAGGCCTGCTCGTCGCCGCCTGCGGCTGCGTGCTCTTCGTATCGCGCCGGGCGCGCGAGGCGGCAGCCGCGCGAGCGGCGAGCCGCGGCGCCGCGACCGAAGGCGGCGGCGCGGGAGCGGGTACGGACGCGGCCGGCGACGCACCGCACGCGCCGATCGGCGGCAGCGCATGGGCCGGACTCACGCACATCGCGCGATCGCCGTACCTGCTCGCGATTTGCGGCTACATGCTGTTGTTCTCGATCACGTCGACGCTGCTCTACTTCCTGCAGGCCGGCATCGTCGCCGAACATTTCGCCGACCGCGTCGCGCGAACGCGCTTCTTCGCGTCGATCGACCTCGCGGTGAACGCGGCAACGCTGCTCGTGCAGCTGTTCGTCGCCGGCCGCCTGCTGCGCCGCTTCGGCGTCGCGCGAACGGTGTCGATCCTGCCCGCGCTCTCGATCGCGGGCTTCGGCGCCCTCGCCTTCGCGCCCGGCGTCGCCGTGCTCGTCGTCGTGCAGGTCGTGCGTCGCGTGCTGAACTTCGGCCTCGCGCGCCCGACCCGCGAGCTGCTCTTCACCGTGCTGTCGCGAGAGGACAAGTACAAGGCGAAGAACGCGATCGACACCGTCGTCTACCGCGCCGGCGACCAGGTGGGCAGCTGGTCGTACGCGCTGCTCGCCGCCGTCGGGCTTGGCATCACCGGCATCGCGCTGGTCGCGGTGCCGCTGTCCTTCGCCTGGCTCGCCAACAGCTGGTGGGCGGGCCGACGCCAGGAAGCGCTGGCGGCGAGCGCCGTGTCGGGCTCAGCGGCCGCGCTGCGAACCGCCCCCGCGCAACGCGTCGACGCGTTCTGACAAGACCGCGCGCGAGCTGTGCCGCGGCGGCACCGGCATGGGTTTCGGTGCTGCCGTTCGGCT
>DATGRE010000117.1:0-22431 GCA_035303885.1 Zeimonas sp. | reverse complement strand
CGACCGGCTGCGTCACATTGCGAGGCTGCCCCGGTTCGATCGCAGCATGCATGCGCCCCGCACGCGCAACGGTCGGTGCGCTGCGCCCGGAAACCCGATGCGACGCCGGCACGTTCAACCGCCGACTGCGCACGAGCTGATACGGCCGCACCAGATAGACGAGCGAAGCGAAACCGCTCCAGACGTGCACCAGGCGCGTGAACGGGAAGACGAGGAACACGGTCATGCCGAGCACCATGTGCAGCTTGAACACCCAGCTCACGCCGGCGATCGCTTCGACCGCGCCGGGGCGGAACGTCACGATGCGCTGCGCCCAGTCGGCCAGGACGAGCATCACGCTGCCGTCGAGATGCTGCCCCGACAACGGGATCGTCGCCAGTCCGAGCGCGAGCTGGATCCACAGCAGCCACAGCAGGAAGACGTCGCTCCTGCGCGATACGGCGCGGATGCGCGCATCGCCGATCCGGCGCGACAGCAGCAGCGTGAGCCCGACGATGGCGAGTACGCCGGCAAGGCCGCCGCTCGCCATCGCGATCACCTGCTTGGTGCCCGCGTCGAGAAACGGCTCGTAGACGAAATGCGGCGTGAGCATGCCGAAGAAGTGGCCGAAGAAGAGGAACAGCACGCCGGCATGGAACAGGTTGTTGCCCCAGCGAAGCGAGCCTGCGCGCAGCAGCTGCGACGAGTCGCTCTTCCACGTGTACTGGTCGCGATCGAAGCGGATCCAGCTGCCGACGAGAAACACCGTCAGGCAGACGTAGGGATACAGCCCGAAGAGGAAGTGGTCCAAGGCGTAGGCGTACATCGGTCGGCTCCGGGATCAGCGCGGGACGTGCGCGGCGCCGGCGCGCGCCCGAGCGGTCGCCCCGGTTTCGGCGCACGCCTCGCGGCGCACGAAATGAAGGGGTTGCGCGCCGTCGGGCCGCGACGGGGGCGTCGGGCACGCGCCGAAGGCCGGCGGCTCGGCCCAGGCCTCGTCGAGCGCTTCCTCGGCCGGCAGCGCCACCGGCCGCACGCGCTCGCCGGCCAGCTCGAGCACGGCCGCGATCGTCACCGCGTAGCGGCTGCGCCGCGCGACGAGCGCCGCGTGCAGCGCATTGAGCAGCGGCGCGAGCTCGCCGAGGAAGGCGCGGGCAAGCTTCGGTGGCTGCGTCGACGCGAACTCGAGCACGACCGGCAGCCAATCGGGCAGCTGTCCGGGCGCGAGCCGCAGACCCGCCCGCTCGTAGGTGGCGATCAGGTCGACCATCGCCTGGCCGCGCTCGCGCGAATCGGCGTGCACGTGCTCGAAGAGCAGCAGCGAAGTGGTGCGGCCACGGTCGAAGCAGTCGACGTAGTCGGCCTCGATCTCGTACGGATCGCGGCGACCCAGATGCGCGACGAGCGCGGCGAGGTCCTGGCGTGCCGCGGGACCGAGCCGGCGGTCGGCTTCGAATTGCGCGGCCAGCGCCGGCAGGCACGCGCGCAGCCGCGCGTCCGGGTAGGTAAGCAGTTGCGCGAGTGCGCGCAGCGTCCGGCTCGGATGCATCGCCTCGCTCCTCACAGCGTCGCCTTCACCGGGATCGTGCGCCGCTTGCCGGCACCGAACAGGCTCGTCTCGCTGCTGCCCTCCGAGCACCCGTTGCCGAAGGAGAAGCCGCAGCCGCCGCGCAGCTCGAAAGCGTTCTCGGCATACTCGCGATGCGTCGTCGGGATCACGAAGCGGTCCTCGTAGTCGGCGATCGCCATCACGCGGTACATGCGCTGCGCCTGCGCCACGGTGAGTCCGACCTGCGCCAGCACCTCGCGGTTTTCGCGTCCATCGACGTGCAGCTCGCGCTGGAACGCGCGCATCGCGAGCATGCGCTCGAGCGCGCGCACCACCGGAAAGGTGTCACCCGCGGTGAGCAGGTTCGCCAGGTACTGCAGCGGGATGCGCAGCTGCGAGACGTCGGGAATCTGTCCATTGACGCCGAGGTGGCCGGCCTGCGCGGCCGACGAGATCGGCGACAGCGGGGGCACGTACCAGACCATCGGCAGCGTGCGGTATTCGGGATGCAGCGGCAGCGCGACCCGCCAGTCGACCGCCATTCGGTACACGGGACTCGCCCGCGCGGCCTCGAGCCATGCGTCGGGCACACCGTCGGCACGCGCCTGCGCGATCACCTCGGGATCGTCCGGATCGAGGAAGATGCCGAGCTGTGCCTCGTAGAGGTCGCGCTCGTCGGCCACGCTCGCCGCGGCCTCGATGCGATCGGCGTCGTAGAGCAGCACACCGAGATAGCGGATGCGACCGACGCAGGTCTCGGCGCACACGGTGGGCTGCCCGGCCTCGATGCGCGGGAAGCAGAAGATGCACTTCTCGGCCTTGCCGCTCTTCCAGTTGAAGTAGATCTTCTTGTACGGACAGCCCGAGACGCACATGCGCCAGCCGCGGCACTTGTCCTGGTCGATGAGCACGATGCCGTCCTCCTCGCGCTTGTAGATCGAGCCCGACGGGCACGACGCGACGCAGGCGGGATTCAGGCAGTGCTCGCACAGCCGCGGCAGGTACATCAGGAAGGTGTTCTCGAACTGGCCGTAGATCTCCTTCTGCACGTCGTCGAAATTGCGGTCCTTCGAGCGCCGGGAGAACTCCCCGCCGAGGATCTCCTCCCAGTTCGGGCCCCACTCGATCTTCTGCATGCGCTCGCCGGTGATCAGGCTCCTCGGCCGCGCGGTGGGTGCCGCCTTCATCTCGGGCGCCGACTGCAGGTGGTCGTAGTCGAAGGTGTAGGGCTCGTAGTAGTCGTCGATCTGCGGCAGGTTCGGGTTGGCGAACAGGCGCATCAGCAGCTGCCACTTGCCGCCCTGGCGCGGACGGATCGAGCCGTCGGCGGCACGTACCCAGCCGCCGTTCCAGCGGTGCTGGTTCTCCCATTCCTTCGGATACCCGATGCCCGGCTTGGTCTCGACGTTGTTGAACCACGCGTACTCCATGCCGGGACGGTTCGTCCAGACGTTCTTGCAGGTGACCGAGCAGGTGTGGCAGCCGATGCACTTGTCCAGGTTCAGCACCATGCCGATCTGTGCACGGATCTTCATCTTCACGCTCCCTTCGCGGCGGCAGCCGGCGCCACCGTTGCCGACGTTTCGCTGCCGTGCACCGCAGGCTCGTCGAGCCAGTCGACCCGGGCCATCTTTCGCACGACGACGAACTCGTCGCGGTTCGTGCCGATCGTCCCGTAGTAGTTGAAGCCGTAGCTGTACTGCGCGTAGCCGCCGATCATGTGCGTGGGCTTGAGCACGACGCGCGTGACCGAGTTGTGGATGCCGCCGCGCAGGCCGGTGATCTCCGAGCCCGGCGTGTTGATGATCTTCTCCTGCGCGTGATACATCATCACCATGCCGCGGTTCACGCGCTGGCTCACCACCGCACGCGCCGCGATGGCGCCGTTGGCGTTGAAGAGCTCCACCCAGTCGTTGTCGACGATCCCCGCCTGGCGCGCGTCGTCCTCGGAGAGCCAGACCACCGGACCGCCGCGGTTCAGCGTGAGCATCATCAGGTTGTCGCTGTACGTGGAGTGGATGCCCCACTTCTGGTGCGGCGTGATGAAGTTCAGCGCGATCTCGGCATTGCCGTTCGGCCTGCGCCCCATCACGGCGCCCACCGCCTTCAGGTCGACCGGCGGACGGTACGCGGCGAAGCCCTCGCCGAAGTCGCGCATCCACGGATGATCCTGGTAGAACTGCTGGCGCCCGGTGAGCGTTCGCCACGGGATCAGCTCGTGCACGTTCGTGTAGCCGGCGTTGTACGAGACCTTCTCGCTCTCCAGCCCCGACCACGTCGGCGACGAGATGATCTTGCGCGGCTGCGCCTGGATGTCGCGGAAGCGGATCTTCTCGTCCTCGCGGTGCAGCGCGAGATGCGCGTGCTCGCGGCCGGTGACCCTCGACAGCGCCTCCCACGCCTTCACCGCGACGTGCCCGTTCGTCTCCGGTGCGAGCATCATCACCGCCTCGGCGGCGTCGATGTCGGTCGCGATGCGCGGCAGACCGCGCGCGGGACCTTCGTCGTCGACCGCGCCGTTCAACTCGGCGAGCGCGCGCACCTCTTCCTCGGTGTTCCACGCGATGCCCTTGCCGCCGTTGCCGATCCGCGTCATCAGCGGCCCGAGCGCGGTGAAGCGCGCATGCGTGCCGGGATAGTCGCGTTCGACGACGGTGACCTGCGGCGCCGTTCGGCCCGGCTCGAGCTCGCATTCGCCGCGCTTCCAGTCGCGCACCTCGAAGGGCTGCGCGAGCTCGGCCGGCGTGTCGTGCATCATCGGCGTGAGCACGACGTCGCGCTCGACACCGAGATGTCCGACGCACAGCTCGCTGAACTTCTTCGCAAAGCCCTTGTAGATCTCCCAGTCGCTGCGCGCCTCCCAGGCCGGATCGACCGCGCGCGACAGCGGGTGGATGAACGGGTGCATGTCGCTGGTGTTCAGGTCGTTCTTCTCGTACCAGGTCGCGGTGGGCAGCACGATGTCCGAGTACAGGCAGGTCGTGCTCATCCGGAAGTCGAGCGTGACGAGCAGGTCGAGCTTTCCTTCGGGCGCATGCTCGTGCCATTTCGGCTCCACCGGCTTCGCGTCGTCGGGGCCGAGCTCGCCGCCCTGCACGCCGTGGCTCGTCCCGAGCAGGTGACGCAGGAAATACTCGTGGCCCTTGCCCGAGGAGCCGAGCAGGTTCGAGCGCCACACGAAGAGGTTGCGCGGCCAGTTCGCCGGATCGTCGGGATCCTCGCAGCTCAGCTGCAGCGCGCCACTCTTCAGCGCGTCGACGACGTACGCCTTCTCGTCGACGCCGGCCGCGCGGGCCGCCTTCGCCACCTCGAGCGGATTCGTCTTCAGCTGCGGCGCCGACGGAAGCCACCCCATGCGCTCGGCGCGCACGTTGTAGTCGATGACCGACGCGCGGTGCGCATCGCGATCGGCCAGCGGCGAGAGGATCTCGTCGACGCCCAGGCGCTCGTAGCGCCATTGATCGGTGTGGGCGTAGAAGAAGCTCGTCGAATTCTGCTGCCGCGGCGGGCGGCACCAGTCGAGCGCGAAGGCGAGCGGCGCCCATCCGGTCTGCGGGCGCAGCTTCTCCTGCCCGACGTAGTGCGCCCATCCGCCGCCGCTCTGGCCTACGCAGCCGCACAGCATCAGCAGGTTGATGATGCCGCGGTAGTTCATGTCGCAGTGGTACCAGTGGTTCATCGCCGCGCCGATGATCACCATCGAGCGGCCCTGCGTCTTCTCGGCGTTCGCGGCGAACTGGCGCGCCACCGCGATCACCTGCTCGCGCGGCACGCCGGTGATCGCCTCCTGCCAGGCCGGCGTGTACGGAAGGTCGTCGTCGTGGCTCGACGCGGCCGAAGGATCGTCGACGCCCGGGCGCGCCACGCCGTAGTGCGCGACCAGCAGGTCGAAGACGGTGGCGACCCTCGCCTCGATTCGCACGCCGTCGCGAACGAGGGCGAGGCGACGCGCCGGCACGCGGCGGCGAAGCACCTCGGTGCCCTGCGGGTTGGCGTCGAAATGCGGCGTGGCGATGCCGCCGAAATACGGAAAGCCCACCTCGACGATCTCGCACGGCGCCTCGGGCGCATCGAGGAGCGACAGGCGCAGGCGGCACTCGCGGCCGTCGCGCGCGTCGCGGTTCTCGAGATTCCACCGCCCTGCATCGGCGCGTGCCTCGGGGCCCCATCGAAAGCCGATCGATCCGTGCGGAACGACGACGCGATCGTCGTCGTCGAAGGCGACGGTCTTCCATTGCGGGTGGTTTTCCTGCCCGAGCGCCGCGTCGAAATCGCTCGCCCGCAGGTAGCGTCCCGGTGCGAGCACGGTCGATCCGTCGGCGAGCGTCGTCTCGCGCAGCTCGACGAGCATCGGAAGATCGGTGTAGCGGCGCGCGTAGTCCTCGAAATACGGCACGCGCCGCTTCACGTGGAATTCGTCGAGGACGACGTGTCCCATCGCCATCGCGAGCGCGGCGTCGGTGCCCTGCTTCGGATGCAGCCACAGATCGGCGAGCTTCGAGACCTCGGCGTAGTCGGGCGTGACCGCGACCACCTTGGCGCCCTTGTAGCGCACCTCGGTGAAGAAATGCGCATCGGGCGTACGCGTCTGCGGGACGTTCGATCCCCACGCGATCAGGAAGGTCGAGTTGTACCAGTCGGCCGATTCGGGAACGTCGGTCTGCTCGCCCCAGGTCTGCGGGCTCGACGGCGGCAGGTCGCAGTACCAGTCGTAGAAGCTCATGCTCACGCCGCCGATCAGCGACAGGTAGCGCGAGCCCGCCGCGTACGAGACCATCGACATCGCCGGAATCGGCGAGAAACCGAGGATGCGGTCGGGACCGTATCGGCGGATCGTATGGATGTTCGCCGCGGCGACGATCTCGTTGACTTCGTCCCAATCGGCCCGCACGAAGCCGCCCAGCCCGCGCTGGCGCTGATAGTCGCGGCGCGTCGCTTCGTCGTCGACGACGGCGGCCCATGCTCGGACCGGGTCGCTCTCCTTCGCGCGCGCCGCACGCCACGCCTTCAT
The DNA here is from genome assembly GCA_035303885.1 of Zeimonas sp. Taxonomy (GTDB): domain Bacteria; phylum Pseudomonadota; class Gammaproteobacteria; order Burkholderiales; family Burkholderiaceae_E; genus Zeimonas. The sequence continues at coordinate 15,892 of DATGRE010000117.1, read as the reverse complement.
CAGGCGCGCGCGCACCAGCGGATATTTCACGCGATTGGCGCTGTACAGGTACCAGCTGTAGCTCGCCCCGCGCGCGCAGCCGCGCGGCTCGTGGTTCGGCAGATCCGGGCGCGTGCGCGGATAGTCGGTCTGCTGCGTCTCCCAGGTGACGATGCCGCCCTTGACGTAGATCTTCCACGAGCACGAGCCGGTGCAGTTCGTGCCGTGCGTCGAGCGCACGATCCGGTCGTGCTGCCAGCGATTGCGGTAGGCGTCCTCCCAGGTGCGGTCCTCGCCGGTGGTCAGGCCGTGGGCGTCGGAGAAGGGCTCGGTGGGCTGGGTGAAGAAGGTCAGGCGGTCCAGTAGATGGCTCATCGGGTGCTCCCTGCGCGCATGGGAAGTCGGCGCGGGCAAAGGCGGCGTGTGCCAAGACGGCGCGTGCAAAGGCGCGGGCCGTCGGCCACGGGCGCTTGGGTGCGCCCGCGGCCGACGGCCCGCGCCTTTGCTGGAAACGTGTTCTGTTTGCGCGGCGAAAACCCACTCGCCTTCGCTTGCCGCAGGCATCCCCGCCTTTGACGTACCGCGGAGTCCTCACGGCGCACGGCCCATGCCGCGGTACCGGGCGCCGCGACGGTACGCCTTGCCTGCCGGCGCATGCGTCGCACAGTCGTCTGCCGCGAACGCACGGAAGTCGGGTGGACGAGCGCGCTCAGCATGGCATTTCGGCGTGGCGGCGCGCGTAGTACCACCAGGTGATCGCGGTGCAGAGGAAGTAGAAGGCGCAGAAGATCCACAGTGCGGCTTCGGGGCCGCCGGTGGCGGCGATCGAGCTGCCGTAGCTCTTCGGGATGAAGAAGCCGCCGTAGGCGCCGAGCGCGCCGGCGAAGCCGAGCGCCGCCGCGGCCTCGGTGTTGCCGTCGCGTACGGCCTGCGCCTGCGCGGCCTCGCCGCGGCCGCGCGCCTGCGCGAGCTTCTGGTTCAGGAAGATCACCGGGATCATGCGGAAGGTCGAGCCGTTGCCGATGCCGGTGGTCAGGAACAGCACGAGGAACATCGCGAAGAAGCCGCCGAAATCGCCCTCGAGCGGGCCGAACGGAAACGCGAATCCGCCGGTGCCCTTGGGCAGGAAGAACAGCACGCCGAGCACCGCGAGCGCCATCGCCGCGAAGTTCCACAACGTGACCCGCGCGCCGCCCAGACGGTCGGAGAGCCAGCCGCCGAACGGCCGGACCAGCGCGCCGACGAGCGGACCGAGCCACGCGTAGGCCAATGGATCGGCCGCCGGGAACTGGCTGCGGATCAGCAGCGGAAAGCCCGCGGCGAAGCCGATGAACGAGCCGAAGGTGCCGAGGTACAGCAGGCACATCAGCCAGTTGTGCTTGCGCTGGAAGATCGCCGCCTGCGCGGCGAACGACGCCTTCGCGTCCGCGATGTCGTTCATGAAGAACCACGCCGCGAGCGCGGCGAGCGCGATCCACGGCACCCAGACGAACGCGGCGTTCTGCGTCCACACCGTCACGCTCTGGCCGTCCTTCACCATCGTCTGCGGCTCGCCGCCGAGCACGCCGAAGAAGCCGGCGGCGACGACCAGCGGCGCGACGAACTGCACGACCGACACGCCCAGGTTGCCCAGGCCCGCGTTGACGCCGAGCGCCGATCCCTTGCGCTCCTTCGGGAAGAAGAAGCTGATGTTGGCCATGCTCGAGCTGAAGTTGCCGCCGCCCAGGCCGCACAGCAGCGCGAGCGCGAGCATCGTCGGATAGCTCGTCGTCGGATCCTGCACCGCGACGCCGATGCCGATCGCCGGTATCAGCAGCGAAGCGGTCGAGATCGCGGTCCAGCGCCGCCCGCCCACCAGCGGCACCATGAACGAGTAGAAGATGCGCAGGGTCGCCCCGGAGAGGGCCGGAGCGGCAGCCAGCCAGAACAGCTGATTCGTCGAGTAGCGAAAGCCCAGCGCCGGCAGGCTCACGGCGACGACGCTCCACAGCTGCCAGACGGCGAAGGCGAGGAACAGCGCGGGCACCGAGATCCACAGGTTCAGCCGGGCGATCGCCTCGCCCTCGCGGATCCAGAACGCCTTGTCCTCGGGGGTCCAGATCGTCAGGACGCTGCCCGGTCTCGCCCGTACGGCGCCGGCGGCGGTCGAAGCGGTCATTGCAGATCTCCGTGCAAGTGCGGATGCGGTGCGGGCTTCACGTCGAACACGTCGCTTCAGCCGCGGGCGGCCACCGGATGCGGCCCCATCAGCTCGGTGCGGCGCACCTCGGTGAAGTACATCCAGATCAGCGACACCCAGACGACGCCGTACATCAGCATGAAGGCGCTCGAGCGCACGCCGGTCAGGTCGGCGAGCACGCCGAAGAGGATCGGCAGCACGAAGCCGCCCAGGCCACCGGCCAGCCCCACGACGCCGGACACCGCGCCGATGTCCTGCGGGTACTCGTCGCTCAGGTACTTGAAGACGCTCGCCTTGCCGAAGGCCCAGGCGACGCCGAGCACGAACATCAGCACGGTGAACGCGTAGACGTTCAGGCCGAGCGAGAAGCTGCGCGCCCCGTCGATCGTGCGCACGGTGAATTCGGTCTGCGGATAGCTGAGCAGGAACAGGCAGATCCAGCTCACCCACATCACCCACCAGGTGACGCTGTGCGCGCCGTAGCGGTCCGACAGCCATCCGCCCACCGCCCGCAGCACGCCGCCGGGCAGCGAGAAGCAGGCCGCGAGCAGCGCGGCGACGCGGATGTCCAGGCCGTACTCGCCCACGTAGTACTGCACCATCCACAGGCTCAGCGCCACGTAGCCGCCGAAGACGATGCTGTAGTACTGGCAGTACTTGAGCACGCGCGGATCGCGCAGCAGCTTCAGCTGGTCGACGAAGCGCACGTCGGGCGGGACGAGGTGGTCGGGATCGCTGTACGTGAACATCCAGAACAGCACGACCGTCACGAGCAGGATCACCGCGTAGACCTGCGGCACCATCGTCCAGCCGAAGGCGACGACCAGCGCCGGCGCGACGAACTTGTTGACCGCCGCGCCGGAGTTGCCCGCGCCGTAGACGCCCATCGCGAAGCCCTGGCGGTTGCGCGGAAACCATCGCGCGACGTAGGGCGTGCCCACCGAGAACGAGCCGCCCGCCAGGCCGATGAACAAACCGATGACGATGAACTGCCAGAACTGCGTGGCGTAGGCCATCAGCCAGATCGCGGGCGCCGCCGCCGCCATCAGCAGCGTCATCACGATGCGCCCGCCGTAGCGATCGGTCCAGATGCCGAGCGGCACGCGGATCAGCGAGCCGGTGAGCACCGGCGTGGCGGTCAGCAGCCCGAACTGCGTGGCGTTCAGGTCGAGCGCCTCGCGGATCGGGATCCCGATCACGCCGAGCATCATCCAGACCATGAAGCAGACGGTGAAGGCGAGCGTGCTGAAGATCAGCACCGACAGGCCCTGGCGCGCCCGCGCACCCTCGAAGACGACGGCAGTCATTTCGCTCTCTCCCTGGCGTTCGACTCTAGGGATCGGGCGCGTGCGCGAACATCCTTCGCTGGTGGGCGCGCGGCGCTGCCGAAGGAGGAGGGCCCGCGCCGTCGGATCGTTCGAAGGAACTACTCCCCCCGGGCGCGCCGGCTCGCCGCCGGTGTCCGGCTCGTCGCGAGCGCGTGCGGATTCCTTCGTCGGCAGGGAACGTGCGCGGCCTTCCGCGCGCTTGCGATGCGCAGCGCAGGATCGCGCCGCGCGAATCGCCGGGAAGGCTGCGGGAGCCCGAGGAAGGCTATTGAACCGAGGCTACGAACCCGAGGCTACGAGCCGGGTGCTGCCGTCGAGCCGGACGCGGCCGAACCGAACCCGCGCTCCGCGGCATACACGGCCGCCTGCACGCGGGACACGAGATTCAGCTTGCGCAGGATGTGCTGCACGTGGATCTTCACCGTCGTCTCGGCGATGTCGAGCGCGCGCGCGATCGCCTTGTTGCTCGCACCGCGCGCGATGTGCAGGAGGATCTCGCGTTCGCGCGGCGAGAGCGTCTCGATCGGATCGACGGGCGCCTTCGCGCGAGTCGCGCCCTGCCCCTCGACGCTCGAGCGGAACGCATCGACGAGCTTGCCGGTCATCTCGGGGCTGACCACCGACTCGCCGGCCATGGTGCGCCGGATCGCCTCGGCGAGCGCATCGCCGTCGATCGTCTTCAGCACGTAGCCCCGCGCACCGGCACGCAATGCCGCGGCGAGATCGTTCTCGTCCTCGCTGACCGTGAGCATCAGCACCTGCGCCGACGGCGCGGCTTCCTTCAGCCCGGGAATCGCGGCGACGCCACTCGCACCGGGCAGGTGATTGTCGAGCAGGATCACCTGCGGCTGCAGCTCGCGCGCGCGACGCAGCGCTTCGCCCGCGTCGGCCGCTTCGCCGACCACCTCGAGCCCCGGCTCGCTCGCCAGCAGCGCGACGAGCCCCCGACGGAACAGCGTGTGGTCGTCGACGACGAGCAGTCGGATCGGGATCGAGATCGTCATCGTGCGCCTCCGATGGCACCCATCGGCGCTCCGGACGCGACGCCGGCGCGCGGGAACCTTGCGGCGTCGGACGCGGCGCCGCTCGCAGCCGGCGCCGACGCCGGCTGCGGCAGGGTCAGGATCACGCGCGTTCCCTCGCCCGGCGACGACTCGACCTCGACCTGCCCGCCGATGCGCTGCGCGCGTTCACGCGCGATGCGCAGCCCGACCTGCGTCTCCCCGGGCGCTGCGCTCGCGTCGAATCCGCAGCCGTCGTCGCGCACCTCGAAACGCCAGGCGGGCGTCTGCTGCACGCGCAGCCAGACCCGCTTGGCGCCGGCGTGCTTGCGCACGTTCGACAGCGCCTCCTGCACGATGTGCAGCGCCTGCACCTGCACGTCGGGATCGAGCGGCAATCCGTGCCCCTCGATGTCGAGCTGGACCCGCAGGCCGGTCTGGTGCTCGAACTTCGACAGCGTCGTACGCAGCGCCGGCTCGATGTCCTCGTCGCGCGTGCGCGTGCGGAAGTGCAGCAGCAGCTCGCGCACGTCGCTGTAGCTCTCGCGCACGCCGGCGTCGATCTCGTCGACGGCGCGCGCGACGGCGGACGGATCGCCGCGCCCGGCCGCGGCGCGCAGCAGCTTCACCTGGATCTTCAGGAACGCCAGCGACTGCGCGATCGAGTCGTGCAGCTCCTGCGCGAGCAGCCCGCGCTCGTGCGCCACCGCCGCCTCGACGTCGAGCGCGGCCGCGCGCATGCCCTCCATCGCGCTGGCCAGGTGGCTCGCCAGCGTCTCGAGCAGCGAGCGGTCCTCGTCGGCGAGCGCGTGCTCGTCGCGATACAGCAAGTCGATCTCGCCCAGCACGCGATGGTGCAGCTCGACCGGTATCGCGACCAGCGTGCGAAAGCCCGCCGGGCCGCAATGGCCGAGCGGCCCGGTCGCGCCGACGGCCAGCGCGATCGTGCGCGCACCGGAACCGGCAGGCGCGGCTCCGCAATGGCAGCTTCCCGCGTTCAGGCATTGCTCGGCCCGCACGAGGGGCTCGGGCAGTCCGTCGGCGGCGAGCAGCAGATAGCGCTGGTTCGCCTGGTCCGACCAGCGGATCACCGCGGCGTCGGCGCGCGCCGCCTGGCGCACCTTGCCCACGAAGCCGCGTGCCAGCTCGTCGAGCGTGTCCACGCGGCCGATGAATGCGCTCGCGTCGTACAACGACGCCAGCCGCCGGCTCTCGCTCTCCAGGCTCGCCGTCTTCTCGCGGACCTTGTCCTCGAGGCTGGCGTACAGCTGCTGCAGGTTGCGCGCCATCCGGTTGAAGCCTTCGCCGAGCTCGCCGAACTCGTCGCGCGCGATGACGTCCACGCGCGCATCGAACGCGCCCTGCTCGACGAGCGCCAGCGCGCGACGCAGCCGCGCGACCGGATCGACGACGTAGATGTAGCCGGTATAGAGCAGCGCGACCGCGCCGCCGATCGCCAGCGCCATCATCGCAAACTGGTAGGTGTAGAGGACCGCCGTCCAGCGCGACAGCCGGTCCTCGATCGACGCGACGAAGGCATCGGTGGACTCGACGAAGGCGTCGACGCGCGACAGCGCGACGAGCTCCGGGCGCGAGAGCCAGTCCGCGCGCAGCTCGCGCCATTGCGCCTGCACGCCGTCGAAATGCGCGCGCGTCGCGTCGTTCCACGGCACGAACAGCGGCCGCGACGGATCGCCGTCGCGCAGCACGGCGAGGCTCTCGTCGAAACGCTCGACGTGTCGCGCGAGCTCGTCACTGGCGCGGCGCTGCGCGTCGAGCGCGATCCGGTACGTCTGCATGCGCATGCGCCCCGCCTCGTTGACCGCCGCCGCTCCGCCCTGCAGCTGCCACGTGACCCAGAACGTCAGCGCGATCGAGACGAGCGCGAGCAGCAGCATGGAGAAGCCGAGGACGGCCAGGCGGGCCGCGAGACTCCAGCGAGCGGGACGCATGCGCGGACGCTAGCGCTTCCCCGCGTTTCGCGCCTTGTCCGCCGTCAACGCCGCGCCTTGAGCCAGATCATGGGGCGCCGGGCGCGATTCCGGCATAAATCGGCATCGGAATGCTTCTTTTCGCGTTCGGCGGCCCGGCGACGTACCGCACCCCGCAGCCGGGTCCCGAACCGGCCGCCGCGGAGCCCTCGGAGCCCTCCGCCGAGCCCCTCGGAGCCCTCCGTCGGAGGCGTCGGAGGCCCCAACGCCGGGGCCCGTCGCGTCCCGGACGCGCGAATCGAATACGCTACGACATTTTCCCGAGCCGAATCAGGAGTATCGGATGAAAGTCGCATTCAAGTGGGACGACCCGCTGCTGCTCGACCAGCAGCTCACGGAAGACGAGCGGATGGTGCGCGACGCGGCTGCCGCGTACTGCCAGGAGCGCCTCGCTCCGCGCATTCTCGAAGCATTCCGCACCGAGAAGACCGACCCGGCGATCTTCCGCGAGATGGGCGAGCTCGGACTGCTCGGGCCGACGATCCCGGAAGCCTATGGCGGTCCGGGGCTGAACTACGTCGCCTACGGGCTGATCGCGCGCGAGGTCGAGCGCGTCGACTCCGGATATCGCTCGATGATGAGCGTGCAGAGCTCGCTCGTCATGGTGCCGATCTTCGAGTTCGGCACCGACGCGCAGAAGGAGAAATACCTGCCGAAGCTGGCCACCGGCGAATGGATCGGCTGCTTCGGGCTCACCGAGCCGAACCACGGGTCCGACCCGGGCTCGATGGAAACGCGTGCGAAGCGCGTCTCGGGAGGGTACGAGCTCACCGGCAACAAGATGTGGATCTCGAACTCGCCGTTTGCCGACGTGTTCATCGTCTGGGCGAAGTGCGTCGGCGGAGACCACGACGGCCGGATCAAGGGATTCATTCTCGAGAAGGGGATGAAGGGCCTGTCGGCGCCCGCCATCCACGGCAAGGTCGGCCTGCGCGCCTCGCTCACCGGCGAGATCGTGATGGACCAGGTGTTCGTGCCCGACGAGCAGCTGATGCCGAAGGTCGAGGGACTGAAGGGTCCGTTCACCTGCCTGAACAGCGCGCGCTACGGCATCGCGTGGGGCGCGCTCGGCGCCGCCGAGGACTGCTGGTTCCGCGCGCGCCAGTACGTGCTCGATCGCAAGCAATTCGGCCGCCCCCTCGCGGCCAACCAGCTGATCCAGAAGAAGCTCGCCGACATGCAGACCGAGATCACGCTCGGGCTGCAGGGCTGCCTGCGCCTGGGCCGGATGAAGGACGAAGGCACGGCCGCCGTCGAGATCACGTCGATCATGAAGCGCAACTCGTGCGGCAAGTCGCTCGAGATCGCGCGCATGGCGCGCGACATGATGGGCGGCAACGGCATCTCCGACGAGTTCGGCGTCGCGCGCCATCTCGTGAACCTCGAGGTGGTCAACACCTACGAGGGCACGCACGACATCCACGCGCTGATCCTGGGCAGGGCGCAGACCGGAATCCAGGCGTTCAGCTGAGATCGACCGCGCAGGGCATCGCCCGATTCGAAGCGGTGGCTATGATTGCTGCTCGAAGCCGAGGAGACGACGATGCCCATCCCCTTCCGCGCCGATCACGTCGGCAGTCTTCTGCGCCCGGCCTGGCTCGCCGAGGAACGCGCCCGCTGGCGCCGCCGCGAGATCGACGCGGCGACGCTGCGCGACGCCGAGGACCGGGCCATCCGCGAAGCCGTGCGACGGCAGGAAGCGATCGGCCTGGAATCGATCACCGACGGCGAATTTCGCCGTGACTGGTGGCACCTGGACTTCCTGTCGCAGCTCGACGGCGTCACGCTGAAGGAGAACCCCGGGCCGAAATTCGGCGTCGCCGCGTCGTCCGAGCAGCCGCCGATCGCGACGGTGACCGGTCGCATCGCCTGCGGCCGGCCGATCATGGTCGACCACTTCGCGTTCCTGAAAAAACAGACCTCGCACACGCCGAAGATGACGATCCCGTCGCCGTCGATGCTGCACCTGCGCGGCGGCCGCGCGGCGATCTCGAAGGAAGCGTACCCGGATCTCGACGCGTTCTGGTCCGACGTCGCACAGGCGTACCGCGACGCGATCCGCCATCTCCACGACGCCGGCTGCCGCTACCTGCAGCTCGACGACATCACCTTCGCCTACCTGTGCGACCCGAAGATCCAGGCGGCGTGCCGCGCGAACGGTGACGACCCGGCGGCGCTGCCGCGCACCTATGCCGAGGTCATCAACGCCGCGCTCGAGGGCAAGCCCGACGGGCTGCACGTGACGATGCACACCTGCCGCGGCAATTTCCGCAGCGCCTGGGTCGCCGAGGGCGGCTACGAACCGGTCGTCGAGGCGATGTTCTCGACGAAGGTCGACGGGTACTTCATGGAGTTCGACAGCGCACGCGCCGGCGGATTCGAGCCGCTGAAGGCGCTGCCGCCCGGCAAGCGCGTCGTGCTCGGCCTCGTCACCACGAAGACCGGCGAACTCGAGCCGAAGGACGTGCTCGAGCGCCGGATCGAGGAGGCCGCGCGCTTCGTCGCGCTCGAGAACCTGTGCCTGTCGCCGCAATGCGGCTTCTCGAGCACGCACCACGGCAACGCGCTCTCCGAGGAAGAGCAGTGGCGCAAGCTCGAGCGCGTCGTCGAGGTCGCCCGCGCGGTCTGGGGAAGCTGAAACGCGGCTACGCGTAGCGCCGGGCGACGGTCTGCGCGATACACACCGGCTTGTCGCCGCCTTCGCGCTCGACCGTCGCTTCGGTCACGATCTGCAGCCCGCCGCTGCCGATGTCCTCGACCGAGACGATGCGGAATCGCGCGCGCAGCCGGCTGCCCACCGGCACCGGCGCCGGGAAGCGGACGCGGTTCAACCCGTAGTTCACGCTCATCCGCACGCCGCGCAGCTCGATCGCACTCTCCATCAACAGCGGCAGCAGCGACAGCGTCAGGTAGCCGTGCGCGATCGTCGTGCCGAAGGGCCCCTGCGCCGCGCGTTTCGGATCGACGTGGATCCATTGGTGATCGCCGGTCGCGTCGGCGAAGGCGTCGATGCGCTGCTGCGTGATCTCCACCCAGTCGCTGACCGCGATCTCCTCGCCGACGCAGGCGGCCAGTTCGGCCAGACTCTCGAACACGCGCATGCCGGTCGCTCCGGTTCCTTTCGAATCCGCGCTCACCCGGTGAATCCTTCGCGATCGCGCAGCCGGTAGCGCTGGATCTTGCCGGTCGCCGTCTTGGGCAGTTCGTCGACGAACTCGATCCAGCGCGGATACTTGAACGGCGCGAGCCGATCCTTCACGTGCGCCTTGAGCTCCTGCGCGAGCGCGTCGGTGGCGCGCGACGGCTCTTTCAGCACGACGAAGGCCTTCGGCTTGAGCAGGCCGTCGGAATCGCGGGAGCCGACCACCGCCGCCTCGAGCACCATCGGATGCGAGGCGACCGCCGACTCGACCTCGAAGGGCGACACGTACTGTCCGCTCACCTTCATCATGTCGTCGGAGCGCCCCGCGTAGGTGTAGTAGCCGTCGGCATCGCGCTGGTACTTGTCGCCGCTGCGCGTCCAGACGCCCTGGAACGTGTCGCGCGTCTTCTCGCGCTGGTTCCAGTACTGCGCGGCCGCGGACGGACCGTTGATGTACAGGTCGCCGACCTCGCCGTCGCCGACTTCCTGTCCGTCGTCGCCGACCAGCTTCAGCGTGTAACCGGGCACCGGCTTGCCGGTGGTGCCGTACCGGACGGTCCCGGACTGGTTCGAGAGGAAGATGTGCAGCATCTCGGTCGAGCCGATGCCGTCGAGGATCTCGACCTTCGTGCGCTCGGTGAACGTCGTGCCGATGCCCTCCGGCAGCGCCTCGCCCGCCGACGTCGCCACGCGCAACGACAGCTGCGACGCGGCCGGGAACGACGGACTCGCGAGCATCCCGGCATAGAGCGTCGGCACCCCATAGAAGATCGTCGGGCGCCGGCCCGACGCGGCGAGCGCGGCCGGCGCCTCGCCGGTGAGGCGCTTGAACACCGCCTCGGGCGTGGGGCGCTCGGCCATCAGCACCGTCGTCGCGCCGACCGACATCGGGAAGGTCAGGCCGTTGCCCAGCCCATACGCGAAGAACAGCTTCGCCGCGCTGAACACGAGGTCGTCCTCGCGGATACCGAGCACCGGACGCGCGTAGAGCTCGGCCGTCTCGATCGGGCTCGAGTGGACGTGCACGGTGCCCTTCGGCGAACCGGTGGAGCCCGACGAATACAGCCAGAAGCACGGCTCGTCGGCGACGGTGTCGGCGCACTCGAAGGCATCGCTGCCCGTTTCGAGCAGCGCGTCGAAATCGACGTAGCGCTCCGACGGGAGCTTGCCGCCGGTTCCGGGCGCCGACGAGACGACGACGGTGCGCAGCGTGTCGATCGATCCGATCGACTCCTCGAAGGACGGCAGCAGTGCCTGCGAGACGAACAGCGCGGCCGCACGCGAATCGCGCAGCATGTAGTCGTAGTCGTGCGGGCGCAGCAGCGTGTTCACCGCCACCGGCACCACGCCGGCCTTGATCGAGCCGAGGAACGCGACCGGCCAGTCGATCGTATCGAGCATGCACAGCAGCACGCGCTCCTCGCGGCGCAGTCCAAGCCCGGCGAGCGAGGACGCGAAGCGGTTCACCCGCCGGGCGAGCTCGGCATAGGTGCACGAGCCGCGGTCGTCGATGTAGGCGACGCGATCGCCGCGGCCGGCGGCCAGGTTTCGCTCGAGCAGATCGTGCGCGGCGTTGTAGTGGCGCGGAATGCGGATGCGCGGCGGGCTTACGGAATGATCGGCACTCGAGATCTCGGCCACGGCAGCTTCCCTCCAGGTTCGTGGGTGATTATCGCGCGGTACGCTCGGCGCTCGATCGCTTCGCGCCGTCAGCTCGCCCGTTCCTGCGGCAGCTGCGACGAGGCGGCCTCGCCGACCACTTCGAGCAGCCGCTCGAGACTCTGCGCCTCGTCGGCCCCGCTGGTGTCGACGGTCGCATCGGCGAGCGCGTACAGCCGCTCGCGCTGCTTGAGGATCGCGCGCAATTCGGACATCGCGTGCTCGCGCCCGCGGATCGGGCGCAGGTCGCCCTGCGCGATGACGCGGTCCATGTGGTCTTCCGGCGAGGCACGCAGCCAGACGGTGAAGCAGCGCTCGCGCAGCAGCTCGTAGGTGCGCGGCTCGAGCACGAGCGAGCCGCCGGTGGCGATCACGCAGCGCCTGTGCGTCCGGGTGAGTCGGTCGAGCACCCGGGCCTCGGCCTCGCGGAAGGTGTCCTGGCCGTACATCGAGAAGATGCTGCCGAGCGACGCCCCGAGCTCGCGCTCGATCTGCTGGTCGAGCTCGTAGAACGGCGCGCGCAGCCGCGCAGCCAGCTGCGCACCGAGCGTCGACTTGCCGGCACCGCGCAGTCCGACGAGAGCGATGCGCCGTGCCCGCTCCCGGCTCGTCTCGCCGAAGCGCTGCTGCAGCAGCGCCACCGCCTCGTGGCGCTGCTCGGGACGCAGCCCGCGCAGCAGCTCGACCGCGGCGGCGATCTCCGGATCGACCGACCGGTCCGCCAGAAGCTGCTCGAGCGGGCAGCCCAGCGCCTCGGCGACGCGCCGGATCAGCAGGATCGAGATGTTTCCGTCTCCGGATTCGAGCTGCGCGAGATAGCGCTCGGACAGGCCGGAGAGTTCGGCCAGGCGCTTGCGCGTCAGATGCGCTTCGTCGCGCCGCTCGCGCACGCGCCTGCCCAGCGCTTCGAGGAACGCGTGCTCGTCTTCCGGCTTGCCGCTTGCCGCCGAGGCCATGCAAGATGGAGTGTTTGTCCCGTAAGACCTGCAATATAACTCATGGTGCGCAGTCGCAACGAGCATTATTTTCACGTCGTCGTCGAGGGCCGGCGCCTGGAGTACCGGACGATCGGCGAGCCGGCCGCGCAATCGCCGGCACTCGTCTTCCTGCACGAGGGGCTCGGCTGCGTGGCGCTGTTCCGCGACTTCCCCGATCGCGTCTGCGCCGCCACGGGCCTGCCGGGGATCGTCTATTCGCGCCTCGGCTACGGCGGCTCGGACCCGTGCACCGAGCCGCGCACGGTGCGCTTCATGCACGACGAAGCGGTGCACGTGCTGCCGGCGCTGCTGCGCACCTTCGGCATCGAACGGCCGATCCTCGTCGGGCACAGCGACGGCGCCTCGATCGCGCTGATCCACGCGGGCACCTTCCCGGATGCGGACGCCGCCGTCGTCGCGCTCGCGCCGCACCTGTTCGTCGAGCCGGTCTGCACCGATGCGATTGCGGCGATCGCACGCCGCTACGAAGTGCCGGGGCTGCGCGAGCAGCTCGCGCGCTATCACGACGACGTCGACGGAGCGTTCCGCTACTGGACCGAGATCTGGCTGTCGGACGCATTCGCCGCGTGGACGATCGAGAAGGAAGTGGCCGCGATTCGCTGTCCGATCCTCGCGATCCAGGGCGAGAACGACCAGTACGGGACGATGCGCCAGCTCGACCGGATCGCCGAGCTGCAGCCGCAGGCGCAGCTGCTGAAGCTGCCCGACTGCCGGCACAGCCCGCATCTCGACCGCCCCGACGAGGTCGTCGAGGCGGTCGCATCCTTCTGCCTTTCGATCGCCGCCCGGGAGCGCGGCGACGCCGCATCGACGCGCAGCGCCTGAAGCGCGGCCGCGGCAGCCTACAATCGCGAGCGGCTTCGACAGGAGAAAGGCATGCAGGTTCTGAGCGGGACCGACTTCAGCGACCGTGCCGAGGAAGCGGCCGAACTCGGCGCGCGGCTCGCGCAGCGCTCGGCCGGCGAGCTCACGCTCGTGCACGTGCTCGACACCCGCGGCGTGCTGCTCGGTCCCGCGCCGGCACTCGATGCGATCGAGGACGACGCGCGCGAGCGGCTGAACGCGTCGGCCGAACGCCTGCGCGCACTCGGCGCGACGGTGCAGGTCGAGCTGCCCGCCGGCTGGCCCGACGAGGCGATCGTCGCCGAGGCGAAAAGGCGCGGTGCGGGCCTGCTCGTGCTGCCCGCCGTCGGGCAGCGCGACGGTTCCGGCGTGCGGCTGGGCAAGACCTGCGAGCGGGTGCTGCGCACCACCGAGACGCCGATGCTCGTCGTGCGCAACGCGGCGCCGCTGCTCGCTTGGCTGCAGGGCGAACGCGCGCTGCGCGTGCTGATCGCCTATGACTTCACGCCGCAGGCCGACGCCGCCGTGCTGTTCGCGGGGCGCCTCACCGAGCTCGGTCCGTGCCAGCCGATCGCCGCCTACGTCGACGATCCGAGGCGCGAGGCCTCCCGGCTCGGCCTGCTCGACGACCCCGCGCGCGCCCAGCATCTGCTGCGCGACGAGATCGCGCAGCGGCTGGCGCGTGCGCTGCCGTCGCTGACCGTCGAGGTGGTCGTCGCGTCGCACGAAGGCGACCCGGCCGCACGCCTGGCCCATCTCGCCGAGCGCGAGCAGGCCGACCTGCTGCTCGTCGGCTCGCACCAGCGCAACGCGGTCGAACGCCTGTTCACCGGATCGGTCGCACTCGACCTGCTGCGCGAGTCGACGGCGAACGTCCTCGTCGTCCCGGGCGCGGCCGTCGCGTCGATCTCCCCGCTGCCGCCGCTGCTGCGCCGCGTCGTCGCGGCCACCGACCTGTCGTCGATCGGCAACCGCGCCGTCGCGTATGCGCTCGCGGTCGCGCCCGAAGGCGCGGAGGTCGTCGTCGTGCACGTCGTGAGTCCGAACCTGATGCGCCACGGACGCTACGGCCGGCCGAGCTACCCGGAATTCGCGCGCGAGCACGCGGAGGTCGTCGCCGATCGGCGCAAGGCGCTCGAAGCGCTGGTCGCCGACGCGAGAGGCGTCAACCCCAACGCAGTACGCATCGAGCTGATCGAGAGCGACCGCCCCGATCGGGCACTGCTCGAGGCGATCGAGCGAGAGGCTGCCGACCTCGTCTGCGTCGGCACGATCGGTCGCACCGGGCTCGGCGCCGTTTTCCTCGGCTCGACCGCGCAGACGCTGCTGCGCGGCACGCGACGGCCGATCCTGCTGGTGCAGCCGCAGGATCGCTGAGTCGAGGAAGAGAAGGGAGAAAGGAGAAAGGGAAGCGCCCCGTCCGTGCCCGCGAGGCTTTGCCCCCTTCTCCCTTCTCTCCTCAGGAAGACGCCGCCGCCGCCCTGCGCAATCGATCGCGCACCGCCCACCATTCGGGCGTGCGCGGCACGCGTTCGACGACGATGCGGTCGCAGCCGGCGCGATCGAGCCGGCGCAGCGTGTCGTAGAGCTCCCGGGCGGTGAGGCGAGCGTTGCCGGACATCGGCAGGCCGACGTCGGCGTTCGCGGGCGGCACCGTGCGCGACCACAGCGCCACGCGCAGTCCTGCCTCGCGCAGCCGCGCGACATGAGCGGCGACCTCGGCGGTGTCGACGAGCTCGAGCGGCGTCGCGGGCGCGTAGTGCGCATCGAGCGTGCCCGGCGCGCGCGGCGCATGCACGTCGCGGTCGAGCACCTCCTCGCCGAGCGCCGCGGCCAGTTGCGCCAGCGTCACGCCGCCGGGGCGCAGCAGCACCGGGCGCGTGCGGCTCAGGTCGAGGATCGACGATTCGACGCCGACTTCGCACGGCCCGCCGTCGAGGATCAACGGCGCATCGTCGCCTAGGTCGTCGACGACGTGCTGGGCCCGCGTCGGGCTGATGCGGCCGAAGCGATTGGCCGACGGGGCGGCGATTCCGCGTCCGCCCAGCTCGGCGAACGCGCGCAGCAGCGCGCGCGCCACCGGATGCGCCGGCGCGCGCAGCCCGATCGTCGTCTCCACGCCGCAGGCCCAGGCCGGCGCTTCGGGCCGCCGCTTCAGGACCAGCGTGAGCGGACCGGGCCAGAACGCTTCGGCGAGCCGCTGCGCACGCCGCGACCAGTCGGCCCAATACCGCGCTGCGGCGTCATCGAGCACGTGCACGATCAGCGGATGTCCCGGCGGCCGCTGCTTGATCCGGTACACCGCAGCCACCGCATCGGCGTTCCCCGCATCGGCGCCGAGGCCGTAGACCGTCTCGGTCGGAAAGACGACGAGCTCGCCGCGCGCCAGGCGCCGCGCGGCTTCCTCGATCGCGCCGGGATCGGCCGGGCGGACGACGACGCTCATCGCGCCGGCTCCGAGGCGATGCCGAGCGCGGCCTCGATCGTCGCGGCGACACGATCGGCTTCATCGGGCGTCGAGCCGAGGACGGTCAGGTGCCCCATCTTGCGCCCCCGCCGCGCCTCGCGCTTGCCGTACAGATGCAGCTTCGCCGATCCGTGCCGAAGCACCGCCGACCAGTCGGGCTCGCGCAGCGCACCCGTGGACCGATCGTGCCACAGGTCGCCGAGCAGGTTGACCATGACCGCCGGCGCGAGCGCGCGCGTGTCGCCCAACGGCCAGCCGGCGAGCACGCGCGCCTGCTGCTCGAACTGGCTCGTCACGCAGGCATC
>DATGRE010000116.1:0-3478 GCA_035303885.1 Zeimonas sp. | reverse complement strand
CTCGGCGTCAACGAAGCGGACATCAAGAACGAATCCTCGTTCGTCGACGATCTGGGCGCCGACTCGCTCGACACCGTCGAACTCGTGATGGCGCTCGAGGACGAGTTCGAGACCGAGATCCCCGACGAGGAAGCGGAGAAGATCACGACGGTCCAGCAGGCGATCGACTACGTGAAGGCCAACTCGAAGGCCTGAGCGCGAGCCGTGGACGATCCCGGCGCGGCCCATGGGCCGCGCGAGGACGTCCTCGACCCGTTTTCACCCGAGCAGCAGGAGCATCGCTTGAGTCGGCGACGAGTGGCGATCACCGGGCTGGGCGTCGTCAGCCCGGTCGGCAACGACGTGCCCAGCGCGTGGAGCAATCTGCTCGCCGGGCGCTCCGGCGTGCGCCGGATCACGCGCTTCGACGTGTCGTCGTACCCGACGCAGATCGCCGGCGAGGTGCGCGACTTCGACGTCACGCAGTACATGCCGGCGAAGGAAGCGCGTCATTTCGACACCTTCGTGCACTACGGCATCGCCGCGGGCATGCAGGCGCTGCGCGACAGCGGACTGGAGGTCACCGAGGCGAACGCCGAGCGCATCGGCGTGATCATCGGCTCGGGCATCGGCGGGCTGCCGCTCATCGAGCAGATGCGCGACGAGCTGAACGCGCGCGGCGTGCGCCGCATCTCGCCGTTCTTCGTGCCGGGCTCGATCATCAACATCATCTCCGGCGAGATGTCGATCCTCGCCGGCCTGAAGGGCCCGAACTACGCGATCGTCAGTGCGTGCACCACGGGGCTGCACTGCATCGGCGATGCGGCGCGGATGATCGCCTACGGCGACGCCGATGCCGTGCTCGCCGGTGGCTCGGAGGCGACGATCTCGCCGCTCGGCCTGGGCGGCTTCTGCGCGGCGCGCGCGCTGTCGACGCGCAATGCGGAGCCCGAGGCGGCGAGCCGGCCCTGGGACCGCGAACGCGACGGCTTCGTGCTCGGCGAGGGGGCCGGCGTGCTGATGCTCGAGGAGTTCGAGCAGGCGCGCGCGCGCGGCGCCCGCATCTATGCCGAGCTGGCCGGCTTCGGCATGAGCGCCGACGCCTATCACATCACGGCGCCGGAAATGGACGGCGCGCGCCGCTGCATGCTCGCCGCGCTGCGCGACGCGCGGGTCGAACCGCACGAGGTGCAGTACCTGAACGCGCACGGCACGTCGACGCCGCTGGGCGACCGCAACGAAAGCGACGCCATCAAGGCGGCGCTCGGGGAGGACGTCGCGCGCGGGCTCGTCGTGAACTCGACGAAGTCGATGACCGGGCACCTGCTGGGCGGCGCCGGCGGCATCGAGACCGTCTTCACCGCGCTCGCCGTGCACCACCAGATCTCGCCGCCGACGATCAACCTGACGAACCCCGATCCGGAGTGCGATCTCGACTACTGCGCCAACAGCGCACGGTCGATGCGCATCGACGTCGCGTTGAAGAATTCGTTCGGCTTCGGTGGAACCAACGGCACGCTCGTGCTGCGTCGCGTCTGAGCCTGTCCCGGAGGACGCTGCCGTGTCCTTCGCCGTCTGCATCGACACCGTGCCACCCGCGTGGCACCGCCGGTTCCGGCTCGCGCTGGGGGCCTTCGCGCTCGCCGCGTCGGTCTTCGCGCTCGTCTTCGCCGACGCCCCGCAGCGCGCGTGGATCGCGCTCGCGGCGATCCTCTGCCTGGTCGCCGCGCTGGCTCGTGCGGCGGTCGGGGCCGCGCCGGCGCAGGGCCGCCTGGCGATCGACGAGACGGGCCGGGCGTGCTGGAGCGACGTGCCCGATCGCGGCCGCGGGGCGCGCCCGGTGTGTATCGAACGCTGGCACCTGCTGGGTCCGCTCGCCTGGCTGCGGCTGCGCTTCGAGGGCGAGGGCACGCGCTTCGATGCGCTGCTGGCGCGTCCCGCCGCCGCACCGCCCCGCCGCGGCGACGGGGAAAACGACTGGCGACGTCTGCGCGCGTGGCTGTTATGGTACGGCCGCGGCGCGGTGTCGGTCGATGCGCGTCCCGATCCCGGGGCGGCGCCGCAATGACCCGCCGGGCGGCTCTCCCTTTCCGCCGCGGGGCGCCGCTTGTGCTTTGCTGAACGAATCCGCCGAGGTGCAACCCGTATGAAGAAGCTGCTCGCCGCGTGCGTGCTGGCGTTCGCTGCGCTGGGCACGGTGGGGTGGTCCGACCCATCGCTCGCGCAAGCGTCGACCCGGGCGCGCGCGCTTCCCGATTTCGCCGATCTCGTCGAGAAGGTCGGCCCTGCGGTCGTCAACATCCGCACCACCCAGCGGGTGAGCGGCGACCGCTCGCAGCTGCCGCAGTTCCCGTTTCCCGACGGCCTGGACGAGAACGATCCGTTCTACGAGTTCTTCCGCCGCTTCTTTCCGCCGCGTCCGGGCCCGAGCCCGCGCGGACCGGGCCGCGGCGGCCCGGGCGAGGAAGTGCCGCGCGGCCTCGGCTCGGGCTTCATCATCTCCGCCGACGGCTACGTCCTGACGAACCACCACGTCGTCGACGGCGCCGACGACATCTACGTCACGCTCGCCGACAAGCGCGAGCTGCGCGGCAAGCTGATCGGATCCGATCGGCGCACCGACGTCGCGCTGGTGAAGGTCGACGCGACGAATCTGCCGTACATGACGATCGGCGACTCCGAGCGGCTGCGCGTCGGCGAATGGGTGCTCGCGATCGGCTCGCCCTTCGGGCTCGACAACACGGTCACCGCCGGCATCGTCTCGGCCAAGAGCCGCGACACGGGCGACTATCTGCCGTTCATCCAGACCGACGTCGCGGTCAACCCGGGCAACTCCGGCGGCCCGCTGATCAACCTCTCCGGCGAGGTCGTCGGCATCAACTCGCAGATCTACAGCCGCACCGGCGGCTTCATGGGGATCTCCTTCGCGATCCCGATCGACGAGGTGATGCGCGTCGTCGAGCAGCTGCGCACCACCGGCCGCGTCGTGCGCGGGCGCATCGGCGTGGGCATCTCCGAGGTGACGCGCGACATCGCGGGTCCGCTCGGGCTCGAGCGTCCCGAGGGGGCGCTGGTGCGCAGCATCGAGCGGGGCGGTCCGGCCGAGAATGCCGGGCTCGAGGTCGGCGACATCATCCTGAAGTACGACGGCAAGACGATCGAGCGCTCGAGCGACCTGCCGCGACTGGTGGGCGCGACCCGGCCGGGGTCGACAGTGCCGATGGAAGTGTGGCGTCGCGGCGAGACGAAGCAGTTTCGCGTCACCGTTGCCGAGCTCGAACCCGAGCGCTCGCCACGCGCGCGATCGAGCGAGTCGCCGCGCGGCGAGCAGCCGCCCGCCGTCAATTCGCTGGGCGTCGCCGTCTCCGATCTCTCCGAGCAGCAGAAGCAGCGCTTGCGCCTGCGAAGCGGTGTCGTCGTCGAAGCCTCGGAGGGTCCGGCAGCGCGTGCCGGCATCCGGCAAGGCGACATCCTGCTGTCGATCAACAACGAGGAGATT
>DATGRE010000115.1:0-5134 GCA_035303885.1 Zeimonas sp. | reverse complement strand
CCTTTCGGTAGAACTGAAAGTCTGTATACGACGCTGACAGGCAAGCAATCGGCCCGACTTCAGACTTCAGGCCCGACCTGACAAGATTTCGCCAGTCCGATTCTGCCACACGGCCGTACGACCAACTACCTCGTCCACAGTGTCTCTGACTCGGGGGTCAGCGAGCTGTCGCATTCGAACAACAGGCTTTCCGGCCACCCAGACGTCGGTCACGTGCTCCCTTCCCGCAGCGTAGACGAGCTGCGAAATCGGATCGTAGACGGGCTGCAGTTCCGGTGCGCGCAGGTCGATCGCGGCGAGGTCGGCCTGCTTGCCCGCTTCGATCGAGCCGATGCGGGCGTCCAGCCCGAGCGCGGTGGCGGCGTCCAGCGTCATCGCGCGCAGCGTTCGGGCGGCCGGCCAGGCGTCGGCGCGCCCGCTCGTCGCCTTCGCCAGCAGCGCGGCGGCCGAGGCCTCGCCGAGCAGATCGAGGCGGTTGTTGCTCGCCGAGCCGTCGGTCCCGATGCCTACCCGGATTCCGAGCTCGTGCATGCGCGCCGTGGGGGCGATCCCGCAGGCGAGCTTCAGGTTCGAGCGCGGGCAATGCGCGACCGATGCGCCGCCCGCGGCGAGCCGATGCAGGTCCTCGTCGTCGAGATGGACGGCGTGCACGGCGATCATCTCGGGGCCGACGAGGCCGAGCGCATCGAGCCGCGCGAGCGGACGCTTGCCGTACCGGGCGACGCTCTCGGAGATCTCCTCGACGGTCTCGTGCACGTGGATGTGCACGGGCAGCCCGAGCTCGCGCGAAATCGTCGCCACCCGCCCGAGCGTGTCGTCGCCCGCGGTGTACGGCGCATGCGGCGCCAGGCAGAAGCTGACCAGCGGCTCGTCGCGCATCCGGTCGCGCAGCGCCAGCCCCTTGCGCAGGTACTCGGCCGGGTCGCTCGCGTAGACGGTGGGGAAGTCGACGACGACGATCCCGTGCGCGCTGCGTATGCCCACGGCGAGCGCCGCTTCGATCGACGCCTCCGGGAAGAAATACATGTCGTTCACGCAGGTGGTGCCGCCGAGCAGCATCTCGGCGAATGCGAGCGTGGCGCCGTCGCGCACGAACTGCGCGTCGACCAGGCGCGACTCGAGCGGCCAGATCCGCTCGCGCAGCCAGGTCGCCAGCGGCAGGTCGTCTCCGACGCCGCGAAACAGCGACATCGCCGCGTGCGTGTGCAGGTTGACGAAGCCGGGGACGAGCAGGTGCCCGGGCAGCGGCACGCGCACCGCATCCGGGTAGCGCTGCCGCGCCTGCGCCGTCGGCAGCACGTCGAGGATGCGGTCGCCTTCGATCACCACCGCGTGATCGACCAGGTACTCGTCGGCGGCATCGCCGGGGACGTTCGCGCGCACCGGCGCGATCCACTGCGCTTCGATCAGCGTGCGTGCGGCGGATTCTTCGGGGGTCGGCATCGTCGGCTCCATGGCTGCTCGGGTGCGAACGCGAAGACGCGAGGGATGGGGCCCCCGCGGGGACGATCATCCCGCATGGTAAAATAGTGGGTTCGGCGCGAACCCGCTCCGACCCCTTTTCGACCAACTCCTTTCGGCCTTCTCGGCCCGCTGCGCCCCGCCGCCGCGCCCGCCGTACCGCATTTTCGACGCATGGACTCCTTCGCCAAAGAGACGCTTCCGATCAGCCTCGAAGAGGAGATGCGCCGCTCCTATCTCGATTACGCGATGAGCGTGATCGTCGGGCGTGCGCTGCCCGACGTGCGCGACGGCCTGAAGCCGGTGCACCGTCGAGTGCTGTACGCGATGCACGAGGCGAACAACGTCTGGAACCGTCCGTTCGTCAAGTGCGCGCGCATCGTCGGCGACGTGATGGGTAAGTACCATCCGCACGGCGACGCGTCGATCTACGACACGCTGGTGCGCATGGCGCAGGACTTCTCGCTGCGCTACATGCTGGTCGACGGGCAGGGCAACTTCGGCTCGGTCGACGGCGACAACGCGGCGGCAATGCGCTACACGGAATGCCGGCTGCAGCGCATCGCCGGCGAGATGCTCGCCGACATCGACAAGGAGACGGTCGACTTCCAGCCGAACTACGACGGCAAGGAGCTCGAGCCGACGGTACTGCCGGCGCGCATCCCGAACCTGCTGGTGAACGGCGCCGCCGGCATCGCGG
Organism: Zeimonas sp.; assembly: GCA_035303885.1. GTDB lineage: Bacteria > Pseudomonadota > Gammaproteobacteria > Burkholderiales > Burkholderiaceae_E > Zeimonas. The sequence goes on along the minus strand of DATGRE010000115.1, from coordinate 2,973 downwards.
TGGGGATGGCGACGAACATCCCGCCGCACAATCTCGGCGAGATCGTCGATGCCTGCCTGACGCTGCTCGCGCGGCCGGAGACGACCATCGACGAGCTGATCGAGATCGTGCCGGCGCCCGACTTCCCCACCGCCGGCATCATCTACGGCGTGCAGGGCGTGCGCGAGGGCTACCGGACGGGGCGCGGTCGCGTCGTGATGCGCGCGAAGACGCATTTCGAGGAGATCGACCGCGGCAACCGCAGCGCGATCGTCGTCGACGAGCTGCCGTACCAGGTCAACAAGCGGCTGCTGCTCGAGCGCATCGCAGAACTGGTCAACGAGCGCCGCATCGAGGGCATCTCCGACATCCGCGACGAATCCGACAAGTCGGGGATGCGCGTCGTCATCGAGCTGAAGCGCGGCGAGCTGCCCGAGGTCGTGCTGAACAACCTCTACAAGCAGACGCAGCTGCAGGACACCTTCGGCATGAACATGGTCGCGCTCGTCGACGGCCAGCCGAGGCTGCTGAACCTGCGCCAGATGCTCGACGCGTTCCTCGCGCATCGGCGCGAGGTCGTCACGCGGCGCACCGTCTTCGAGCTGCGCAAGGCGCGCGAGCGCGGGCACGTGCTCGAGGGGCTCGCGGTGGCGATCGCCAACGTCGACGAGATGATCGAGCTGATCAAGGCCTCGCCGACGCCGCCGATCGCCAAGGAGCGGCTGATGGCGCGCGAGTGGCGCGCCGGCGTCGCGCGCGAGATGCTCGAGCGCGCAGGCAGCGGAATCGCCGAGTTCCGCCCGGAAGGCGTCGACGCGTCGGTGGGACTGACGGGCGACGGCTACCGGCTCTCCGAGACGCAGGCGACCGAGATCCTGCAGATGCGGCTGCAGCGCCTGACCGGCCTCGAGCAGGACAAGATCGTGCAGGAGTACCGCGAGGTGATCGAGCAGATCGGCGACCTGCTCGATATCCTCGCGCGCCCCGAGCGGATCACGGCGATCGTCGGCGACGAGCTGAAGGCGATCAAGGCCGAATACGGCGACGAGCGGCGCTCGGTGATCGAGCTGAACGTCAGCGAGATCGACACCGAAGACCTGATCGCGCCGCAGGACATGGTCGTGACGCTCTCGCACGCCGGCTACATCAAGAGCCAGCCGGTGTCGGAGTACCGCGCGCAGCGGCGCGGCGGACGTGGCAAGCAGGCCGCGACGATGAAGGAGGAAGACTGGATCGACCAGCTCTTCATCGCCAACACGCATCAGTACATCCTGTGCTTCTCGAACCGCGGGCGCGTCTACTGGATCAAGGTCTGGGAGGTGCCGCAGGGCACGCGCAACGCGCGCGGCCGCCCGATCGTGAACCTGTTCCCGCTGGCCGACGGCGAGAAGATCACGGTGGTGCTCCCCGTGCAGTCGTTCGACGAGTCGCACTACGTCTTCATGGCGACGAGCCTGGGCACGGTGAAGAAGACGCCGCTGTCGGAGTTCGCCAACCCGCGGCGGGCCGGGATCATTGCCGTCGACCTCGACGAGGGTGATTTCCTCATCGGTGCGGCGGTCACCGACGGCGAGCATGACGTCATGCTCTTCTCCGACGGCGGCAAGGCGGTGCGCTTCCACGAGAACGACGTGCGCCCGATGGGGCGCAACGCGCGCGGCGTGCGCGGAATGACGCTCGAGGAAGGCCAGCAGGTGATCTCGATGCTGGTCGCCAACGGCGAGGATCTCTCCGTGCTCACCGTCACCGAGAACGGCTACGGCAAGCGCACGCCGATCGGCGAGTACACGCGGCATGGCCGCGGCACGAAGGGCATGATCGCGATCCAGACGAGCGAGCGCAACGGCAAGCTGGTCGGCGCGGTGCTCGTCGATCCGCGCGACGAGATCATGCTGATCACCACCGGCGGCGTGCTCGTGCGCACGCGCGTGAGCGAGATCCGCGAGATGGGCCGCGCCACGCAGGGCGTCACGCTGATCGCGGTCGATGAGGGCACGAAGGTGTCGCGCGTGCAGCGCGTCGTCGAGCGCGACGCCGCCGAGACGCCCGACGCCGAGCTCGAGACTGCAGCGGCCAACGCGCTCGGCCCGGTGGCGCCGATCCCCGGCGAGCGCGACGAGATCGAGGACGACACGCGGGATCGCGCGCCGGGGTCCGACGACGAGAACGATACCGACTGACGCGGCGGCCGTGTCCGCCCGAGCCCGCCGGCGGCCGTGACGCTCTTCGGCGAGATCGTCCTGCCGGTGTTCGCACTGATCGCCGTCGGCTTCGCGGCGGCGCGCCGCGGCCTGTTGCGCGACGAGGGCGTGCGCGCGCTGTCGGACGCCGCCTTCCTGATCTTCATGCCGGCGCTGCTCTTCGGCGCGATCGCCCGGGTCGATTTCGATCGGCTCACGCCCGGCGCGGCGCTGGCCTATTACGCCGCCGGGCTGCCGCTGTTCGGCACCCTGCTGCTCGTGCAGTGGATGCGTGGCCGCGGCGCGGCGAGCGCGACGATCCGGGCGCTCGGCGGCGTCTTCGGCAACACCGTGATGCTCGGCATTCCGGTGGTGCGCCTGGCCTACGGCGAGACCGGACTCGCGTTCCTGCTGACGATCATCGCGTGGCACGCGCTCATTTTTCTTTCGATCGGCACCTTCGTGCTCGAGACGGCGACGCTCGAGCGCGGCGCGGACGGGCTGCGCGGCGAGCGCCGCTCGGCGGTGCTCGGCGCGCACCTGCTGCAGGTCGTGCGCTCGGCGCTGATCCATCCGGTGGTGCTGCCGATCCTCGCCGGCCTCGCGTGGTCGGCGATGCACTGGACGCTGCCGGGTCCGCTCGACCGCGCGCTGGCGATGCTCGGTGCGGCGGCGACGCCGCTGTGCCTGGTGCTGCTCGGCGCGTCGCTCGGGCAGTTCGACCTGCGTGCCGGGATGGCGGGCGCCCTGTCGATCGCCGCCGTGAAGACGCTGCTGTTCCCGCTGATCGTGTTCGGCGCGGGGCGCTTCGCGC
>DATGRE010000114.1:0-21382 GCA_035303885.1 Zeimonas sp. | reverse complement strand
GCCACCGCCAGCGAGATCGCCATGCCCAGGCTCGCGTTGATCGGGATCGGGCTCATGTACGGCCCCATCAGCCCGGTGACGAAGGCCATCGGCAGCAGCGCGGCGATGACGGTGAAGGTGGCGAGGATGGTCGGGCCGCCGACTTCGTCGACGGCATGCGGGATCGTCTCCGCCAGGTCGCCCCCCGAAGCGGCGCGCCGACGATGGATGTTCTCGACGACGACGATCGCGTCGTCGACGAGGATGCCGATCGAGAAGATCAGCGCGAACAGCGAGACGCGGTTCAGCGTGAAGCCCCACGCCCACGACGCGAACAACGTGCTCACCAGCGTGAGCAGCACGGCGGCGCCGACGACCACGGCTTCGCGGCGTCCGAGGGCGAGGCCGACGAGGACGATCACGGAGGCGGTGGCGAAGGCGAGCTTCAGGATCAGCTGGTTCGCCTTGTCGGCGGCCGTTCGCCCGTAATCGCGCGTGACGGTCCACTCGACGTTCTCGGGCAGGAGCCGGTCGCGCAGCGACTCGAGGCGCTCGCGTACCGCGCGCGCGACGTCCACGGCGTTGGCGCCGGGCTTCTTCGTCACGGTGACCGTCACCGCCGGCAGGACCTGGCCGAGCCCGACGGCGTCGCCCTCGGAAGCGAAGAGCGCCTCGCCCGCACCGTTCGAATGCGTGCCGAGGCCGGGCGTGAACCAGACGTACCGGCCCGGCTGCGCCGGCCCCTGCGACACGTCGGCGACCTCGTGCAGGTAGACCGGTCGCCCGCGGTGCACGCCGACGACGAGCGAGGCGACGTCGTCGGCCGAAGCGAGGAATGCGCCGGTCTGCACCGACAGCATCCCGCCGTCGCGCTCGACGTCGGCGACGCTGCCTGCGGGCATGGCGAGATTCGCCGCAGCGATCACTCGACGCAGCCCGGACAGATCGATTTCGCGCTCCCGCATGCGTGCCGGGTCGAGCGCGACCGAAACGACGCGTCCGGGGCCGCCGATCGTCTTCACCTCGCGCACGCCGTCGATGCGCGCGAGCTCCGCTTCCAGGGAATGCGCGATGCGCTCGAGCTCGACCGCCGGCACCGCATCGCGTCCCCACAGCGTGAGCGCCACCACCGGAACGTCGTCGATGCCCTTCGGCCGCACGATCGGCTCCGACGCGCCGAGCTCGCGCGGCAGCCAGTCCCGATTCGCCTGCAATGCATCGTGCAGTCGCACGAGCGCCTCGGTGCGCGGCACCCCGACCTCGAACTGGACGGTGAGCACCGCCATCCCGGACCGGGAGACCGAATACGTGTGCTCCACGCCCGCGATCTGCGAGAGCACCTGCTCGGCGGGCAGCGCGACGAGGGACTGCACGTCTGCGCTGGAGGCGCCGGGAAAGGCGACGAAGACGTTGGCCATCGTCACGTCGATCTGCGGCTCTTCCTCGCGCGGCGTGACGAGAACGGCGAACAATCCCAGCAGCAGTGCGGCGACGGCGAGCAGCGGCGTCAGCGCGCTCGCCTGGAAGGCATGCGCGATGCGCCCGGCGATGCCGAGCGGCGCGCGGGGGGAATCGGGTTGCGTGCGCACGGCCGCCGTTGGTCAGCGCGCGACGGCGCCCGGCTGCGCCGAAGCGAGACCGGCGCGCACCGGATCGAGCGCGACCCGCTCGCCCTCGGCGAGCCCGCCCAGCACCTCGACCTCGTCGCCGTGCACAGCGCCCAGGCGGACCGCTCGCAGAACGAAGCGATCGGCCCGCGCGACGTAGACGGCCTCGAGCTCACCGCGATGCAGCACGGCGCGTCGCGGCACCGTCCTGCGCAGCGCGGTTGCGCCGTCGAACAGAACGTGCGCCCGCTGTCCGGGAACGGCCGCGCGCGGCGCATCGCCGAACTCCAGGCGCAGCTCGCGCGTCTGCGAGACCGGATCGACGCCGGGAACGAGGATGCGCTGCGCGGGAACGGCGGTTTCGCCCGAAGCGAACTGCACGACCACGTTGCGCGCCTCCCGCACGGTCGCGAGCATCGACAGCGGAACGTGCACGACCGCGCGCAGGGTGTCCGGTGCGTAGACCGTCGCGACCGCACGCCCGGGCGCGGCCAGGTCGCCGGTTTCCACGTGCGTGGCGAGGACGAGTCCGTCGTACGGTGCGACGACCCGCGTGAACTCGCGCGCGAGCGCAGCCTGGCGCGCGACGGCAACGGCCTGCTGCTCCGCCGCCCGTGCGGCGGCCAGGCGTGCCTGCGCCGCATCGAGGGCCGCACGGCTGAGAAACCCGCGATCGACCAGCGTGCGGCTGCGTTCCCAGGCGGCCTGCGCGTCGACCCGCTCGGCGCGCGCCTGCGCGATCGCCGCTTCGCTGCGCGCGAGCGCGGCCTGCGCATCGCGTTCGTCGATGCGTGCAAGCGTCTGGCCGGCGCGCACGACGTCGCCCGCGCGCACCGGGCGTTCGACGACGACGCCGCCGACCTGCGCGGCGACCGTGCTCTGCTGCACGGCCTGCAGCGTCGCGTCGAGCCGAAGCGACCGCGGCACCGGCCGAAGCCGCACCTCGATCGTCTCGACGATCGGTACGTCGGGCAGGTCGCTCGGATCCGCGGCGAACGCGGGTGCGAGGAGCGCGAACGCGCCGGCCAGCGCAGCGGCCGCGGCGCGCCGGAGCGGGAGCGACGACGGCTTCCTGCGCCCCGACGCGGCCGGCGTCGGCGGCGATGCGCGGCGAAGCGGCAACGGAGTGCGGTCCATGCCACGATTCTAACATACCCCTATGGGTATGAGACCGACGCGATGCCGCGTGCAAACGAAGCCGCCCCGGAGCGCGAGGCCCGCGGGGCGGCGAGTAGCGTGTATCGGCCGGTCCCTTCAGCCGGCGCCGGTGACGATCCAGTCGACGATCGCCTGGATGTCCTCCTTCGGAACCGTCGGGTGCGGCGGCATGGGCACCGGACCCCACACCCCCGAACCGCCCTTCACGACCTTGTCGACCAGCTTCTGCTCGGCGTCGGCGTCGCCCTTGTACTTCTCGGCGACCTCCTTGTAGCTCGGGCCGACCAGCTTCTTGTCGATCGCGTGGCACGAGCTGCAGTTGTGCTTCTTCATCAGCGCCTGCGCCTCATCCTGCGACACGGCCTGCGCCCCGCCGGCCGCGCCGGCGGCCTGCCCGGACTGCGCGAGCTGGGTGCCGGCATCGCCGCCCGGTGCCGAACCGCCCGTCGGGGCAGCGCCCGAGGACGCCTGCGGCGACGTGCCGCCGCCCGAGTCCGGCTTCAGCGCCTCGCTCATGTAGTTGTTCGCCTGCCCGGCCTCGGGCATCGCGCCCTTTTCCTCCTGCTCGGTCATCGGCTCGCTCGGGTTCGTCGCGGGACTGTCCCGGCCCGAATCGCTCGGAGCGTCCGACGACGCAACCGGCGGCAGGGTCTGCTCCGGGCCGCGCGGCCCGGTGGCGAGCTCCTCGCTGCCGGCGGAGCCGCCGCTGCTCGACGACTGGGCGTCCACCTGCGGCGCGGGGGGCTCGTTCGAGTTGTCGCAGCCGGCGATCACGAAGGCCGCGGCAACGATGGGGAGCCATCGTTTCATCTGTGTCCTCTCATCGCTCGGGAAACGAGGCCCGCGCATGCGGCGCGCCTCCGGTGCCGGACGCCAATCCGGCAGGGATGCGCTCACGCCGCGCGGCGGAGCACGACATCACCGGCGCTCGCGATTCTTGCCGACCTCGTGGCCGACGACGCCGCCGACCACGGCTCCGCCCACGGTGCCGCCGGCTCCGCCGATGACCTGGTTGCCGAGCACGCCGCCCGCGGCGGCGCCCACTGCGGTGCCCTTCTGAGCACCGGACATGCTGTCCCAGGTGGAACAGCCCGCTGCCAGCGCGATCGACGACGCGACGACGGCGGCTTTCGCAATGCGTTGCATGGTCTTACTCCCGTGGGTTCCTCGTCATCGCGATCCGCGTATCAATCCCAGCACGAGACTGATGACGGCGACGATCAGGAACAGGAAGAACAGGATCTGGGCGATGCTCGCAGCGCCGGAGGCGATTCCGCCGAATCCGAACACCGCGGCGATCACCGCGATCACGAAGAAAACGAGTGCGTAATAGAGCATGGCGTGCTCCTTCGGCAGCCGAAGTCGGCGTTACGACGGACGACCGCCGCGCGCACCGCCCGCTTGCGTGGGCAGGCTCGATTCCCATTCGCCGATCTCGCGCTCGGCCTGGTCCTTGCTGTAGCCGTACGCCTCCTGCAGCTTGCCGGCGAGCTGCTCGCGCTTGCCGGCGATCACGTCGAGCTGGTCGTCGGTGAGCTTGCCCCACCGCTCGCGCACGTTGCCTCGAAACTGTTTCCAGTTGCCTTCGATTCGATCCCAGTTCATCGCATTCACCTGTTGCGTGACGTTTTCCGTCGGTGCCGCGATGCCGCAACCGACGTGCCCGCGGCGGCACGCGAGCCGTGCTGTGCCGAGCGCGCGAAGATCGTGCGCGCGGTGCGACGGGCATCGCGCTTGCCGTGCCCTGGCGCAACCGAATGTTCCGTCAGGGTTCGGGTGCGGCCGGGCTGAAGCGGCGCATCCGAGATCCATCCCCCCACCCGCAAGGAGGTTCGCATGAAGGCAAGGACGCTCGCTGCAGTGCTCGCTACTGCCCTGACGGTCGCCGTCACGGGCTGCTCGGTCACGCGCGGTCAGCAATCGGCAGGCGAATACGTCGACGATGCACGCATCACCACCGCGGTGAAGGCCCGATTCGCCGAGGATCCGACCGTCGCGGCGACGAGCATCGGCGTCGAAACGCTCAACGGCACCGTTCAGCTGAGCGGGTTCGCCAAGTCGCAGGCCGAGAAGGACAAGGCGGTCGCACTGGCACGCCAGGTGAAAGGCGTGCAGGCGATCAAGAACGATATCGTCGTTCGTCCGTAACCACGTCGTCCCCGGTCGCGCCCGGTCGCGCATCGACCTGCGCGTCCGGGCGATCGTCCGGCCGCGCGTCGCCCATCGGCAGATGCGCGGCCAGCACGCGCTCGAGCACGCGCTCGAGATGCTCTAGCGAAACCGGCTTGACGAGATAGGCGATGAATCCGTGCTCGAGTGCGGGCTCGCGGTCGACGCCGGCCGTGCGAGTCGCGAGCGCGGCGATCGGGACCGGCGGCGTCCGACCTCGGCGCGTCTCGAGCGTGCGCACGGCATCGTACAGCGCGAAGCCGTCCAGGCCGCGCGATTCGAGGTCGCAGAAGATCGCGGACGGCCAGTCGTCGCGGTCGAGCCCCTCGAGCCATTCGAATGCCGCCGACGCATCGTCGAAGCCGACGACGGCAATGTCGTCGTCCTGCAGGCGCCTGGCAACCGAGCTGCGCACGTCGGCATCGCCCTCGATCACGAGAACCGACGGGCGCCGGCGACGTGCGACGGAATCGAAGAAGCCGAGCCACGCCGGCGTTTGCAGCGTCGTGCCCGCCAGGGCCGGAAGGCGCATCGTGAATTGCGCACCCTTGCCCTTGCCTTCGCTGTGCGCCGACACCTCCCCGCCATGCGCCTCGACGATGTGCTTGACCAGCGCCAGCCCGAGCCCCAGCCCGCCCTGGCGATCGCGCCCACCCGCTTCGCCTTGTCGAAAACGGTCGAAGACGTAGGGCAGGAAGGCGACCTCGATGCCGTCGCCCTCGTCTTCGACGCGCAACTCCAGATGCCCCTCCTCGTCGCGCTGCAGTCGCACCGTCACCCGGCCACCCGATCTCGAGAACTTCATCGAGTTCACGAGCAGATTCGCCACCGCCTGCTGCAGGCGCATCGCGTCGCCGAGCACCTCGCCCTGCACGTCGACGTGCAGCTCGATCGTGATGCCGCTCGCCTCGGCGACCTGGCGCTGCGATTCGACGGCGTCGCGTGCCACGTGATCGAGCCGAACGCGATCCATCGCGAGGGCGAGCTTGCCCTGCTCGATGCGCGCGAGGTCGAGCAGGTCGTCGATGAGCGTGCTCTGCGCCTCGGCATTGCGGCGGATCACCTGCAGCGCGCGCTGCAGATGCGCGGGATCGGCGCCGGCGCGCTCGATCACCTGCAGCCAGCCGAGGATCGCGTGCAGCGGCGTGCGCAGCTCGTGCGAGACGATCGCGAGGAACTCGTCCTTGCTCGCGTTGGCGGCCTCGGCATCGAGTCGCGCGGCGCGCTCGCGCTCGATGGCGTCGGCCGTCGCCATCGCGGCCGTGACGAGCAGCACCAGCTGGTGCACGAGCACCTCGTCCTCGTCGACGAAGCCGACGTTCTCGCCGTGCAGCAACACGAGCCGCGCCAGCACCGGACCGTGGCCGATGCGGATCGGCACGATCAGCGCATCGCGGCAGCCTTCCGGCCAAGCGCGCGGATCGACGCGTGCCGATTCGAAACGCACGCGCTCGATCGCCTCGCCCGTGCCCTCCGGCCAGTGCCGGCTCGCCTCGAGCAGCGCACGGCGGTTGGCGAAGGTCATCGGCTCGACGCTCGAGACGGCGATGCGTCGCGGACCGACCATCCCTTCGCGCAGCAGCAACGCATGGCGGCAGCGCACCAGCTGCCGGGCACGGTCGGCCAGGTGCTCGAGGCGAGCCTGATCGTCGGGTAGCGACGGGATCGCCAGTCCGGCGTCGGCGAGCGCTCGCAGCTGCGCCACGCGCCCGCGCTCGCGCTCGAGGGCGGCCGAACGCTCGCGCTCGACGCGCTGCCGCTCGGCGATCTCTTCACGCAACTGCAGGTTGCTTGCGCTCAGCGCTTCGGTGCGCTGCCGCACGCGCGTGTCGAGCTCCTCGTTTGCGCGCCGCAGCGCGGCGGTCATCTCGCTGGCCAGTGCATGCGCACGATCGCGCGTCGTGGCCATCGACCACAGCACGGCGAACAGCAGCAAGGTGACGAGCGAAACGCCGGCGGGAAGCAACCACGGCGTCGGGCCCGAATCCGAAAGCGGCACGACACCCGGGACGGGCACGCGGATCGCCTCGAGCGTCCAGCGCCGATCCAGCGCGCGAATCGGCACGCGAAGCGCGGCGCTCCAGTCGCGGCCGGCGTCCTCCGCGCCGGCATCCTGGTACAGCAGCGCGCGCGGGTCGGTGCTCGACGTTTCGTAGAGGCGCACGAGAATCGAAGGGTGTACGGCACCGATGCTGCGCATCAGATCGGCCGGGCGGAACGGCGCGTACACCCACCCCTGCAGCGATGCACGGCGCGCGACGACCGACTCGGGCACGGTACCCGTCGCATACACGGCGCGATACATCAGAACGCCGGCTCGACGCTCGCCGCCGGCATCCTGCACGAGGCCCACCGCGCGCGACAGCGTCGTTTCACCGGAATCGCGACTTGCGTGCATCGCCTGGCGACGCTCGGGATTGCTGAGCATGTCGAAGCCCAGCGCCCGGGCGTTCGCCGCGTTCATCGGCTCGATGTACAGGATGGCGCTCGACTCGACGCGCGGGCCGGTCGGCCAGACGCGGAAGCGATCGAGGCCCTCGGCCTGCACGTGCTCCTCGAGCGCGGAAACCGCCTCGGGCGGAACGAAGGTGGCGAAGGCGATCGCCTGCAGGCCGGGGTAGGTCTCGGCGAGATTGAAGGCAGCGACGAACGAACGCCACTGCTCGCGCGTCGGCGCCTGCGTGGCGGCGAACAGCGATGCGCCGGCGCGCACGACCAGATCGTAGGCGACCAGCCGCTGTTCGATGCGCGCCGCCAGCGTGCTCACGTACTCCAGCGTACGGGCATCGCTTTCGTCGCGCACGCGTGCGCTCTCGCTGCGCCAGACGAGCAGGGCGATGCCCATCCCGAGCAGCAGAACGAACACCGCCAGCCCCTTGCCGATGGTGCGTTCGGTGATCCGGTGCCAGAGGTCGCCCATGACCGGAGTTCGGTACCTCAGAAACGACGGGCGCCGAACGCCCCGCTCCGGTCGATTGTACCTGCGCGATAGGCACCGCGATTGCTGCCTCGAATCGCCCAGTCATGGGCACCATCCGCGAATGTCTCCTCCCCTGTCCGTTTCGACGGACTTGCACCCCCGGCACACCCGGGGGTTTTTTTTCGAGGAGCGCGCGCGGAAGTTGGGCTCGGGCGCAGAATACGGGCTCGTACCGGCTTCCGAGGGGTTCACGCTCCGTGTCTTCCGAATCTTCGCGCGTGCTCATCGTCGACGACCACGTCGACGCGGCCGAGAGCCTCGCGATCGTCCTGTCGACCGAAGGCTACGACGTTCGCACCTGTGCCGACGGCGCGGACGCCTACGAGACGATCGCGAGGTGGCGCCCCCGCGTCGCGCTCATCGATCTCGACCTTCCCACGATCGGCGGACTGGAACTCGCGCGACGCGCGCGTGCGCTCGACTTCGGCGACGCGTTGCTGCTCGCCGCCGTCACCGGGTACGGTCGCGACAGCGATCGCGAATCGTCGCGAGAGGCGGGCTTCGACGCACACCTGGTCAAGCCGGTCGACCCCGACGCCGTGCTGCACTGGATCGCCGGCTCAGGGATCAGTCGCGCGAAATGAACTCGCCGATGGTGGCGAGCGCGTCGATGTGATCGGCGCAGATCTTCAGCACGACGAGCGTCGGCACGGCGATGAACAGACCGCCGAGACCCCACAGCCAGCCGCCGAACATGATCGCGAGGAAGGTCACGACGACATTGAGCCGCATCCGCCGCCCGACCAGCACGGGCTGCAGGATCTGGCCTTCCAGCGTCGTCAGCACGAGGAACGCGAGCGGCACCTGCACGATCGCCCAGCCGTCGAGCGTCACCGCGGCGGCGGCCGTCAGCAGCACCAGGCTCGTGGCGGCGCCCACGTACGGAACGAAGTTCAGCAGGCCGACCACGACGCCCCAGAACACCGGAGAGGGCATGCCGATATACGCCATCACGATCGCGGTGGCGGTCGCCAGCAGTGTGTTGCTCATCGCCACCGTGGCGAAATAGCGGCCGATCTCGCTCTGGATCGTCCGTGCGATCCCCACCGCGGTGCGCTTGTCCTGCATCGTCGGCAGCACCCGGATCAGCTTGCGCAAAAAGAGATCGTCCGAGGCGAGCAGGAAATACGCCAGCACGATCGTCGAGATCGCGCCGAACGCGATCGCCTGGAACTCGCTGACGGTGGCCAGGAGGTCGGAGCGCTGCACGACGACCTCGCGCGGCCGGGGCTGGCCTTCGGGCTCGGCGATCTTGCTGACGCGCTCCTGCGCCTGTTGCAGGCCCGACAGCGGCTGCTTGATCGCGCGCAACTGCGTCTCGAGCTTGCGCCACTCGGACGAACGGGGATTGAGCCACTGCTCGGCAGGGCCCGACAGCTGGAGGACGCCGGCACCGACGACCCCGATGGCCAGCGCCATCAGGATCGCCGCGCCGAGCCAGCGCGGCAGCCCGAAGCGATTCAGCAAGGTGACGCCGGGCGTCATCAGCAACGTGAGCACGACCGCGAACGCGAGCGGCATCAGCAGGGCCTTGCCGGCCCACAGTCCGGCGACGATCGCGATGGTCGCCATCGCACCGACCGCCACGCGCAGGGCGAACGAAGGCGTGGCGGAAGGCTCCGCCTCGATGACGGGCGGTTCGGCGGCGGCGCCGACCGTGCGCCCGGGGGTGCCCGCGGACGCGATGGCCCCCGAACCCGCAAGGACGCGCTCGTTCTGCATCGCCGGACGCGCCAGCAAGCGAGAGTCCCGCCGGTCGCCGGACGGGCGGCGCATCGGGTACGCTTTCCGAACCGCGCCGGGTACGGCGCTTGCTGGCCGGATTCACCCTGAATTGCCTCGACGGCCGTCAAACGCGGGCGTCCCGGCATTCCCGATCACCGTTCGAACCCGAGAAGTTCAAGCCGATGGCCACACCCGCCCGCGCCGCGCCCAGAACCGCCGCTCGCTCGAGCCCGGTCGCCGGAGTGCGCGCCCACTGCGAGATGGACGCTGCGCCGGTCGACGACGCGTCGTCGGCCGGCCCGCACGCCGCGTTTCTCGCGAGCCTCGCGCACGACCTGCGCACACCGCTGAACGCCATGGTCGGATGGCTGCATCTGCTCACCTCCGGGCACATCTCGGAGGAGTTGCGCGAGCGGGCGCTGGCCGGCCTGCAGCGCGCGGTCGAACAGCAGCGACGCGTGGTGGCGACGCTCGATGCGCCGAGCGAATTCGTCGACGGGTACTGGACCGGCCGGGGTGCGCGCGATGCGGCGCAACACCGCGCATCGGCAACGCACGACGCCGAGCGGCAGCGAACCGGCGAAGCGCGCGCTCGCGACCCCGAAGCGCGCAAGCGCGAGGCCGAACCGCGCACACGCGACGCCGAGCGCGCGATGCGCGCGCCAACACGCAGCTCGGGCATCGCGCCCGTCGATGCCGCGGCCGTCGCCCACGCGGCGCAAAACCCCGCCCCGGGTCTGTTGCAAGGCGTGTTCGTGCTGGCCGTGGATGACGATCCGGACGTGCTGCAGATGCTGCAGTCACTGCTCGAGCACTCGGGCGCGATCGTGGAATCGACGACTTCGCCCGACGAGGCACTTCGAAGGTATGCTTCGTGGGCAAGTGGCGAGGGCGAGCGGCTCGTTCTTTCCGATCTGGCCATGCACGAGCGCGACGGCATATCGCTGATGCGGGCCCTGCGGGCGCTCGAGCGCGAGATGAATCTGCGGCGACTGCCGGCGATCGCGCTGTCGGCGCATTTCCGTCCCGACACGCGCCGACAGGCCTTCGAAGGCGGATTCGACCTCTTCCTGGCCAAGCCGATCGATCCCTCCGTCCTGCTGAATCAACTGAGAAGCATGCTCGATCGTTGAACGATCGCGAACGAGGGAGGGATCCAGATTTGGCGCATGCGCTGATCGTCGAAGACGACGAGAATTCGGCGGAAATGCTCGCGGAACTGGTTTCGGCAGAAGGTTTCTCCACCGCCACCGCGGGCAGCCTGCATGACGCATGCCGGCAGTACGCATTCCGGCAGCCCGATATCGTCCTGCTCGACTTGTCGCTGCCCGACGGCAACGGCATCGAGCTGTTCGATCGTGTCGAGCGCAGCGACGACTGCGAGATCGTCCTGATCACCGGCCACGCCACGCTCGAGACGTCGATCCAGGCGCTGCGCCTCGGCGCCGCCGACTACCTGCTGAAGCCGGTGAACGTGCCGCGCCTGCGGCAGATCCTCGGCCGCGCCAGCGGAAGCTCCGAGGCGCGCGGCCGCCTGGCGAGCGAGCGGGTGCACGTCGACGCCGAGGGCCGGTTTGGCCGGCTCTGGGGCAAGTCGCCCGCGATGCGCGAGATCTACCACCAGATCGCGCGCGTCGCACCCACCGCCGTGACGGCGCTGATCACCGGCGAGAGCGGGACGGGCAAGGAGGTCGTCGCCGAGACGATTCACGACCTGTCCAAGCGCGCAAAGGCGCCGTTCCTCGCCATCAACTGCGGCTCGATCTCGCCGCAGCTCATCGAAAGCGAGCTGTTCGGACACGAGAAAGGCAGCTTCACCGGCGCGTTGCGCCAGCACCGCGGGTTCTTCGAGCGTGCCGATGGGGGAACGCTGTTCCTCGACGAGATCACCGAGATGCCGATGGAGCTGCAGGTGAAGCTGCTGCGCGTACTCGAGACCGGCGCGTTCGTGCGCGTGGGTTCCGACACGGTGATCAACGTCGACGTGCGCATCGTGGCGGCGACCAATCGGCCGCCGGCCGAGGCGGTCGCCAGCGGCCGGCTGCGCGAGGATCTCTACTACCGGCTGAACGTCTTCCCGATCGACCTGCCGCCGCTGCGCGACCGGCTCGAGGACGTCCCGCTGCTCGCCAGGCACTTCCTCGACGGCCTGAACGAGCGCGAGGGCGCGCGCAAGCGCTTCAGCGACCGCGCGCTGCAGGCGCTCTCGGAATACCGCTGGCCGGGGAACGTGCGCGAGCTGCGCAACGCGGTGCACCGCGGCTTCATCCTCGCCGAAGGCGACGTGATCGAGGTCGAGAACCTGCCGATCGGCGCCGCGAGCATCGCACCCGAGGCGGTGGTGGCGGCCGAGACATCGGAAGCGCACGCGGGCTCGCGCGACTCGGCCGCGTCGGCGTCCGCCGCGCCGGCCGCTGCGGGCGCACGAGCCGCGCCGGCGCCTGCGGCATCGTCCTCGACCGCGAACGCCGCGACACGCGGCGGCCGCATGCCGCTGGAGATCTCGGTCGGCACGTCGATCGCCGAAGCCGAGCGCATGCTGATCCTCGCCACCGTCGAACACTGCGGCGGCCACCGCGAACGCGCCGCCGCGATGCTCGGCATCAGCGCGAAGACGCTCTACAACCGGCTCAAGGGATACGCCGAGGAGAAATAGGGCGAAACGAAGGCGGAAGGGCGAAGGTTCCCTTCACCCTTCACCCTTTCAGGTCCTCTGCTGCGCCAGCGCGATCATCCGCCGCGCCTCCACCGGCGGGATGCCGATCGCGTCGCGGTACTTGGTGACCGTGCGCCGGGCGACGCTCGCGCCCCGCTGCTCCAGCTGCCGCGTGATGCGGATGTCGGACAGCGGCTGCCGCGGATCCTCGGCCTCGACGATGTCGCGGATCAGCGTCTGGATCGCGCGCGGCGAGATGCGATAGCCGTCCTCGCTGACCAGGCGGCTTCCGAAGAAGTGCTTGAACTCGATGAGGCCGCGCGGCGTGGCCATGTACTTGCCGCTCGTCACGCGCGAGACGGTCGACTCGTGCACGCCGACCTCGGCGGCGATGTCGCGCAGGTGCAGCGGACGGATGGCGACGTCGCCGTGCTCGAAGAAGCCCTGCTGCGTGGCGACGATCGCGCTGGCCACCTTCAGGATCGTCTCGGCGCGCTGCTCGATGCTGCGCAGCAGCCAGCGCGCTTCGGTGAGCTGTGCGCCCATCGGCGTCGACGACCACCCGCGATCGCGTCGGACGGCATCGGCGTACAGGCGGTTGATGCGAAGCCGCGGCGACGCCGCGCTGTTCGGAAAGGCCACCCAGCGGCCGCGCACCTTGCGCACGGTCACGTCGGGCACGACGTGCTGCGGATCGTCGGAACCGAAGGTCGACGCCGGGCGCGGCGCGAGACTGCGGATGAGCTGGTTGGCCTGTGCGAACTCCGCTTCGGTGCAGCGAAGGATGCGCGTGAGCCGCGCCGTATCGTGCGCCGCGAGCAGATCGAGATGCGACTGCACGATGCGCATCGCCAGGGTGAGCCCCGGCGTGTCGCGGGGCAGCGCGCGCAGCTGCAGGCTCAGCGACTCGGAGACCGAGCGCGCGCCGACGCCCGCGGGATCGAGGCTCTGCACGAACGACAGCGCCACTTCGAGCTCGCGCACCAGCTCGTGCGATCCGGGTTCGATCAGCTCGGCGATCTCCTCGAGCGAATCGCGCAGGTAGCCGTCCTCGTCGAGCGCCTCGACGAGCACGCGTGCGAGCGCCAGGTCTCGTTCGCCGAGCCCACTGACGTTCACCTGCCCGAGCAGGTGGTCGCGCAGCGACGTCGGTGCCGGCGCGAGCAGCACCGGATCGTCGGCCGGACGCTCGCCCGAATGGTTGCTTCCGGTGGTCGACCAGGTGAGCTCGCGCTCGGGATCGACCGCTTCCTCTGCGTCTTCTTCATTCGTGCGCGACTCGATCGGCTCGCCTTCGTCGGGGCTGCCCTCGTCGAGCGCGTCATCGCTCTCGAGCAGCGGGTTCGTCGACAGCGCCTGGGCGATCGCCTGTTCGAGCTCGAGCGCCGACATCTGCAGCATCTTCAAGCCTTGCTGCATCTGCTGGGACAGCGCGGCGCCCTGGGTGGCGCGCAGCTGTAAGCCGGGTGCGTGCATTGCGGGGAATTCCTCGAGGTGGTGCTGCGAATACCCCTGTTGTCGCAAGGTCCGTGCCAGCACGGTCCGAACGCATGAGATCAATCACTTGCGACACGGAAACCGGGACCCCGTCCGGTAAAAGGGGCGGGCGCCCGGTAAGCGCGACGGCAAACGGCGATCCCGCCGGACGCGAGACGGCCGCCGACCGACGGCAGGGTATCCTTCGCCGCCATGACCGCCTCTCCGTTTCCTCGCTGGCTCGGCGCCTCGCTGCTGCTGCTGATCGCCACCACCTTCGCGAGCAACCACGTCGCCGCCCGCGTCGCCTTCGAGCACGGCGCCAACGTCGCCACCGCGGTGGCGGTACGATCGTCGGGCGCGGCGCTCTTCGTCTGGTCGCTGCTGCGCGTGGCGCGCGTGCCGCTTCGGCTCGGGCCGCCAACGCTCGCGCGCGCACTCGTCATCGGTGCGCTGCTTTCGGTGCAGAGCCTGTGCCTGTACTCGGCGATCGCCCGCATCCCGGTCGCGCTCGGGCTGATCGTGTTCAACACGTTCCCGATGCTGCTGGGGCTGCTGGCGTGGGCGACCGGCACCGCACGGCCGAGGCCGCGCGCCTTCGTGGCGATGGGACTCGCACTCTCCGGGCTGGCGCTTGCGCTCGATGCCTTCGGCTGGGCGGGTACCGGCCTTCGCGGCGAAGGCGCCGAGATGCTCACCGGGGTGCTCCTCGCCGCGACCGCGGCGCTCGCCTTCGCTTCGGCGCTGCTGTTGACGACGCGCTGGCTCGGCGACACCGACGGACGGCTGCGCAGCTTCGTGCTGATGATCGTCGTCGCGTCGGTCGCGCTCGTCGCCGGCAAGGCGAGCGGAGAGTTCGCCTGGCCGCACGACGGCACCGGCTGGGCGGCGCTCGCGCTGCTCACGCTGCTCTATTCCTCCGCCTTCACCGCGCTGTTCGTGCTGCTGCCGCGGCTCGGCGCGGTGAACAATTCGGCGATCCTGAACTTCGAGCCGATCGCCGCACTGCTGCTCGCGTGGATCGCGCTCGACCAGTCGCTGGCGCCTCTGCAGCTGCTCGGCGCCGCAGTCGTCGTCGGCGCGATCCTGCTGCTCGTGACGACCCGGTCCGAACCGTGAACGTTCCCAGCCTCGATCGTTCCCGTACCGAGTCGGCGCTGCCCTGGCCGGCGCTGGTCGAAGCGCTGCGCGCGATGCTCGCGCGCAAGCACGCGGGGCACACCCGCTCGCCCGAACGCATCGCGATGCCGCTGCCGGGCGGCGTCCTGCTAGCGATGCCGTCCACCGACGGCGAATTCGCCTGCACCAAGCTCGCCACGCTGCACGACGGCAATCCGGCGCGCGGGCTGCCGACGCTGATCGGCGAGGCAATCCTGATCCGCGCCGGCACCGGGGAACCGCTCGCCCGCTTCGACGCGGCCACGATCACCGCCCGTCGCACCGCCGCGCTGTCGGCGCTGGCCGCGCTCGAGCTGGCCGGCGCGCGCCGCGAGCGGCTGCTCGTCTTCGGCTCGGGGGTGCAGGCGCGCGCGCACGTCGAGGCCTTTCGCGCGGTGATGCCGCTTCGCGAGGTCTCGGTGCAGTCGCGCAATCCCGAGCACGCGAGCGCCTTCGCGAGGGCGGTAACGGAAAGCGGGCTGCCCTGCCGCGCGATCGACGCGCCGGCCTCGATCGCCGGGCACGATCTGGTCGTCGCCGCCACGTCGAGCCGCGAGCCGCTGTTCGAGGACGATCCCCGCTTCGACGGCTTCGTCGCGGCGATCGGCGCCTACCTTCCCACGATGTGCGAGCTGCCGGCGGCGCTGCTGCACCGCGCCTCGATCTTCGTCGACGATGCCGAGGCGGCGCGCGTCGAGGCGGGCGACCTGATCCGCGCCGGCGTCGACTGGACGCGCGTGATGCCGCTCGAGCGCCTCGTCGCCGGCGAGGCGCAGGCGCCCGCGGGCGGCCCGCGCGTATTCAAGAGCGTCGGACAGGCGCTGTGGGATCTCGCGGCGTGCCGGCTCGCGTGGACGAAACTGCAACCGGAGACGGGACGATGAACGAGACGCCGTATGCCGACTTCGGCCGCGTGCGCGTGTTCTTCGGCGAGAAGAACGGCAAGTACCCCGACGGCAACCAGGTCGTCGTGCAGGGTTCGGACACGCGCGCGGCCTTCGACACGCCGCTGGTGGCGAACCGCATCGGCGAGCCGCTCGAATCCGCCGACATCGTCGTGCTCGGCCACGTTCACGAAGACCACGTCGCCGGGCTGCACCGCCTGCCGCACGCGAAGGTGTTCGCGCACGAGCGCGACGTGGCCGCGGCGCGCAGCTGGCCGGGACTGGCCGCCAGCTACGGCCTGTCCCCGTCGGTCGTCGACGCGATGCTCGCGAAGATCCGTCGCGAGTTCCACTACGTGCCGCGACCCGACGCGATCGCCTATCGCGACGGCGAGGTCTGGGAGCTGGGCGGCGTGCGGATCCGCGCCGTGCACATGCCCGGACACACCGCCGGGCACTGCGTGCTCGTCGTCGAGCCGGAGGGCGTCGCTTTCATCGGCGACATCGACCTCAGCGGCTTCGGCCCGTACTACGGCGACGCGAGCTCGGACCTCGGCGCGTTCCGGCGCACGCTCGAGCGCCTGCCCGCGATCGACGCGAAGTTCTGGGTGACCTCGCATCACCGTGGCGTCTACACCGAGCGCGCCGCCTTCCTCCATGCGCTGCGCGCATACGCCGCGAAGATCGACGAGCGCAGCGAACGCTTGATCGAGCGGCTGCGCGAGCGGCCGCGCACGCTCGAGGAGCTGGCGCAGGCGCGGCTGCTCTACCCCGAGGACTACGACGAGGTGTGGATCCTGGACGCGGAGCGCCGTACGATCGCGCAGCATCTGGACGAGCTCGCCGCGCAGGGACGCGTGGCGCGCGACGAACGCGACCGCTATCACGCGCACTGAGCGCGAGGAAGCCCGAAGCCGGGGGAGCCGGCTACGGTGCGACGCGACCCCGCTGCTGGAGCACCTCGCGATAGACGGCGAGATTGCCTTCGACCATCGCGTCCACCGAGAAGCGTTCGAGCACGCGGCTGCGCGCGGCTGCGCCCATGCGCGCGCGCAGCGCCGGATCGTCCAACAGCCGGTGCAGCGCGTCGGCCAGCGCACGTGCGTCGCCGGGTGCGACGAGCAGGCCGGTGACGCCGTCCTGCACCGCCTCGGGCATGCCGCCGGCACGAGTCGCCACCACCGGCACGCCCGCCGCCTGCGCCTGCAGCAGCGCAATGCCGAGCCCCTCGCGGTCGGCCGGGTGCGCGAGCACGTCGAGCCCGCCCATCCATCGGGACAGGTCGTCGCGAAACCCGACGAAGCGCACGATTTCGGCGAGCCCGTCGCGCGCCGCGCGCGCCTCGAGCTCGGCGCGCAGCGGCCCCTGTCCGAACAGCAGCACGTGCAGCCGCGGATGCGCGGGCCGCAGGATCTTCAGCGCATCGAAGAGATGCCGGTGCCCCTTGCGGCGAATCAGCTGCGCGACGACCCCGACGACGAGCGCCGTGTCGTCGAGCCCGAACTCGCGCAGGAAGGCGGCGCGATCGACGGGCTCGAGCCACGGACCGGCATCGAGCGCGCTGCGCACGCAGCGCAGGCGCTGCGGCGGCACGCCTTCGTCGAGCAGCACGTCGCGGATGCCGTCGGAGATCGCGATCACTCGATCGAAGAGCCGGTATTTCAGCGCCGCCGCCCATGGCCGCTCGCGGTTGTCGACGCGTCGCGACAGCACGCAGGGCACGCCGGCCAGGCGCGCGGCCACGCCACCCCAGACGTCGGCACCGCGACGACTGTGCAGATGCACGAGATCCGGACGCTCGGCGCGAATGCGCGCGAGCAGACGCGCGACGAAGCCGACGTCGAGATCGCCGCGCAATGGCGTCGGCAGCACCCGTGCGAACCCGGCCGTGGGCTGCGCGACCTGTGCGCCGGGCGGACAGACGAGGACGTTTTCGATGCCGCGTCGCTGCAGGCCCTCGAGCAGGTAGACGACCTGGCGCGCGCCGCCGTACAGGTGGCGCCCGCCTTCGACGTGCAGGACCTTCATCGCGACGCCTCGGTCGCCGCTCCGCCGAGCGCGAGCACCGCCTCGTGCAGCACGTGCGCCGGCGTGATGTCGCGCATGCAGGTGAAGGCGCCGCCACAGGTCGGCGCGCGATGGCACGGCGCGCACGGCAGTGCGCGCCAGAGCACGCGGGCATTCGCGCGGCCGGTCACCGTGTACGGGCAGGTCGAGCCGAACAGCGCGACGGTCGGCACGTCGAACGCGATTCCCATGTGCGTGAGGCCCGTGTCGACGCCGACGACGAGCCCCGCGTCGCGCACGATCGCGGCGGCCTGCGCGAGATCGGTGCGTCCGGCGAGATCGACGATGCCGCCGTCGCCCCGTACGAGCGCGTCGGCGGCTGACCGGTCGCCGGGGCCGCCGAGCAGCACCGGCACGAGTCCGGTGCGTGCGCGAAGCCGGCGGGCGAGCTCGCGCCACGCGTCGTCGAACCAATGCTTCTGCGGCCGGGTGGTGAAGGCGGCGAACACCGCGTAGCGCCCGGGCGCGAGCCCGTGCTCGCGCAGCAACTGCGATGCGGCCTCGCCCGCGGCGGCGGTCACGTGCAGGCGCGGCAGGAACTCGCCGCAATCGAGCCGCAGGTGGCGTGCGAGATGCAGGTACTCCGACGAGATTCGCGCGCGATCGCCGTCGCGCGGCACGACCTCGGTGACGAGACGCCCGCTGCCTTCGCGCGCGCCCAGGCCGATGCGCCGCGGCGCCCCGCTCAGCCACGCGAGGAACGCGCTCTTGGCGAGGCCGTGCAGATCGAGCGCCAGATCGAAACGGCCCTCGCGCAGCCGCGCGCGAAAGGCGCGGATCTCGCGTGCCAGCACGATCCATCGCCCGCCGCGCAGCAACGACACCCACCGCTTCTTCGGCCAGACGATGCATTCGTCGAGCGCGGGATCGGCGCCGACCAGCGCATCGATTCCCGGCTCCACGACCCACGCGATGTGCGCCCGCGGCCAGGTGCGGCGCAGCGCCGCGGCGAGCGGCGACGCGAAGACGACGTCGCCGATGGCCGACGTGCGCACGATCAGGATGCGCTCAGGCAGACGCCCTTCCCTCCTCGAACGCCGTCGGCACGCCGTTTGCGTCGATCGCGTGCAGCACGTCCTCGGGCGCGATCGCCTGCATCGACGGCGCCTCGATCGCCTCGATGCGCGGGTCGTGCCGCAGCGGCCGGGTCCCGCCGAAAAAGCCCAGGCAGCGCGCGCCGACCGCGGCCGCGAGGTTCAGCGCCCCGGTGTCGTTGCCGACGCACAGCGTGCAGCCGGCGAGCGCGGCGGCCGATTCCAGGACCGAGTCGCGGCAGACGGCGGCCACCGCCGCGCCGCCCGCGCTGTCCGCCGCGATGCGCCTGGCGGCCTCGGCTTCGGCCGGCCCGCCGAGCACGAGGACGCCGAAGCCTCGCTCGCACAAGGCGCGCGCGAGCGCGGTGAAGTTCGCTGCACCCCAGTCCTTGCGCGGCTCGGAGGTTCCGATGACCAGGGCGATGCGCGGCTCGGGCAGGTGCGCGAGCTCGCGCGCGAGCCTGGCGCGCAGCGACGCCGGGGGATCGATGCGCGGGACGACCGGCGCGTCGACGAAGCCGTGCGCACGCGCGAACTCGGTCGCCTCGGGATAGACCCAGCTGCCCCCGCCGCGGTGCGGCTTCGTGTATGGCCCCTCGTTCAAGCCGAGACGCTGCGCCCAGGAGAATCCGAAGCCGGCGCGGCGCCGGATGCCGGCGAGCCAGGCGAGCCAGGCATAGCGGGCACGCGACGAGAAGATGTAGACGCGATCGAAGCGGCGCGCACGCAACCGTGCCGCGGTGCGCAGGAAGCCGCGCAGTCCGGCGTCGCGTCCGCGCCTGGACTCGCTCGCGCGCGGACGGTAGTCGTATTCGATCACCTCGTCGACCGAGGCTTCGCCGGCGAGCAGATCGGCCGCACGGCACGACGGCCGCGCCATCACGGTCACCCGCCCGTCGCGGCTCGTCGCCGCGATCGCACGGATGTAGGGGACGTGCCAGACGAGGTCGCCGATGCCGCTGCGATGGTGCACGACGAGCGTGCGCGGCGCGTCGTGCGCACCGGCCTCAGGCGTGCGATGCGGCATCGTTCGTCCTCGCGGCGGCGGCCTGCGCCGCCTGGCGGTAGCGCAGCGCACCGGCCGGAATCGCCAACAGCAGCGCGAGCGCCTTCGTCCCCGCGCTCGTGCCGAACAACCCCTCGGTCATCGAGAACACGCAGGTCCCGACCACCACGAGCAGCCCGCTCAGCGCGAAGAAGAAGCTGCCCTCGTCGCCGATGCGGCGCACGAAGAAGAAGCCCGTGCCGAGCCAGAAGCCGACGACGGCGAGCGCCGTCGGCAGGCCGCCGAGCGCGAGGCTGGTGATCACCTCGTTGTGCAGGTTCGCCATGCCGGCGAACGACGGCGGCATCCGCCCGTCTTCCACCGCCTCGCGCCGCGCCTGGTCGTAGTTCGCGAGCCCGATGCCGGTCAACGGGTGCTCGCCCGCCTGCTGCAGGCCCCATTTCCACATCTCCAGCCGCAGCTCGGTCGCCATGTCGACCGACGAGCCGGCGCCGGCGCCGCCGAGATAGGCCCCGACCTGGTCGACGGCGAGGTCGATGCGATGCTGCGCGTTCTCCGAGAGCAGCACGGCGGCGACCGCGAAACCGAGCGTCGCGGCGAGCGCCGGGAGGAAGTGCATCGAAGCGAACACGCGGCGCCGGTAGGCGCGCAGCACCGCCCAGAGCGTCACGACCAGCAGCGCCGGCAGCGCCAGCCAGCCGCCGCGCGTGCCGGTGAGGATCGACGCGTAGATGCCGGCGAGCGCCGCCGCGAGCCCGAACGGCACGCGCAGCCGGTCGCGGCCAACGAACATCGGGCCGATGCATCCGGCGAAGGCGAGGAAGCCGAGCAGCAGCGAGAAATTGCCGAAGGGCACGGCATTCCACTGGTTGCGCCAGCCGAACACGCGCACGCTGCCGAGCGCGTACACCTCGTACGCGGTGATGCCGAGCACGGTGAACGACGCGAGCACGACCGCGACGAACAGCGCCCGCTCGCTCAATCCGACGCGGCCGATCCACAGGAACACCAGGCCGCCGGTGATCAGCACGTGCGCGGGCCGATGCAGCCAGTCGACGTCCCAGCCGGCGAGCGCCATGTTCAACAGGTACGCCGCCGGGATCAGTGCGCAGGCGGCGAGGTAGAAACGATCGCGGGCATCGAGGACGGGCCGGCGCACGATCATCACCAGGCCGCGCAGCGCCGCGAGCACCATCAGCCAGCCGCCCGCGGTCGGCAGCAGCATGTGCAGCGGCAGCACCGCGACCACGAATCCGTCGACGAGCCGCCGCTCCACCGGCTGCCACGCCCGCACGAAGCCGGCGGCGCCGTGGGCGGCGATCATGCCAGGACCACTCCGCATTCCTCGAAAGCCTTCCTCATGTCCCGTGCCTCGGCGGCCGACTTGAACCGCAGCCGCGACCAGCCGAAGGCGATGACCGGCACCTCGCGCGGATAGATCTGCCGAGCGAACAGCAGCGCGCTCGATCGCACGCCGACGATC
>DATGRE010000113.1:0-10085 GCA_035303885.1 Zeimonas sp. | reverse complement strand
GGCGCCTGCCGCGAGCAAGATCAGCAGCCGTGCCAGGCGAGCGCGAGGGGATTGGGGCATGGGCGGGACGGGTAGAATCGGAAGCGAGTGTAGCCATGTTCGGATTCCTCCGTCGCAAAAGGCCCGCCAGGGCCGATTCCCCCCCGACTCCCGCAGACCCCGCGTCCTCCGGTACCGCCCCGGCGCAGGCCGCGCCCGGCGGAATCGGCATGCCCGCGCAGAGCCTGTATCCGCCGGAGATGCTCTATCCGGCCGAGGTGTTGCGCCCGACGCAGGAGCCGACGCGCGACGAGCCGGCGGCGCCGAGTGCGCCGGACACGCCCGCTGCCGGGCCCGCTGCCCCGCCTGCTGCCGTGCCCGAGGCCGCACCGGACGCCGCGGCTGCCGACGGCGGCCGGGCGCCCGAAGGGGTGCCGCCGGACGAGGCCGACACCGAGACCGGGCCGGCCGGCGCCGCCCCCGCGCAGCCGCCGCGCACGGACCTTCCATCGACGGAAGCACGCTCGTCCCCCGCGACCGCGGTCGCGCCCGCTCCTTCTGCCGAACCCGTGTCGGCGGCGGCGGCCGCCTCGCCGACGCCTGCGATCCCGAAACCGACGGAAACCGCGACCGCACGCGCGGAGGCCGCGCCGGAGCCCGCCGCCTTCGGCAGCCTTTATCCGCAGGACGTGCTCGCGCGTCCGGAGGCGATCGTGCTGCCTTCGGGCGATGCGGTCGTCACCCTGCCCGCGGCCGAGCGGCGCACGTGGGTCAGCCGCCTGCGCGAGGGAATGTCGCGTACGCGCGGCAACCTCGCCGGCCTGTTCTCCAACGTCCAGGTCGACGACGCGCTGTTCGAGGAGCTCGAGACCGCGCTGATCGCCAGCGACGCCGGCGTGCCGACGACGCAGTGGCTGATGGAGCGGCTGCAGGAGCGCGTGCGCCGCGAGCGGATCACCGATGCCGAGCAGGTGCGCGTCGCGCTGCGCGGGCTGCTCGTCGAGCTACTGCTGCCGCTCGAGAAGCCGATGGACATCGATGCCGCCGAGCCGCTCGTGATGATGATCGCGGGCGTGAACGGCGCGGGCAAGACGACGTCGATCGGCAAGCTCGCGCACCATCTGCAGCGCGAAGGCAAGTCGATCCTGCTCGCCGCGGGCGACACCTTCCGTGCCGCGGCACGCGAGCAGCTCGCCGAATGGGGTTCGCGCAACCGCGTCGAGGTCATCGCCCAGCAGGGCGGCGACCCCGCGGCCGTCGCCTTCGACGCGGTGAACGCCGGCCGCGCACGCCGCACGGGCGTGGTGATCATCGACACGGCCGGGCGACTGCCGACGCAGAAGCACCTGATGGAGGAGCTGCGCAAGATCCACCGAGTGGTGGGCAAGGCGATGGAGGGCGCGCCGCACGAGACGCTGCTCGTGCTCGACGGCAACACCGGCCAGAACATGCTCGCGCAGGTGGCGGCCTTCGACGATGCCGTTCCGCTGACCGGCCTGATCGTGACCAAGCTCGACGGCACCGCGAAAGGCGGCGCGCTCGCGGCACTGGCCTACACGCGACGCGAACGTCCGGTGCCCGTCTATTTCATCGGCGTCGGCGAGAAGATCGACGACCTGCAGGCCTTCTCGGCCGAGGAATTCGCGGGCGCGCTTCTCGATTAGCCGGCATCGCGCGCTGCGCGATGGGGCCGGCTTCGCCGTGCCGGGCGTCGGCGGTCTGCCGCGCCGCGGCCACCGTTCAGACGACCGCGACCTCGGCGAGCTCGGCGGCGATGCGCAGCCGCTCGGGCACTGCACGGACCGGTGGCCGCGACGCGCGCTCGGCGCGCGCGCCGATCAGGTCGATCTCCGGATGGCGCTCGACGAAGAAGAACTCGCGCAGCGGGTGCCGGTTCCGCATCATCGCCTCGTGGGCCTCGAATGCATCGAGCCGCAGGAGCCGATGCGTGGGCCGATCGTGGCCGCGCGGCGCGAACGGCGCCGCGCCGGGGAAGACGTCAGTGAAGCCGAACGCCTCGTATTCGTGCGCATCACCGACGCGCACGGCGACGAGCATCGTCTGCAGCTGCGCGGCGAGGCAGTAGCGGTGGAAGGCCTTCCAGAGCATGCGCCGCACGTGGTCGGCGCCTCGGCCGTCGCGCACGACGAGCCGCGAACCCTCGGCGATCGAGCGATGCGCCATCGACGGCGGCAGCGGCAGCAGCCCGTCGACCATCAGCGGCCCGCGATCGCCGGCGAGGATGCGAAGCGTGCCGAGCACCTCGCCGTCGTGGCACGACTCGGCGAGCAGCAGCGTGGCGTTCGGCACCCGATCGTAGACGTCGCCCTCGGCGGATGCGCCGGGACGCGTGCGGGCGCGCAGCGCGAACACGCGGGCTCGATCGGCATCGCTGCAAGCGACGCGGACGACGAGCTTGGGGACGAAGGCGGCGTTCGGCATGGAGGCGCTCCCGGGGTATTCGTATCGTTGGATGGGAAGCCGTACTCCACCGTTTGCGGACGGCGTCGGCGCTTGCCTCGAATGTATCGGTGCGGCCCGCGGCGCGCGATCCGCCGGTCGGCGAAGGCGCTCCGCCGATCGGTTCGACCGAAAGGCGAGTCAGCCGGCGCGCGCCGCTTCGGCCTGCTCCGAGGGCTGGGCCTTGCGAAAGGCCTCCAGCCGCATGCATTCGTCGAAGATGCGCATCGTGCGCTCGTAGCGCTCGACCTTCGTGTCGTAGCGGCGGGCGTTGAAGATCTGCGGCACCAGGCAGACGTCGGCCATGGTCGGCTCGTCGCCATGGCAGAAGCGGCCGGTGCGCGCATCGTCCAGCTCGCGCTCCAGCGCGGCGAGCCCCTCGTCGCACCAGTGGCGATACCAGCGCCCGATCGCCTCGGCATCGAGCCCGACCACGTCGCGCAGATGGTTCAGCACGCGCAGATTGTTCAGCGGATGGATCTCGGCCGCGACGAGCATCGACAGCGAACGCACGCGCGCCCGGCCGAGCGGGTCGGGCGGCAGCAGCTTGCGCCCGGGCTTCGTTTCGTCGAGGTACTCGATGATCGCCAGCGACTGCGCGATCCGGTGCTCGCCGTCGACCAGGACCGGCACCAGCCCCTGCGGATTGATCGCCCGGAACGCTTCGCCGGTCTGCTCGCCCGACGGGAGCCAAACGACCTCCGGCTCCCAGGGCAAATCCTTGAGATTCAAGGCAATACGCACGCGAAACGACGCCGAGCTGCGAAAATACGTGTGAAGACGAAGCATGGGACCTCGATTCTGTCGTTCCTGTCCAATTGTCGCCCGGCGCTAGCACTCTCGACCTTAGAGTGCTAAAATTCGCGTCAGTAAGGAGGTAACCGGATGACACAGAGAAATTCCGCCGCGCTCGTGCCCGCGTCGCCGAATGCGATGCTGGCGTTGCCCGCGGTCGGGAATCTCGATGCGTATATTGCCGCGGTTCACCGTCTGCCGATGCTCAGCGCGGAGCGGGAAACGGAATTGTCGCGCCGCTACCGTGACACGGGCGATCTGGATGCGGCGCGCGAGATGGTGCTTTCGCACCTTCGCCTCGTCGTTTCGATCGCACGCCAGTATCTCGGCTACGGGTTGCCGCACGCCGACCTGATCCAGGAAGGCAACATCGGCCTGATGAAGGCGGTCAAGCGCTTCGATCCCGATCGCGGCGTTCGCCTCGTCTCGTTCGCACTGCACTGGATCCGCGCCGAGATCCACGAATACATCCTGAAGAACTGGCGCACGGTGAAGGTGGCGACGACGAAGGCGCAGCGCAAGCTGTTCTTCAATCTCCGCTCGCGCAAGTCGGGGACGCAGGCGCTGAGCCCGGGCGAAATCGACACGATCGCGCGCGAGCTGAACGTGCGCGAGAAGGACGTCGTCGAGATGGAGACGCGCCTCGGCGGCCAGGACATCGCACTCGACGGTTCCACCGACGACGGCGAGGAGAGCTACGCGCCGATCGCCTGGCTGGCCGCCCACGAGGCCGAGCCCACGCAGGTGCTCGAGTCGCGCGATCGCGACCGGCTGCAGCGCGAGGGCATCGCCAGCGCGCTGGCCGCGCTCGACGCCCGCAGCCGCCGCATCATCGAGACGCGCTGGCTGAAGGACGAATCGGAGGGCGGCATGCTGACGCTGCAGGAGCTCGCGAACGAGTTCGGCGTGTCGGCCGAGCGCATTCGCCAGATCGAAGCGAAAGCGCTGCAGAAGATGAAAGGCGCTCTCGCCGAGTACGTCTGACCCCGTCCCGGTCGCGCCGTAGCAGCGGCGCGACCGGAGCTTCCCCTGCCCCCGCGACCGACGCGGCCCCGGGCTGCGCACTGCGCGATTCCCGAACGTGCCTCCCGCAGCCCTCGCCTGCCTGCTCTTCAACGCCTTCGTCTGGGGCGTTTCGTGGTGGCCGTTTCGGCAGCTGAACGCGCTCGGGCTGCACAGCGTCTGGGCCACCGGCTTCGCGTTCCTGTTCTCGACGGTCGTGCTCACGCTCTGGCGCCCGCACGCCTGGACCGGGCTGCTGCGCCGGCCGCCGCTCGTCTGGCTGCTGCTCGCCGCCGGCGCGACCAACGTCTTCTTCAACTGGGGCGTGATGATCGGCGAGGTGGTCCGTGTCGTCCTGCTGTTCTACCTGATGCCGGTGTGGTCGCTGCTGCTCGCCCGCTGGCTGCTGGACGAGCCGATCACGCCGGCGGCGCTCGCCCGGATGTCGCTCGCGCTCGCCGGGGCGGCGATCGTCCTGTGGCGCCCGGGCACCGGCCTTCCGTTGCCGTCGTCGCTCGCCGACTGGCTCGGCGTGGCCGGCGGCGTCTGCTTCGCCTTCGTCAACGTGCTCGTGCGCCGCAACCGCGACGCGCCCGACGAGGTGCGCGCGCTGACGATGTTCGTCGGCGGTTTCGCCGTCGCCTGCGGAATGGCCTGGGCGATGTCTGCGGGCGGGACGATCGACTGGCCGCCGCCGCCGCGGGCGACGTGGATCCTCGGCACGATCGCGCTCGCGCTCGCGCTGCTCGCCGGCAACTTCGCGCTGCAATACGGCGTCGCCCGGGTCCCGGCCGGAGTCACGGCGATCGTGATGCTCAGCGAGGTGCTGTTCGCCGCGCTGTCGTCGATGGCGATCGGCGGCGAGACGCTGAGCGCGCGCACGCTCGCCGGCGGGCTGATGATCATGGCGGCGACCGCACTGGCCGCCTGGATGCAGGGCGAGACGCCGCCGGAGATCCGCCGCGGCCCGACGCCGACGCCCTAGGACCCGACGGAGCCCTTCGGCGGCACCGGACGGGCGGGCGGGCCTTGCGAACGGTCTCCGGCACGCCGGCCGATCGCCGATCGCATTGCGCCGAGGTGCGGCGCGCGCGTCAGCCGGCCAGCAGCGTACGCAGGTCGTGCGCGATCGGCTCAGGCCCCGTGCCGTGCTTGACGAACAGGCGCAGCCGGCCCTCGGGGTCGTAGACGTAGCTGCCCGCCGTATGATCGACCGTGTAGCTGCCCGGCGTCTTTCCCGGCACCTTCTGGTAGAAGACGCGGAAGGCCTTCGCGGTGCGTTCGGTCTCCTCGGCAGTGCCGTACAGGCCGAGGAAGCGCGAATCGAAGGCCGGCACGTAGTGGGCGAGCAGATCGGGCGTATCGCGCTCGGGATCGACGGTGACGAAGAGCACCTGGACGCGGTCGGCGTCGTCGCCGAGCGTCTTCATCACCTCGGCGAGCTCCGACATCGTGCTCGGGCACACGTCCGGACACTGCGTGTAGCCGAAGAAGATCACGACCGCCTTGCCGCGAAAATCGGCGAGCGAATACCTCTTGCCGTCGTGACCCGTCAATTGGAAGTCCTGCGCGAAATCGGCACCGGTGACGTCCGTGTTGCGGAACTCGGGTCTCGACTGGCAGCCGGCCAGCCACAGCGCCCCCGAAAGCATCGCCACCAGTGCGGCCCGCCGCGTCCAGCGCCCGGACAGCGGCGCGGGCACGTCGAGTCTCGTCATCGGGATGGGGTCCTCCGCCGAAAGGTTCAGCTCATGAAATGGTCGACGAGCAGCGCCCCGAAAAGCGCCGCCAGGTAGAAGATCGAGTAGCCGAAGGTACGCCGCGCCAGCTCGTCGGAATACGAGCGCCACAGGCGCCACGCATAGGCGACGAAGACCGCATCGAGCGCGAGCGCGCACACGAGATACAGCGGCCCGCTCATCTGGATCAGGAACGGCAGCACCGAAGCGGCCACCAACAGGATCGTGTAGAGCAGGATGTTCAGCCGCGTGAACTCCGGCCCGTGCGTGACCGGCAGCATCGGCAGGCCCGATTTCCGATAGTCGTCGATGCGGTACAACGCGAGCGACCAGAAGTGCGGCGGCGTCCAGACGAAGATGATCAGGAACAGCACGAGCGGCGCGGCGCTCACCTCGTTGGCGACGGCGGCCCAGCCAAGCACCGGCGGCATCGCGCCCGAGGCGCCGCCGATGACGATGTTCTGCGGCGTGGCCGGCTTGAGCAGCACCGTGTAGATCCCGGCATAGCCGACGAAGGTGGCCAGCGTCAGCCACATCGTCAGCGGATTGACGAAGCGGTAGAGCACGAACGCGCCCCCGGCCGCCAGCACGGTGGCGAACAGCGCGGTGCCGGGCGCGCCGACGTCGCCGCGCGCGGAAGGCCGGCCGCGCGTGCGCATCATCCGCGCGTCGATGTGGCGCTCGATCAGGCAGTTGAACGCGAACCCGGCACCGGCGAGCAGCGAGATGCCGAGCGTGCCGAACAGCAGGATCTGCCACGGAACCTGCGTGCGGCTGGCGAGCAGCATCCCGATGAGCGCGCAGAACGCGGCGAGCAGCACGATGCGCGGCTTCGTGACCGCGACGTACTGCGAGACGGCGAGACGCCAGCCGGCGGGCTGGACGGCGGGCATGTCCATGTCGTGCGGACCCTGTTCCTCAGACGATCGCTCGGGCCTGTCGCGCGCGGAACAGCAGCGTGACGAGCAGGCCGAGCAGCAGCGCCGCGCCTCCGTTGTGCGCGACCGCCACCGGCAGCGGCAGGCTGAAATATACGTTGGACAGGCCGAGCAGCCATTGTGCGACGAGCACGACGAACACGGCGCTGCCCAGCGCACGCAGTCCCTCCGTGGCACGCACGCGCCAGGCGAGCCACCCGACGTACAGCGCGACGACGACGGCGCCCACCCGGTGCATCACGTGGATCGCAGTGAGCGCCTCGTGCGAGAGCAGCTCGCCGTCGCCGGTGCGGCCGAGCTCGCGTACGAAATGGAAGGCGTTGGCGAAGTCCATCGGCGGCCACCACTGCCCGCGGCAGGTGGGCAGGTCGGTGCAGGCGAGCGCGGCGTAGTTCGTGCTCGTCCAGCCGCCGAGGAAGATCTGCGCCGACACCAGCACGAGCCCGAGCAGCGCCGGCGCGTGCAGTGCCGCCACCGGTTCGGCGTCGACGTAGCGCGGCCGCCCGGTCTGCCGCAACCACAGCCAAAGCAGCATCGAGAAGGTGAGCAGCCCGCCGATCAGGTGCCCGGTGACGATCGCCGGCTTGAGCAGCAGCGTGACGGTCCACATCCCGAAGATGCCCTGCAGCACGACGACGCCGACCAGCGCGATCGGCAGCGCGGGCGACTGGCGAAGCGTCTCGCGTCGGCGCCAAGCGAGCACCGCGATGCCGATGCACAGCAAGCCGAGCAGCTTCGCGAAATAGCGATGGATCATCTCGCGCCACGCCTTGCCCATCGACACCGGGCCGTGCTCGCCGCCCTGCTCGGCCACCGCCTTCGCGATGTCGTCCTGCGCGTGATAGGGGCTGAGCGTGCCGTAGCAGCCCGGCCAGTCGGGACAGCCGAGTCCGGCATCGGTGAGCCGCACGTAGGCGCCGAGCATGATCAGCGCGAAGGTCAGCACCAGCGTGAAGCCGATCAGGCGCCGGTAGCGCAGCGCCGCGCGAGCGGGGCCGCGCTCGCGCAGCAGGGAAGAACTCTCGATCGTTGCGCTCATCGTCTCGACTCGAACGCCCGTGACGGGCAATGGCGGCACGGCGACGGACGCGTCATCCCACCTGGGACGCCCGCAGGACCTTCGCCACGTCCTTCTTGATCCGGTTGGGGTCGGCATCGCGCGGAAAGCGCATCATCAGGTGCCCCAGCGGATCGATCAACCAGATGTGGTCCTCGGCGGAGGTCGTCTCCGTGGCCGGCAGGCTCGCCGCGATCGCCTGCCCGGGCACCCGCAGGACGCGCAGCCCCTCGTGCTCGGCGAGCAGCTGCGGATCCGGCGTTCCCGCATCCGGCAGCAACCATACCCGCTCGACGCGGTCGCGATCCTTGCCCGTGGTCAAGCGAATCTGCCGCACGTGGTACAGCCGTTGACGGCATCCGTCGTCGCAGCCGGAAGGCGCGACCACCAGCATGACCCAGCGGCCGCGCAGTTCGGCAAGCGAGCGAAGATCGCCCGCGATCGGCTCGCCGGCGAGCGCCTCGACGTCGCGCTGCTCGAGCAGCGTTCCGTAATTCGTGCGGCCCTCGGGGCGCACGACGTAGTAGGTGTAATAGGAGGCCGCGATCGGCGAAGCGAGCAGGAGCAGCAGCGCGAGCAGCTTCAGCCGCCCGCTCGGGCGCCGCGCGGGTTCGCGTTCGACGGGAGCCGCGCGCCGGGAGATCGTAGAGTCCGTCAAAGGTCCGTTCCTGCCTGCACTCATCGTGTTTCGTCCCCGCCGGGTGCGGCCCCGCGCACCCGCCACGGCCACGCGACGAACCAGATCCACAGCGCGGCGGCGAGCGCCGCCATCGCGTACCACTGGAACGCGTAGGCGACGTGCCGCTGGACGTCGCCGCCCGGGCGCGGCCAGTCGCGCACGAGCCCGTCGTCGAAGGGCGCGTCGCCGACACGCGCCGGCTCCAGCTGGCGCACGATCGGCGGCTGCACGTCCAGTCCCGACCAGCGCCGATATCGATCGGCATCGACGTTGAGCCAGATCCGGTCGTCGGGCCCGGGCTCGGGGGTTCGACCGAGCTCCAGCGTCCGTGCGAGCCCGCGCAACGCGATGCCCTCGACCTCGACCTCCGGCCCGGGCGTCGGCACCGACGGCACCCGCCAGCGCTGGCGCGGATCGGAGGCGACCCACCCGCGCAGCACGAGCACGTGCGAGTCGGAACCCGCGAGCCGCAACGGCGAGAGCACGTGGAAACCGGCGACGCCGCGATACGTCCGGTTGTCGACGAAGACGTCGAATTCTGACACGAAGCGCCCGCGCACCCGCACGCGCCGTCCGTCGAGCGCCTTCACGTCGATGTCGGGCCCGGTCACGTCGATCGGCGGGTCGCGCTCGGCCGCGTCGCGCTGCGCCTGCAGCGCGCGCTTCTCGTCGGCACGCCGCCACTGCCAGTTGCCCAGCGACACGGTGACGAAGACGACCACCAGCGCCGCGAGCGTCGGCGCCCACATCCGAAAGACCGACCGCGACGCGCTCACGCCGGGATCACGGAGCGAACCGCTCCCGCGCACCCGCGCCGCAGCGCGGACCTCCCTCCCGCTCCACTAGAATCGGAGACCGGCCCCCGGAGCCTCCCCGAGTGAAGTGGATCGTCGCCTTCGCCTTCGTGCTGATCATCGGAAGCCTCGGCTCCGCGCTGTTCTTCCTGGTGCGTGACCGCGGCCGCACGCGCAACACGATGCGCGCGCTCGGCTTTCGGGTGGGCTTCTCGATCGCGCTCTTCGTGTTCATCCTCTTCGCCCAGTATATGGGCTGGATCCACCCGACCGGCGTGCCGCTGCAGCCCTGAAGCGTTCGCGCGTGTCCTGCGTACGCTCCGACCTCCGATCGGCTCGCCGATCGCATTCGAAAGAAGCACACCGAGGAGTCGGCCGCGGGAGGTAGCGGCCGAACGCCTACGAGGTCGAGGTTCGCCGGTTGGCTGGCGGTCGGACCCGTACTGAGAGCGTGTGCGCCGATCACTTCAGGCTGCGCGGTGGACGGCTGGGCAGGCAACCTTCGTCGCGAGGCGCTTGCGCGGGCCGGCCGGCTGGCGCGGCGGGCGGCGCAAGCGCCTCGCGACGAAGGTTGCCTGCCCAGCCGTCCACCGCGCAGCCTGAAGTGATCGGCGCACACGCTCTCAGTACGGGTCCGACCGC
>DATGRE010000112.1:0-22296 GCA_035303885.1 Zeimonas sp. | reverse complement strand
GTGAGCGGGAAGAGCCGGCCCTTCGGAATCGCGCCACGCCAGTGGCCGGCCCGCCCGATCCGCTGCAATCCAACGGCGAACCCACGCGGCGATCCGATCTGACAGACCAGCTCCACCGCACCGACGTCGATGCCCAGCTCGAGCGAGGCGGTGGCGACCACCGCCCGGATCTCGCCGAGCTTGAGCCGCTCCTCCGCTTTCATGCGGCTGGTGCGCGAAAGGCTTCCGTGGTGCGCGGCCACGACGCCCTCGCCGAGCCGCTGCTCGAGGTCGTGGGCGATCCGCTCGGCGAGGCGCCGGCTCGGGACGAAGATCAGGGTGGTGCGGTGCTCGCCGAGGTAGGCCTCGAGGCGGGCGTAGAGGTCGTCCCACGCGGTCCGCGAGGCGACGGCCGAGAGCGTCTCCTGCGGCACCTCGACGGCGACGTCGAGCGGCTGTCGCCGGCCGGCGTCGACGAGGTGCGTGCTGCACTCGAGACGATCGGCGCACTGTGAACCGGAGGACATCTCGCATGACGAACGAATCGATGCGCATCGAGCGCGACACCTTCGGGCCGATCGAGGTTCCGGCCGACCGCCTCTGGGGCGCGCAGACCCAGCGCTCGCTGCAGTTCTTCGCGATCTCCACCGAGCGAATGCCCGAAGAGCTCGTTTCGGCGCTGGCGCAGGTCAAGCGCGCCGCGGCCATCGCCAATCGCGACCTCGGCCGGCTCGACGCGGCGAAAGCCGACGCGATCGTGCGCGCGGCCGACGAGGTGCTCGACGCCCGGCACGCGCAGGAGTTCCCGCTGTCGGTCTGGCAGACCGGCTCGGGCACGCAGTCGAACATGAACGTCAACGAGGTGCTCGCCAATCGCGCCTCGGAGCTGCTCGGCGGCGAGCGCGGACCCAAGCGCCTGGTGCACCCGAACGACGAGGTCAATCGCGGGCAGTCGTCGAACGACGTCGTGCCCACGGCGATCCACGTCGCCGTCGCCACCGCCGTCGCCCGGCGGCTCGTCCCCTCGCTCGACGCGCTGCGTGCGACGCTCGACGAGAAGGCGCGCGAGTACGCCGACATCGTCAAGATCGGGCGCACCCACCTGCAGGACGCGACGCCGCTGACGCTCGGGCAGGAGATCTCGGGCTGGGTCGCGCAGCTCGATCGCGCGCGCGAGGCGATCGTGCGGGCGCTGCCGGGCGTCTGCGAGCTGGCGATCGGCGGCACGGCGGTCGGCACCGGGCTGAACACGCATCCGGAATTCGGCGCCCGCGTCTGCGAGGAGCTCTCTCGCCGGCTGTCGCTGCCGTTCACGCCGGCGCCGAACCGCTTCGCCGCGCTCGCCGGGCACGAGCCGGTCGTCGCGCTGCACGGTGCGCTGCACGCGCTCGCCGCGGCGGCGACGAAGATCGCCAACGACGTGCGTTGGCTGGCGAGCGGCCCGCGCTCGGGGCTCGGCGAGATCCGCATTCCGGAGAACGAACCGGGCAGCTCGATCATGCCGGGCAAGGTGAACCCGACGCAGTGCGAGGCGCTCACGATGATCGGCGCGCAGGTCGCCGGCAACGACGTCGCCATCGGCATCGCCGCGTCGTCGGGCAATTTCGAACTGAACGTGTTCCAGCCGGTCCTCGCGTACAACGCGCTGCAGAGCCTGCGGCTGCTTGCCGACGGGCTGGCGAGCTTCGACCGCAACTGCGCGCGCGGCATCGAGCCGGTGCGCGAGCGCATCGAGGAGCTGCTGGAGCGTTCGCTGATGCTGGTGACGGCGCTGAACCCGCACATCGGCTACGAGCGCTCGGCCGAGATCGCGAAGAAGGCGCATCGCGAAGGCACGACGCTGCGCGAGGCTGCACTCGCGCTCGGCTACGTCGACGCCGCGCAGTTCGACGAATGGGTGCGCCCGCGCGACATGACGGGTCCGAGCGCTTGAGCGCGGGCGCGGGCGCGGCCGAGGCCGGGCGCCGCCGCGGGTCGCTGTCGATCCTGCGCGCGCTGTGGCCGTTCCTCGCGCCGTACCGCGGGCGGATTGCGCTCGCGGTCGGTGCATTGCTGGTGGCCGCGGGCGCGACGCTCGTCGTTCCGCTCGCGTTCCGCCAGCTGATCGACGTCGGCTTCGCGGCGCCCGGAACCGACGCGGTGCCGGCACGCGTCGACACCTGGTTCGTCGCGCTCTTCGGCGTGGCCGTCGTGCTCGCGCTGGCCACGGCGCTGCGCTTCTACAGCGTATCGTGGCTCGGCGAGCGCGTCAGCGCCGACCTGCGGCGCGCCGTCTATCGCCAGGTGCTGCGCCAGGATGCGCGCTTCTTCGAGACGCTGAAGACCGGCGAGGTGCTCTCGCGGCTGAACACCGACACGACGCTGATCCAGACGCTGGTCGGCACCAGCGTCTCGCTCGGGCTGCGCAACGCGCTGCTGTTCGTCGGCGCGCTCGCGATGCTCGTCGTCACCAGTCCCGGGCTCGCGTCGATCATCGTCGGACTGCTGCTCGTCGTCGTGCTGCCGATCCTCGTCTTCGGGCGGCGCGTGCGTCGGCTGTCGCGTGCGAGCCAGGATGCGCTCGCCGACACCAGCGCGCTCGCCGGCGAGACGCTCGGCGCGATCCAGACCGTGCAGGCCTATGCGCGCGAGCCGCTGGAGGCGCAGCGCTTCGGCGCGGCGACCGAATCGGCCTTTGCCAGCGCGATCCGCCGCACGCGTGCGCGCGCGCTGCTCACCGCGGTGGCGATCGTGCTCGTGTTCGGCGCGATCGTCTTCGTGCTGTGGCTCGGCGCGCGTGCGGTGATCGACGGGCGGCTCACCGCCGGGCTGCTCACGCAGTTCATCCTGTATGCGGCGCTGGTCGCCGGTGCCACGGGTGCGATCGCCGAGGTGCTCGGCGACGTGCAGCGCGCGGTGGGCGCCGCCGAGCGCCTGCTCGAGCTGCTCGAGGCGCAGCCGACGATCCGGTCGCCTGCCCGGCCGGTGCCGCTGCCGCCGCGACGGGGCGGCGCGCACCTGCGCCTCGAGGGCGTGCGCTTTCGCTATCCGTCGCGTCCGGCCGAGCCGGCGCTCGACGGCATCACGCTCGAGATCGCGGCGGGCGAGACCGTCGCCCTCGTCGGGCCGTCGGGTGCGGGCAAGACGACGTTCTTCCAGTTGCTGCTGCGCCTGCACGATCCGGAGTCCGGGTCGATCCGTTTCGACGGCGTCGACCTGCGCGATCTCGATCTCGCCGAGCTGCGCGGCGCGATCGGTCTCGTCGCCCAGGACAGCGTCGTCTTCTCCGCCGACGCGATGGAGAACATCCGCTACGGGCGGCTCGACGCGACCGATGCCGAGGTGATCGAGGCGGCGAAGGCGGCGAACGCCCACGAGTTCATCGAGCGGCTGCCCGATCGATATCGCACCTTCCTCGGCGAGCGCGGCGTGCGGCTCTCGGGCGGACAGCGCCAGCGCATCGCGATCGCGCGCGCGCTGCTGCGCAATCCGTCGCTGCTGCTGCTCGACGAGGCGACGAGCGCGCTCGACGCCGAGAGCGAGCGGGCGGTGCAGGCGGCGCTCGAGCGCGCGATGCAGGGGCGCACGACGATCGTCATCGCGCACCGGCTGTCGACGGTCGTCGGCGCCGACCGCATCGTCGTGCTCGATCGCGGGCGCATCGTCGACGTCGGCACGCACGCGCAGCTCGTCGAACGCGGCGGGCTGTACGCGCGGCTCGCCGCCATGCAGTTCGAGAGCGCCTAAAGAGAAGAGAAGAGAAGAGAAGCGAGAAGCGCGGCGGCGCGGGCCTGCGGCTACGGGTCCTTCGCGCGGCTGCCGCCGGCGGCGTCCGCGCCGGCCGCCGGCTGGGCGCCGAAGACGGCGTTGGCGAGCCGCACCGACCACGCGGCCGATTGCACCTGCACGACGTAGGCGACGGCGATCAGCAGCGCGGCATCGACGCCCGCCTCTCCGAAGGCGTTCATCGCGAGCGCCAGCGCGATCGACAGATTGCGCATCACCGTCCCGTAGACCAGCGCGATCGCGTCGCCGCGCGGCAGCAGGAACCGGCCCACGGTGACGCTCAGCGCGTAATTGAGCGCGTACAGCACGAGCAGCGGCACCAGCACGTCGACCAGCAGCGACGGTCGCGCGACGAGATCGCCGCCCTTGAGCGCGAGCGCGACGAAGACGACGCCGAGCACGCCGAGCGTGGACAGCGGCGGGAAGCGCGGCGCCCATTCCTGCCGAAAGCGCTCCCGGCCGTGGCGGCGCACGAGCCACTCGCGCGTGGCCTGACCGAGCAGCAGCGGCAGCAGCACGACGAGCGCGATCT
The DNA here is from genome assembly GCA_035303885.1 of Zeimonas sp. Classification (GTDB taxonomy): domain Bacteria; phylum Pseudomonadota; class Gammaproteobacteria; order Burkholderiales; family Burkholderiaceae_E; genus Zeimonas. The sequence continues at coordinate 18,020 of DATGRE010000112.1, read as the reverse complement.
GCCGGAACACCGCCGCGAGATCGACGGGCACGACCGCACCCATCAGCCATTGCAGGTAGAACGGGGTGGCGAGCGATCCGATGACGAGTCCGACGACGGTCATCTGGATCGCGGCCGGCACGTTGCCCTTCGCGAACCCGGTCCAGGCGATCGTCATGCCGCTGGTCGGCAGCAGCGCGGCCAGCATCAGGCCGAGTGCGAGGTACGGCTGCCCGGGGAACCAGGCGCGCCCGATCGCGTGTGCCACGAAGGGAATCACGCCGAAGTTGATCGCCTGCGCCAGCCACTGCGCGCGCAGGCCGCCGCCCTGCAGCAGCTGCCGGGGCTGCAGCCCGACCATCATCGGGTAGACCATCAGCAGCGTGAGCGGCACGATCGTCGCGCGCAGCCACGCCGACGGCGCGACCAGCCCGTAGAGCCATCCGAGCAGCATGGCCACCGGGATCGCGAGCGCGAGGTTTCGCGTCAGGCGCGCGAGCAGGTTCATCTCGCGATCGGCGAAGGCAGCACGTGCTCGTCAGCGCCCCAGCCGGTGCAGCCGGGCGCGCAACGCTTCGATCTCGTCGATCAGGTCGAGCGCGAGCGCCACCCCGGGCGGATTCACCTCCAGGTCGCGCGCCAAGCGCATCGCCAGCCGGGCGCGACGCAGCGCCGAGCCGCTGAATCGCCATTGCGAACGCGCCGCGTCGAGGTCGATTCGACCCGGTTGCGCCGCGGCTCCGCCCGGCGCGATCGGCTCGATCACGCCCTCGACGATCAGCGCGGTGATCTGCTCCTCGTCGGCGCCGCAGGCACGCGACAGCTCGACGAGCGTGAACTCGATCTGTTCCTCGACGACGGGGCCCTGGATCGGGCTGCGGGATTCGTCGCTCATCGTCAGCCTACCTTCCTGCTCTCGGATCGAACTCGAAAGCCTTCGCCGCCGCGCGCCAGGCTTCCTTCTGCGCCTCGGTGGTCGTCGGCGGCAGGACGATCGAGACCACCGCGTACAGGTCGCCGGGCGGCTGCGAAGGGATGCCCTTGCCGCGCAGGCGCAGCTTGCGGCCGGCCTGCGAGCCCGGCGGCACGGTGAGCTCGACGCTGCCTTCCGGCGTCCGTACCGGCACGGTCGCACCCAGCGCCGCCTCCCACGGAGCGAGCGGCAGATCGACGTAGACGTCGCGCCCGTCGACCCGGTAGCGCGGGTGCTCGCGGAACTCGATCTCCAGGTACAGGTCGCCCGGCGGGCCGCCGGCGATGCCCGGCGCCCCCTGGCCGGCGAGCCGCAGGTGCTGTCCCGCGCGGATGCCGCGCGGGATCGTGACGTCGAGCTCGCGCTCCTGCACGACCAGGTGCCCGTCGGCGCCGATCGTCGGCGTCGCCAGCCGGACGGTGCGGCGCCCGCCCCGGTAGGCGTCCTCGAGATCGATCAGGACCTTCGCGTGGTGGTCCTGCCCCTGACGCGGCATCGACTTCGCGCGCCGCTGCCGCGCCTGCGCCTGGCGCATGCGCGAGCCGAACAACGCCTCGAAGAAGTCGCTGTAGTCGCCCGCATCGGTGTCGAATCCGGTGCCGCTGAACTCGAAGCCGGCGTCCCAATCGGGCGGCGGCTGGAAGTCCTGCCCGGCGCGCCAGTGCTGGCCCATCCGATCGTAGGCGGCGCGCTTCTCGGGGTCGCGCAGCACCTCGTGCGCCTCGCCGATCTCCTTGAAGCGCGCCTCGGCGTCGGGTTCCTTGCTGACGTCCGGGTGGTACTTGCGGGCGAGCTTGCGATAGGCGCGCTTGATCTCGTCCTGCGTCGCGTTGCGATCGACGCCGAGGATCTCGTAGTAGTCGCGGAATTTCATCGTTCTACACCACCGTGCCGAACAGCTTTCCGAGCGCCGTCGTCAGCGCCATCGCCGCCGCGCCCCAGAACCCCACGCGGATCGCCGGGCGCAGCGGCGGCGCGCCGCCTGCGTAGGCCGCAATCGACCCGAGCGTAACCAGGAACGCCAGCGACGTCGCCGAGATCCAGACGACCATCGCGGACTGCGGCGCGGCGGCCACGACGATCAGCGGCAGCGCCGCGCCCACCGAGAAGCTCGCGGCCGAGGCGAGCGCGGCCTGCACCGGACGCGCGATCGTCTCGCGCGTGATGCCGAGCTCGTCGCGGGCGTGCGCCGCGAGCGCGTCGTGCGCGCTGAGCTGTCGCGCGACCTCGCGCGCGAGCTCCGGCTGCACGCCGCGCGCGACGTAGATCGACGCCAGCTCGTGCAGCTCGCTCGCCGGGTTTGCCGCCAGCTCCTGTCGCTCGAGCGCGAGGTCGGCGCGCTCGCCGTCGCGCTGCGAGCTCACCGAGACGTACTCGCCGGCCGCCATCGACATCGCGCCTCCGACCAGGCCGGCCAGCCCGACGAGGATCCATTCGCGGCGTGCGCCGCCGGCCGCGACGACGCCGGTGAGCAGGCTCGCCGTCGAGACGATGCCGTCGTTCGCGCCGAGCACCGCCGCGCGCAGCCAGCCGATGCGTTCGGTTCGATGGTGTTCGGCGTGCGGCCGGCGCGCCATTCGCGCGTTCTCGTGGGCGGCCGGCGTATGCCGCTCAGGTGTCGTCGCCGCGCGGCAGCGCCGCTTCCGGCACGGTGAGCAGCGCCTCCGGGTCGCCCTCGTCGGCCGGTGCCTCGATGCGCTGCGCGCGCGAGCGGTGCCGCGCGCGCAGATAGCGTCCGGCTTCGCCGGGCTGGGTCGCCTCGCGTGGCGGCCGCGCACGCGGCGGGCGTTCGCCTCGCGGGTGCGTGAACACGAATCTCGCCAACTCGTTCAGCGCCTGCACGTACACGCCGCGCTTGAACTCGATGACCGCGTCGAGCGGGACCCAATAGTCGTTCCAGCGCCAGGCATCGAACTCCGGGTGACTCGAGGCGCGAAGATCGATGTCGCTATCGCGGCCGACCAGGCGCACCAGGAACCAGATCTGCTTCTGGCCGCGGTAGTGGCCGCGCCATTCGCGACGTACCCAGTGCTCGGGCACCTCGTAGCGCAGCCAGTCGCGCGTACGCCCGACGACGCGTACGTGATGCGGATGCAGGCCCACCTCCTCGTGCAGTTCGCGGAACATCGCCTGCTCGGGCGATTCGCCGCGCTTGATGCCGCCCTGCGGAAACTGCCAGGAGTGTTCTCGTATCCGCTTCCCCCAGAAAACCGAGTTCCTCGAATTGACCAGGATGATCCCGACGTTGGGGCGATAGCCGTCACGGTCCAGCATGACCGCACCCCTCGATCTCTTACAATCGCTTCGATTATAGCCAGTGCTTCCCCGCGTTTGCCGGGCGGGCGCCAAACGCGCGAACGGCGCCGCGCCACTTCGGATTCCCGCATGAAAGCCTCCCAGTTCCACCTGTCCACGCAGAAGGAAGCGCCGGCCGACGCCGAAGTCGTCAGTCATCGGCTGATGACGCGCGCCGGCATGATCCGCAAGGTCGCCGGCGGCATCTATACGTACATGCCGCTCGGGCTGCGCGTGATCCGGAAGATCGAGGCGATCGTGCGCGAGGAGATGAACCGCGCGGGTGCGATCGAGCTGCTGATGCCGGTCGTCCAGCCGGCCGAGTTGTGGGTCGAGTCGGGCCGGTGGGACAAATACGGGCCCGAGCTGCTGCGCGTGAAGGATCGCCACGAACGCGACTTCATCGTGCAGCCCACCTCGGAGGAGGTGGTGACCGACATCGCGCGCAACGAGCTGCGCAGCTACAAGCAGCTGCCGAAGAACTTCTATCACATCCAGACGAAGTTCCGCGACGAGCGCCGGCCGCGATTCGGCGTGATGCGCGGCCGCGAGTTCACGATGAAGGACGCGTACTCCTTCGATCGCGACGTCGAGTCGGCGCTCGCCAGCTATCGCGCGATGTTCGAGGCCTATCGCTCGATCTTCACGCGCATGGGACTGCGCTTTCGCGCCGTCGCCGCCGACACCGGCGCGATCGGCGGCTCGGCCAGCCACGAGTTCCAGGTGATCGCCGACACCGGCGAGGACGCCATCGCCTGGTGCCCCGACTCCGACTACGCGGCCAACATCGAGCTCGCCGAGGCGCTGCCGCTGATCGTGCGCCGCGAAGCGCCGTCCGAGCCGTTGGTGAAGGTCGCCACGCCGTCGCGCACGCGTTGCGAGGACGTCGCGCAGCTGCTGGGCATTCCGCTCGAGCGCACGGTGAAGTCGATCGTCGTCGCGGTCGATCCGCGCGAGGCGCGTTCGCACGGCGAGGCGCGCGTCGCCTCGGTGCCGCCTGCGCAGGCGTCGCAGGAGGAGGCGCGCCCGGCCGATCCGCAGATCTGGCTGCTGCTCGTGCGCGGCGACCACGAGCTGAACGAGGTCAAGGCGGCCAAGGTTCCCGGGCTCGAAGGATTCCGTTTCGCCACCGATGCCGAGATCGCGGAGCATTTCGGATCGCCACCCGGCTATCTCGGGCCGATCGGCACGCGCAAGCCGGTGCGCGTCGTCGCCGACCGGACGGTGGCGAACATGCACGACTTCGTCTGCGGCGCCAACGAGGCTGATTTCCACTACACCGGCGCGAACTGGGGTCGCGATCTCCCCGAGCCGATCGTCGCCGACCTGCGCAACGTGCGTGCGGGCGATCCCTCGCCCGACGGAAAGGGGGTGCTCGCGATCCAGCGCGGCATCGAGGTCGGCCACGTGTTCTTTCTCGGCACCCGGTACTCCGAAGCGATGAACGCGGTGTTCGTCGATGCCGACGGGCAGTCGCGGCCCTTCCAGATGGGCTGCTACGGCATCGGCATCACCCGCCTGCTCGGCGCGGCCATCGAGCAGAACCACGACGAGCGCGGCATCGTCTGGCCGCGTCCGATCGCGCCCTTCGAGGTCGTCGTCGTTCCGCTCGGCTACGGGCGCTCCGATGTCGTGCGCGCGACCGCCGATGCCGTCTACGAGCAGCTGCTCGCCGACGGTGTCGACGTCCTGCTCGACGATCGCGACGAGCGTCCCGGCGCGATGTTCGCCGACTGGGAGCTGATCGGCGTTCCCGTGCGCGTCACGGTCGGCGAGCGCGGCCTGAAGGAAGGCAAGGTCGAGGTGCTCGTGCGGCGCGACATGCGGGTCGAGCAGGTTCCCGTCGGCGATGCCCTGCCGGCCATCCGACGGGCGCTTGCCGGCTGACGCGCGCGGCGATTCAATCGCCGGTGAATGAAACGCGTCCTGATCCTGCTGCTGCTCACCTGCGCGCTGCTGGCCGCGCTGATCGCCTCGAAGCCGGCGCGCGCCGGCGCCCAGCAGTACGAGGCCCTGGGCGATGCGGTCCGTTCGGCGCTCGCGGCCGCCGTGCGCGAGGAGCACGAGACGCCGGAGGCGCATTTCGCGTCGGTCTTCGAGAAGGTCGACTGGCTTGCGGCGATGTCGTCGCGCCTTCCGCGTCGCTGGAAGCCCGAATACCGGCAGCGCATCGAGTTCCTGCAGGCGGTGCGCTACGAGGCGCAGCGCGCCGGGCTCGACCCGCATCTCGTGCTCGGTCTCATCGAAGTCGAGAGCAACTTCCGCCGCTACGCGGTGTCGAGCGCCGGCGCGCGTGGCTACATGCAGGTGATGCCGTTCTGGACGCGGCTGATCGGCGACGCCGACCCCTCGAAGCTGTTCGACCTGCGCACCAACCTGCGCTACGGCTGCACGATCCTGCGCCACTACCTGGACATCGAGCGCGGCGATCTGTTCCGTGCGCTCGGCCGCTACAACGGCAGCCTCGGCCGCTCCGAGTATCCGAACGCCGTGCTGCGGGCGTGGAAGCGCTGGCAGTACTCACCGCCGCCGCCCCGGCCCGAGTTGGCTGCGCCGGACCGGGACGGGGAACGCTTCACCGAGCGAGCGCCGGAGCCCGACGCGAAAGTGCTATAAAACGGACCGACTCCCGTCGCTCCGGAACGCACTGATGAATCTCGCCTCGAGCCTGCAGCAATGGGCGGCGCGCACGCCGTCGAAGCCCGCGATCCTCTTCGAAGGCCGCGACGTCTCGTACGCGCAACTCGAGGCCGACGCCTCGCGCCTGGCGCATGCGATGCGCGAGAAGGGCATCGGCGCGGGCGACCGGGTCGCGCTGTACCTGCCGAACATCCCCGAGTTCGCGACCACCTATTCCGCCGCGCAGAAGATCGGCGCGATCCCGGTCGCGATCAACGCGATCTTCCGCACCGGCGAGGTCGAGTACCTGCTGAACGACTCCGGTGCGGTGCTCGTGTTCACCGTCGCCGAGCTCGTGCCCTTCGTGCCGCGCGCGTCGTGCCCGGCGTTGAAGCACGTCGTCGTCTGCGAAGGCGAGGCGGGCGACGGCGCGGCCACGCTCGAGCAGTGGTGCGCCGGCCGTCCCGACCGCTTCGAACCGGTCGAGCGCGCGGCCGACGACCCCGCGGCACTGCTCTATTCGTCGGGCACCACCGGCTTTCCGAAGGGCGTGACGCTGTCGCAGTCGAACATCGCGACGAACATCGCCACCGCCGCGAAATACTCGGGCTATCGCGAGGACGACCGGCTGTGCACGTTCCTGCCGCTGTTCCACGTCTACGGGCAGAACTACATCCTGAACGCGGCGATCCTCTCGGGCGCCACCGTGTGCCTGTTCCGGCGCTTCGTGCCCGACGTCGTGCTCGACGCGATCCAGCGCGACCGCATCACCCTGTTCTTCGGCGTGCCGACGATCTTCATCGGGCTGCTGTCGATGGACCTGTCGAAATGGGACCTCTCGTCGATCCGCTACGAGATGTCGGCGGCGGCGACGATGCCCGAGGAGATCTCGCGACGCTGGACCGAGCGCTTCGGGCGGCGCGTCTACGAGGGCTACGGGCTCACCGAGTGCTCGCCCTTCGCCTGCTACAACGATCTCGTCGAGCACCGCTTCGGCTCGGTGGGCCGCGCCGTCGAGGGCTTCACGCTGAAGATCCTCGACGAGAACGACCGGGAGCTTCCGCGCGGCGAATGGGGCGAGATCTGCATCCGCGGGCCCGGCGTGATGCTGGGCTACTGGAACCGCCCCGAGGACACCGCGCAGACGCTGCGCAACGGCTGGCTGCATTCGGGCGACATCGGGCGCATGGACGACGACGGCTACGTCTACATCGTCGACCGCGTCAAGGACATGATCAACGTCTCGGGCTTCAAGGTGTGGCCGGCCGAGCTCGAGCAGTACCTGTACAAGCTGCCGCAGGTGCAGGAAGTGGCCGTCTACGGCATCCCGCATCCCGAGAAGGGCGAGCAGGTCGTCGCCGCGGTCGTGCCGAGGGCGGGGCAGTCGATCGCCCCCGAGGACGTCGTCGCCTATTGCCGCGCGAACATCGCCGCGTACAAGGTGCCGGCGCGCGTCGACATCGTGCAGGAGCTCCCGAAGAGCGCGACCGGGAAAATCCTGAAGCGCGTGCTGCGCGATGAGGCCGTCAAGCCGTGATAGGGTAACCGGCTTTCCTGCGTGGCCGTCCGGCCTTCCCACGAACAAGCACTGCCAAACACTGCCAAGGAGAGAGGAGCATGACCCGAATCACGCGTCGCGATTTCAATCGGCTCGCCGCGGGCAGCGCGATCGCCGGTGCCGGCACGCTCGCCGCACCCGCCATCGTCCGTGCCCAGCCGAAGAAGCTGAAGGTGGGCGTGCTGCTGCCGCGCTCCGGAGCGCTCGCGTTCATCGGCCAGTCGTGCCAGCGCGGCGCCGACATCGCGCCGAAGCTGCTTTCGGAGATGTACGGCGTCGACGTCGAACTGATGAATGCCGACATCGAGTCGAACGTCGACGTCGCCCGCTCGCGCGCCGAGAAGCTCGTCGACGAGGGCGCGCACGTGCTGATGGGCGCCTTCGACTCGGGCCCGACCACCGCGATCGCGCAGGTCGCCGAGCAGCGCAAGGTGCCGCTCGTGGTGAACATCGCCGCCGCGCCGCAGATCACCGAGCAGGGCTTCCAGTACACGTTCCGCAACTTCCCGAACGCGCCGGAGCTGATCCGCAACGGCCTGGCGCTGACCGGCAACATCTTCCAGGCGACGCGCTCGGCGCCGCGCACGGCCGTGTTCATGCACGTGAACGACACCTTCGGCACGTCGATGGCCAAGGGCATCGCGGCGATCCTGCCCACGCTCGACTTCCTGCCGTTCAAGGTCGTCGATACGATCCCCTACGACCGCGAGGCGCGCGACCTGTCGGTGGAGGTGGCCAAGGCCAAGGCCACGAACGCCGATTTCATCCTGCTGGTCAGCCGCCTGAACGACGCGATCCTGCTGGTGCGAGAACTCGTCAAGCAGCGCTGGTCGCCGCAGGCGGTGCTCAGCCCGGGATCGCCCGGCATGTACGAGGCGCAGTTCTACAAGGCGCTCGGCAACCGCTACTCCGATTACTGCATCTCGAACGTGCCTTGGTACAACCCGAACGCCGAGCTCACCAAGCGCGTCGAGGCGGAGTTCAACAAGCAGTTCCCGCAGGAGAAGCTGATGTTCCACGCGCTGAACGTCGGCTTCACCTTCGAGGCGATGATGATCGCTGCCGACGCGTTCAAGCGCGCCGGCACTACCGACGGGGCGCAACTGGCCGATGCGCTGCGCAAGACGAACATCACCGAGCACATGATGATCGGCGGTCCGATCCAGTTCGACGCCAAGGGCCAGAACTCGAAAGTCGCATCGGCGTGCATCCAGAACCGCGGCGGGCGGCCGCTGGTCGTGCTGCCGGAGGAAGCGGCGCAGGCCAAGCCTGTGTTCCCGGTGCCGGGATGGCAGGAGCGGAAGGCCTGAGCGGGGTGTCGGCGGAGTTTACACTCCGCCCCCGCGCGCGGCTGCCACTGTAAACCCGCTCGTTTCCAATCAACCACTTGCGCCGAACGAGGTTCGGCGCTTGCTGGTTTTCCCGGAGAGCCCGAATCGGGCGTGAGCTTCCGGGAGATCCAGATGCGCAGATCGGGTCCTCGCCGCGTGATCGCCGCGGCTTTTCACCCAGCGCGGTGCATTCGCGCAGTGGCCGCGTTCGCGGCGGCGGCGGGCGTTTCGACCGTTTCCTTCGCCATCCCCGGCGATAGCGCCACTTTCGACTTCGACCTTCCGGCGACGGCCACCGCGTCCCAGTCGCCGCCCTATCCGTCGGTGGCATCGCTGATGCTGCTCGAGACCGCGGACGGCGTGCAGTTCACGTTGACGCCCACCTGGACGAGCCCGCCGGCCGGACGCTTCGGCGCGAACTCGCAGATCGAGCGCATCGACTACGCGTATGGCGGCAGCCCGCTCACCGACTTCACGCCGACGTACCCGGGCACGTTGAGCAACGCCAGCTTCCGCTTCGACTCCGGGGCGCCGGTCAGGTCGTTCGATTTCTCGTCTTCGTCGAACCTGGGGGCGGGGTACGCGTCCGAGGCGGGCGTCATCACGATCGATTTCTTCAGCAGGAACAACGACCCGGACGCGAACCGCTTCGATGCCGGCTTTGCGAACAGTGTTTGGACCGTCCTGGGCACCACACTGACCGATTTCACCGGGACGACCGCCTCGGCGAACGCCAAGCCGTCGCCGGTGCAGGGCGTGCTGTCGGTCACCGGATACAGCCTCGAAGGGATCGCGCCGACGCCGTCGAACTGGGTGGGCGGCGCGCAGGAGCTGGCGCCGTTCGACCCGGTGGGCGAACCCGGGCTGCTGGCGCTGCTGGGGGTGGGGTTGCTGGTGCTAGGGGGGACCCGCTTGCGGAGTCGGGGGCGCACGTAGTCCTTTCTCGCCCATTCGCATCACTCCCTGCTCGTTCCTGGATCCGCGCCTGCGGGACGCGACGCAGTTCCTGTCGCTCCTGTTTACATCCGGGGCTGGAAGTTGCCTTTGCGGACGGCACAGTTCCCTTGCAAATCAAGTCTCTCCAAAGGGTAATGCGCCCTTGGCACATTTCGTGCTTCTACTAGGCGGACATTCGTGCGACCCTTTGGGGCCTTATAGATGAGACTCTTCACCGCCTTCCTGTCGGCTGTATCGCTCGCCTCGCTCTCTGCCGCCGTCCTTGCTGCGCCAATTCCGACGGGCACGAAGGCCTTCGACGATGACCCGAACGAGATCAGTTTCTATTTTGCAAAGATCGATGGCAAGAACGATTGCGCAGGGTATTTCAACGCAAATGGGAGGAACGGTTTCGAGAACTGCACGGCCGGCGGCAGCCCGGTGATTGCCAAGTGGGACGCCGAGAAGGACAAGTGGGAGATCAACTCGATATTCCCGTCGGTCACCGGTGACGAGTTCACGATCGAGGGCGACGAGATCGGCGAGTGGTTCTATTCGCCCGGGGCCGATGATCCGGCCGTTCGCTACTGGGTGGCAAAGGGGGGCAACTCCTTCAACATCTTCTGGTTCGGCACGTCCGATCCGTCGTCGGCACAGCCGGTGACCAGCGGTGCCTGGTTCACGCCCTCGAACCGCGGTGGACAGGCAGGGCTTTCTCACCTGACCTTCTACGACACCGGACTCGAGCAGGGTCCCCCGGAGCAGGTTCCCGAGCCTGCTGCCCTGGCGTTGTTGGGGATCGGTGGGATCGGACTTGCCTGGATGAGTCGCCGGCAGCGCCGGCGCTGAAAACCGGCGTACTACCGGGGACCGATCCTCCCGCTGCGCGACTCCCGGGCATGGCGGAACGCATGCTCGGGTTGCACTGCCCATCGGCGGCACTTTGCGCTGGACCGGCTCGTAGTCCGATCGTGGCGGTCGCCAAAGGTCGCCATCGAGTCGCTTCGCGCTCGAAAACTTCGTCTGTCGGCGGTAGCGCCTGGCAGACGACTCGAGAAGGAAGTCCTTCGCAGTTCCCGAAACGCTGTTGCACCGAGGGGGTCGTCGCTGTCCACCCTGCGAGTCGCGGGTCTCGAGCTCGCTTCTCGGAAACAAGCGCCGCTCACACGTCCGACGATGTGAAATGCGAGGTCGCGCTCGTCCGAGAATCCCGGCATCCCGGTTCCCCGCGCCAGTCGGCGCCGTGATTCACCGTTTTGCAGCACCGCCCGGATTCGTTATCCTCCGTCCCCATCCGCAATCCGTCGTCCGTCGCCGCCGGCGACCCGATCGCCCGGGAGCTGTCCCTTGCCCATCGAGGCCATCGCCAACATCGTCGTGAGCGGCCTGCTCACCGGCCTCATCTACGGCCTGATGGCCCTGGGCCTCTCCGTCATCTACGGGGTCGTGCGCATCGTCAACTTCGCGCACGGCGAGCTGATGGCGGTGGCGATGTACGCGACGGTCTTCGCGTTCGCATTCTCCGGCCTCGATCCGCTCTGGATCCTCGTGCCGATCGCGCTCGCCTTCTTCGGCATCGGCTACGTGCTGCAGCGCGGGCTGATCAACCCGTTCATCGACCGCCCCGAGCACTCGCAGTTCATCCTGCTGCTCGCGCTGGCGCTCGTGCTCGTGAACGCGCTGCTCGTCGCCTTCGGGCCCGATGCGCGCAGCGTCTTCGTCGACTATGCGCTTGACTCGTACGAGATCGGACCGCTGCTCGTCGACAAGGTGCGCGTGATCTGTGCCGGGGTGGCCGTCGTCGCCTGCGCGATCCTGTTCGCGATCTTCCGCTACACGTCCTTCGGCAAGGCGATTCGCGCGTGCGCCGACAACCTCCTCGGCGCGCAGGTGGTCGGGCTGAACGTCAAGCATCTGTATGCGCTGACTTTCGGGCTCGGGACGGCGTGCGTCGGCATCGCCGGCACGTTGCTGTCGATGCTCGTCGACGTCACGCCGGGGCTCGGGCCCGCGTACACGCTTCTCGCCTTCGTCATCGTGATCATCGGCGGACTCGGCTCGATGGTCGGGGCGCTGGCCGGCGGAATCCTGATCGGCGTTTCCGAGTCGGTGGCCGGGCTGCTGATCACGCCGTCGGCCAAGAGCATGTTCTCGTTCGCGCTGCTGATCCTCGTGCTCGCGTTCCGGCCGCAGGGCCTGTTCCGGGCGCGGTGAAGCGGCGATGAACCGCTCCGTCGTCGCACTGCTCGTCCTGCTCGGCATCCTGCTGGTGCTGCCGCTGGCGCTCGACCGCTACCTGCTGTCGGTGATGATCCTGATCCTGTACTTCGCGTACGTGGGCCAGGCGTGGAACGTGATGATGGGCTTCTGCGGGCAGCTGTCGATCGGGCACGCGCTGTTCGTCGGCCTGGGCGCCTACAGCGCGGCGGCACTGTTCCAACACTTCTCGATCGTTCCGTGGGTCGGGATGATCGTGGCGGTCGTCGTCTGCGTCGTCATGGCGTCGTTCATCGGCTGGCTCGCATTCCGCTTCGGCATCGGCGGCACGTATTTCGCATTGCTGACGATCGCGTTCGCCGAGTTCACCCGCATCGGCTTCGAGCATTTCGGCTGGGTCGGCGGCACCGGCGGCTTCTTCCTGCGCGTCACGCAGCAGGACCAGGTCGATCTGATGCAGTTACGCGGGCCGCCGATCCTGTTCTACTACCTGGCGCTTGCGCTCGCGACGCTCGCGTTCGTCGTCTGCTGGTGGATGCTGCGCGGACGGCTCGGCTTCTATTTCCGGGCGATTCGCGACAACGAGGAGGCGGCGCGCGCCGCCGGCGTCGACGTCTTCCGCTACAAGATGTACGCGGTGCAGATCTCGGGCGGGATGACCGCACTCGCCGGCGTCTTCTTCGCCTTCTACTACAACAACCTGTTCCCCGACCAGGTGTTCCACATCAGCCGCTCGATCGAGATCATTCTCGCGCCGATCATCGGCGGTATCGGCACGCTGTTCGGCCCGGTGCTCGGCGCTGCGGTGCTCACCGTGGCCTCCGAAGGCATCAACCAGGCGCTGTCGATGGCCGGGTACGAGGTGCCCGGCGTCAAGCAGATCCTCTATGGCATCGCGCTCGGCGCGGCGATCATGTTCATGCCGAACGGCATCTGGCCGGTGATCGCGCGCCGGCTCGGCTTTGGGCGCGCGTACGACGGCGATGACTGAGACCGCGAATCCGATGCTCGAGGTCGTGGGCGTCTCGAAGAGCTTCCAGGCGCTTCGGGCGGTCGACAATGCGTCGCTGCACGTCCACCGCGGCGAGATCGTCGCGCTGATCGGGCCGAACGGCGCGGGCAAGACGACGCTGTTCAATCTCGTGGCCGGAACCCTCGTGCCGAACGAGGGCCGGATCGTCTTTCTCGGTTCCGACATCGCCGGCTGGCGCGCCGACCGCGTCTGCGCGGCGGGGATCGGGCGCACCTTCCAGATCGTCCAGCCCTTTGCCGACATGTCGGTGCTCGAGAACGCGATGGTCGGCGGTTTCCGCGGAACCACCGACCGGCGGCTGGCGCGGCGGCGCGCGGAGATGGCGCTGCGCGCGCTCGAGATGTGGGACCAGCGCGAACGCCCGGCGTCGGCGCTGACGCTGCCCGATCGCAAGAAGCTCGAGGTCGCGCGCGCGCTCGCCACCGAGCCGAAGCTGCTGCTGCTCGACGAGGTGATGGCCGGCCTGCGCCCGACCGAGACCGACCACATGGTCGAGGCGTTCCGGCGACTGAACGCCGAGCACGGCTTGACGATCCTGCTGATCGAGCACGTGATGCGCGCCGTGATGGCGCTCGCGCAGCGCGTCTACGTCCTGCATCACGGCGTGATCATCTCGTCGGGAACGCCCGCCGAAGTGACCTCCGATCCGAAGGTGCTCGAGAGCTATCTCGGCACGGCCGAGCTGCATTGAAGCGAAAGCGATGCTGAAGGTCCGCGATCTCTCGGTGTTCTACGGCGACGCGCAGGCGCTCGATCGCGTCAGCCTCGAGGTCGGCGAGAACCAGATCGTCGCGCTGGTCGGCGCGAACGGCGCGGGCAAGACTTCGCTGATCCGCGCGCTCGCGGGCATCCTGAAGCCGCGTTCCGGCTCGATCCGCTTCGAAGGCCGCGAGATCGCGGGCCTGGACAGCCACGTCGTCTGCGACCTCGGCATCGGGCAGGTGGCCGAGGGCCGGCAGATCTTCCCGTCGCTCACGGTGCTCGACAACCTGCGGGTCGGCGCGCTGCTGCCGCACGCGCGCGCGAGCGCCGCCGAGACGCTCGAGCGCGTCTTCGCGATGTTCCCGCGGCTGAAGGAGCGCGCCGAACAGGCGGCGGGCACGCTCTCCGGCGGCGAGCAGCAGATGCTCGCGATCGCACGCTGCCTGATGGGCGCGCCGCGCCTGATCATGTTCGACGAGCCGTCGCTCGGGCTGGCGCCGACGCTGGTCGCCGAGGTGCTCGAGACGATCCGCACGCTGCACACGCAGGGCATGACGGTGCTGCTCGTCGAGCAGAACGTCGCCGCGTCGCTCCGGCTCGCCGATCGGGCCTACGTGCTCGAGAACGGGAGTATCGTTCTCGAAGGCAGCGGAGCGGAGCTGCTGGACGATCCACGCGTTCGCGAGGCATATCTGGGGTTGTGAGGTTCGCAGCGCACTTCGTCGCGCTGTCGCTCGTCGCGACGTTCGTGCCCGGCGCCGCGGTCTCGGCGGTGCTGGCATCGTCGCCGCCCGGCGCGACGCCCGCTTTCGTCGCGATCCCGGCGGCGCCGGCTCCCGACCTTGGCGCCTTTACCGCGCACGACGCGATCGTCGAACAGGTGCTCGAGCACGAAGTCGCGCGCGGCGAGACGCTGTCTTCGCTCGCCGCGCGCTACGGCGTATCCGTCGCGCAGATCGCCGAGCACAACGCGCTCGACGCGCGCGCGCCGCTTCGGATCGGGCAGCGCATCTCGATCGTCTCCCGTCACGTCGTGCCGCCGGCGATCGACGACGGCATCGTCGTCAACATCCCGCAGCGCATGCTCTTCCGCTTCGAGGCGCGACGTGTCGTTGCCGCGTATCCGGCCACGGTCGGCCGACGCGGCTGGCCGACGCCGACCGGCGACTTCACCGTGATCAACCGGCAGACCGACAAGACCTGGATCGTCCCGGCGTCGATCCAGGAGGAGATGCGGCGCGAGGGCAAGCCGGTGCTCACCGAGGTGCCCCCCGGACCGGAGAATCCGCTCGGGCGCCACTGGATCGGCACGAGCCTGCCGGGCATCGGCTTGCACGGAACGAACGCGCCGGCGAGCGTCTATGGTTTTCGTTCGCACGGTTGCGTGCGGCTGCACCCGGACGACATCGCTGCGTTGTACGCCGCCACGCGCGTCGGCGATCGCGGGCGCATCGTCTACCGGCCGCTGCTGCTCGCGCGCGCCCGCGACGGACGGATCTGGTTCGAGGCGAATCCCGACGCCTATCGGCGCGGGCCGGGATCGCTCGACACCGTGCGTGAGATGGCGCGGCTGCAGTCGATCGACGAGCGCGCGATCGACTGGCCGCGGGTGGAAGCGGCGATGACCCGGCGCGCCGGCCAGGCGATCGAGGTCGGCGTCGTCGCGGTGAACGACGCGACCGTGCACCGCGGGAGCAAAGAGCTACAGGAGGTTTTCGCACGATGACGAAGAGGCATCATCCCCGCAGGCGCTTCGTGCGCGGTGGATTCGCGCTCGCGCTGGGCGCGGCGGCATCGCAGCCCGCGTGGGCCGTGTCGGCGCGTCCTTTCTTCGATCCAGGCGACGGGATCGCACGGCTCGCGTTCGTGAACACGCACACCGGGGAGAAGCTCGACGTCGTCTACCGCGAAGGTCCGCTCTATCTCAGCGACGCCCTCGCCGAGATCGATCGGCTGCTGCGCGACCACCGCAGCGGAGACGTGCACGAGATCGACCGCACGCTGCTCGACCAGCTCGCGCGACTGCGGGGGCTGCTCGACGCCGGCAGGCGGCCTTTCCACGTGATCTCGGGCTATCGGTCGCCGAAGACGAACGCGATGCTCGCCTCGCACGGGCGCGGCGTCGCGACGAAGAGCCTGCATCTGCACGGCCGCGCGATCGACATCCGCCTGCCGGGGACCGAGCTGAGGACCCTGCATCGGGCGGCACTGTCGATGCGGGCGGGCGGGGTGGGGTATTACGCGCGCTCGAACTTCGTGCACCTGGACACGGGGCGCGTGCGGCGCTGGTGAGCGACGTCCGTCGCCTTGACCCTGTCAGCCTGTCGGTTTTCTTGACAGCAGGGTCCGATCCGAAAACCGGAACGCGCGTAAAAACCTGATTTTTGGCCAGATCTTTTTCTGGCACGGTTTCTGCTTCCTGTCGTTTCGCGAGCCTTCGGCTCGAAGACTTCGAAAACGAGACAGGGGAAAGGCGTGAAACTGTGGAAGAAGATGGCCGCGGCGTTGAGCCTCGGCGTGGGATGTGCGGTGGCGTTCGCTGCGCCGATCGAGACCTGGCCCGATACGGGGCCGAATCAGTGGACCAGCGACATCCGCTGGGACAACGGCGTGAAGGTGGATCTGATCAATCCGCTGTCGTACACGCACACGATCAGCGGCCCCGGGGGCTACACGCCGGGCACTCCGCTCTCGGGCTTCCGACTGAGCATCGATTTCAGCGACGACGCGTCTGACCAGCTCATCAAGGGCGAGTCGGCCCACATTTATCTCGACGGTTTGGCTTGCTACCTGGGGGCTTTTCCCTGCACCGGCGATCTCGGCGACCCGGTGACGTGGGAGCACGAGTTCGGTCCGCTCGGCGCAACGCTCGGGTTGTTCTTCGACGGTACGCTGAACGTGGGGATCACGGTGAGCCTGAAGGACGCGTTGGGTGACTTCATGGTCCATCGCTCGGTGCTGACCGCGTTCGCCGCGAACCAGGTTCAGGTTCCGGAGCCGGGGGCGATCGCGCTGCTCGCGATCGGCCTGGTGGGCGCCGCGGTGGCTACCCGGCGCAAGCGAACCGTCTGAGCCTGCCTTCGCGGTTCGTTGCCCGCGACGCGAGCCGGATCCTCGGATCCGGCTCGTTTCACTCCGGCGGCAGCACCTTTCCGGGATTCATGATCCCCAGCGGATCGAGCGCCCGCTTCACCTGCCGCATCAGCGCGATCTCCACGTCGGACTTGTAGCGCGCCGCCTCGTCGCGACGCAGCTGCCCGAGCCCGTGCTCGGCCGAGATCGATCCGTGGAACGCGACCACCGCGTCGTGCACCAGCCGGTTCATCTCGGGCTGCAGCGCGAGAAACGCCTCCTCGTGCTCGGGTCCCGAGCGGTCGACCGGCGGCGAGACGTTGTAGTGCAGGTTGCCGTCGCCGAGATGGCCGAAGACGACCATCCGGATGCCGGGGAACGCGCGCTGCATCGCTTCGTTCGTCTGCTCGACGAAGTCGCCGATCGACGAGATCGGCACCGAGATGTCGTGCTTGACGTTCTTGCCGGTGAGCGCCTGCGCCTCGGAGATGAGCTCGCGCAGCGCCCAGAGCGCGCGGCTCTGCGCGCCGGACGTCGCGATGACGGCGTCGAGCACGATCTCCGACTCCAGCGCGCGTTCCATCAGCGCCTCGAACTGCGCGTTGGCGTGCGCCTCGCTCTCGCTGTCCGAGGTCTCGAGCAGCACGTAATAGGGCGCCGCCTCGGCGAAGGGTCGGCGGTGCTCGGGGAAGTGCTGCGCCACGAGCTCGAGGCACAGGTTCGAGATCAGCTCGAAGGCCGTCAGCGACGAGCCGAGCATCGACTGCGCGAGCTCGAGCAGGCGCAGCGCGGCGTGCGGATCCTGCACCGCCGCCATCGCGGTGACCTGCGCCGCGGGCTGCGGGTAGAGCTTCATCGTGGCGGCGGTGATCACGCCCAGCGTGCCTTCGGAGCCGATGAACAGGTCGCGCAGGTCGTAGCCGGTGTTGTCCTTGCGCAGCCCCCGCAGTCCGTTCCAGACGCGGCCCTCGGCAGTGACGACCTCGACGCCGAGGCACAGCTCGCGCGTGTTGCCGTAGCGCAGCACCGCCGCGCCGCCGGCGTTGGTGGCGAGGTTGCCGCCGATCGTGCAGCTGCCTTCCGACGGCAGGCTCAGCGGAAAGAGCCGGCCCGCCTCGCGCGCGGCCTCGTGCACGCGCGCCAGCGTGCAGCCGGCTTCGACGGTGATCGAGTTGTTGATCGTGTCGACCGCACGCACGCGGGTGAGTCGGGCCAGCGAGAGCACGATCGAGCGCCCCGATTCGTCGGGGGTGGCGCCGCCCGACAGGCCGGTGTTCCCGCCCTGCGGGACGACGGCCACTCGAT
>DATGRE010000111.1:0-5945 GCA_035303885.1 Zeimonas sp. | reverse complement strand
GTGGTTGTCGGGGCTGAGGTTGTAGACGCCGTGGGTGCCGACGACGTTCTTCACGTGCTCCAGCGCGTCACGCAGCGCGGCGCGGAATTCCGGCGTGCCCGGCTTGGCCTTCTTCAGCGCCTCGGGAACCGCGGCGTCCAGCAGCAGCGTGGCGTCGTAGCTGTAGCCGGCGAAGGCATTGCGCGTATCCGGCCCGAACTCGGCCTCGTAGCGCTTCGTGAAGTCGAGCGAGACCGACTTGGTCGGGTAGTCGTCGGGCAGGTCTTCCGGCACGATCAGCGCGCCGGTGGGCGCGACGGCGCCTTCGACGGCCTTCTTGCCGTTCTGGATGAACGCGAGATTCACGGTGCCGTGGTTGTGGTAGATCGGTCCCTTGTAGCCGCGCTCGCGCAGCGCCACGTGCGGGGTGGCCGCCGGCGAGCCCGATCCGCCGACGACGACCGCGTCGGGCTTGGCGGCGATCACCTTCAGCACCTGCCCGGTGACGCTCGTGTCGGCGCGGCCGTAGCGCTCGTTGGTGACGACCTTCATCCCGGCTTCGGGCGCGAGCTTCTGCATCGCGTTGTAGACGAGGTCGCCCCAGGTGTCGGAGAAGCCGATGTAGCCGACCGTCTTGACGCCGTTCTTCTTCATGTCCTCGACGACGGCGCTCATCATCAGCTCGGTCGTCTGCGGCACGACGAAGGTCCACTGCGCGCGCTCGCCCTCGAGCGGCGGGATCGGCGTGAGCGCGATCATCGGCGTCTTCGTCTCGGCGGCGACCTGCGTCATCGCCACCGCCGACGGCACGCCGTTCGAGCCCATGATGGCGTCGACCTTGTCCTCGGTGACGAACTTGCGCGCGTTCTTCGCCGCGTTGTCGGGCTTGGATTCGTCGTCGAGGATGACGTAGGTGACCGGCTCGCCGCCGAGCGTCTTCGGGATCAGCTGGAACGCGTTCTTGTAGGGAATGCCGAGCGACGAGCCCGGACCGGTGGTGCCGAGCGAGACGCCGATGCGGATCTCGGCGTGCGCCGCGGTGGCGGCGGCCGCGGCGAACGCGGCCGCGGCGGCGAAGGCGAGGACGTGCGTGGTGCTGCGTTTCATCGGGCTCCCCCTGTCGACGTGGGTCGATCGAAATCCTCGTGCACGGGCCGGCGCAGCAGCCCGAAGTGGTCCAGCATCCCGAGCATGCGCCCGAGCGTTTCCGAACGGTAGCGCGCGACGTCGACGCCGTCGAAGTCGTGGAAACCCCGTCCGTCGCGCAGCCCGTTGCGGCCTTCGCGCATGTGGCGATCGACGATCGCCGGCGATGCGTAGCGATCGTCGCCGAGCGCCTGCGCCAGGTAGCGGCTCGCGTAGTACAGGATGTCGTTGCCGCCGTAGTCGATGAACTCGACGACGCCGATGTTGGCGAAGCGAAACCCGAGCCCGTAGCGAGTCGCGCGGTCGATCTCTTCGGCGCTCGCCACGCCCTGCTCGATCATGCGCGCGGCCTCGTTCATGATCAGTGACTGCAGTCGCGGCACGATGTATCCGGGCGCGGCGCGGCATTGCACCGGCACCTTGCCGATCGACTCGAGCAGCGCGTGCAGCGATTGCGTCACTTGCGGTGACGTGCCGTCGTGCGCGCTCAGCTCGACCAGCGGGATGACGTGCGCCGGATTGAGCCAGTGCGCGTTCAGGAAGCGTTGCGGGTGCTCGACGAATCCGGCGAGCCGGGTCACGAGGAAGGTCGACGTCGTCGACGCGACGATCGCGTCGGGGCGGGCATGGGCGCCCGCGAAGGCGAGCGCGTCGCGCTTGGCGTCGAGCACCTCGGGCACGCCCTCGAAGACGACGTCGGCGTCGGCGAGCGCAGCGGGCGCGTCGTCGCGCGCGGCGAAGCGCACGCGCGCGAGCATGCGCGGGCGCAGCGCGTCATCGAAGGCGCCCCACGCGGCCATCGCGGCGAGCGACGCGTCGATCTCCGCGAGCGCCTCGTCGCGCAGCGCCTGCGCCGCCGCGCCCGTGCGCGGCTTGACGTCGACGAGCCGGACCGGGTGACCGGCATAGGCGAACGCGGTGGCGATGCCACGGCCCATGCGCCCGGCGCCGAGGGCGACGACCACGTCGCTGCGCCGGTCGCGGGCGCTCATGGGCGGTCTCCGTCGCGCAGCCGGCGGCGCAGTGCGGCCGGGTCGAGCGATGCCAGTCCGAGTGCGCCGAAGGTGCGCGGCCCGCGCTCGAGCGGCTCGCCGAGCAGCGCCGACGCGATCGACAGCAGGCCGCGCGCGACCGGACAGGGCACGCCGGCCCAGTCGGCGACCGAGACGAGGAAGGCGAGCCCGTAGGCGACGTCCTCGCGCATGTAGCGGTGCTCGCGCAGGTCGATGTGCTCGCGCCAGTCGCCGCTGTCGACGAGCTTGTCGTGCGCGTTGCCGTACATCCAGCGGTCGTTCTCGTAGTGGTCCGACAGCGGGAAGTGCGGTGCCGCGTAGCCGAGCTTCTCGCGCACCGCGATCCGTTCCGCGTCGAGCGCGTCGGTGACGCGCCGGATCGACGGCTGCGTGCCCTCGGCGTGGATGTCCCAGCGCTCGAAATGCTCCAGCGGGCCCGCGTTCATCAGGATCAGCGGCGGATGGATGACCGGCCCGGCGTTCATCAGCGCCGCCGACAGCGCGTCTTCGACCGCCTCGATCGACGGATAGGCGCGCGCGATCGTCGCCAGCGCGTGCTCGCTGTCGACCGCCGGGAACACGCCGGTGGGCAGGCGCGTGGCACGAGTCGTGATCGCGACTTCCGTCGGCCCGTGCTTGCGGGTGAGATAGGGCAGCGTGCCGGTCTCGGCGAAGGCGACCTGCGCGCGGCTGCCCGCCGCGCGCACCGCCTGCGCCATCGCCCACGAGCCGAAGGTGCCGGGCGGCAGGTAGACGACCTGCCCGTCGCGCAGATGCGGCGCGATCGTGCGCGCGAGATCGTCCTGTGCGAACGCGGGGCAGGGTGCGAGCACGAGCTCGGCGTCGCGCAGTGCCTCGGCCGCATCCGGCGTCGCGCTGGCGATGGCGACCTCGCGCCGGCCGCGGTGGTCGACGAGCACGATGCGCGGCGATTCGATCAACGGCGCGAGCGCGCGCGCGTCGCGGCGCCACAGCCGCACTTCGTGTCCCTGCTCGGCGAGGTCGGCGGCGGCGGCGTAGCTGCCGTTGCCGCCGCCGAGGACGGCAATGCGCATCAGTGGAGGCCTCGGCGATGTCGTCGCGCTGCACGCGCGACGAGCACGGTGGCTCGGATGGTACTAGAGGGAATTGTTTGGTACCACATCTTCCTTCCGCTCGATCGGCCCGCGAGGGCCTGCGAAACGGCTACGCGGCGACTCCCTCGGCGACGAGGCGCTCGATCTGCCCGGGGTCGTAGCCCGCCTCGCCCAGCACGCGTCGCGTGTCGGCGCCGTATTTCGGCGGAAACGGCAGCTCGGTGCGCGCGCCCTCGACGTCGACCGCCATCGGCTGCATCCGCACCACGCGCCCGTCGGGCGTCGTCGTGCGCGTGAGACGGTCGCGCAGCGCCGGCAGCTCGCGCACCTGGCGGATGTCGAGGATGCGCGTGGCGGGGATCTTCGCGTCGCTCAGGTCGGCGAGGATCGCGTCGACCGAATGCTGCACGGTGACCGCCGCCATCTCGCGGTGGATCGCCTCGCGCTCGCGATGGCGGCCCTCGTTGGTCGCGCGCACCTCGTTGGCGAGCGGGGCGAATTTCGGGATCGCGGTGAGCCGGCGCCACTGCACGTCGCTGCCGATCGCCAGGTAGACGAAGCCGTCGCTGGCCGGATAGACGTTGGTCGGAATGAACTTGCGGTGTTCGTTGCCGGCCCGCGTGACCTCGCCCGGCGCGCAGTCGAAGTCGAGCAGCGGCAGCACGGTCGTCAGCCACGACGCCGCGGCCTGCAGCATCGAGACGTGAATCTCGGCGCCGCGGCCGGTCTCGTGCCGCTCGAGCAGCGCGCGCATCACGTTCGCGTAGACCTCGTCACCGGCCTTCAGGTCGATGACCGGGATGCCGCTGAGCATCGGCGGCCCGTTCGGATCGCCGGTGACCTCCATGTAGCCGGCCATCGCCTGCAGCACCGGGTCGTAGCCGGGCGCCTCGGGAAAGCGCGGTCCCATCGCCGAGATGCCGGCCCAGATCAGGTCGGGCTTGGCGGCGCGCAGCGTCGCCGGATCGATGCCGAGCGAGGCGTAGCGCGACGGTACGGTGTTGCAGCAGAAGACGTCGACGTCGAGCTCGTGCAGCAGCCGGCGCACGATCTCGTGCGCGCGCGAATCCTTCAGGTTCAGCGCGATCGCTTCCTTGCCGACGTTCGGCGCGACGAAATAGCTGCGCCGGTCGTCGTCGTACACGCGCGAGCCGATGTACCGGTTCGGGTCGCCGGGCAGGCCGCCGCCGCCGACCGATTCGATGCGGATCACGCGCCAGCCGAGCTGCGCGAAGCGCAGCGTGGCGTGCGGCAGCGACAGGGCCTGCTCCATCGAGAGCACGGTTCGCCGCTTCATCTTCGTCTCCTCCTCCCCCCGGTGCGCGTGCTGCGCCTCGTCAGCCGGCGGCGGCCGAGGCGTCCTCGCGCGTCGGCAGCGGCTTCCACTGCGGCGGCTCGATCGCGCCGTGCAGCGCCCGATAGACGCGCTCGGGGGTGAACGGCAGCGCGTAGATGCGAACGCCGGTGGCGTTGTGGATCGCGTTGGCCGTGGCCGCCGCGATGCAGATCGCCGGCGCCTCGCCGACGCCCTTGGCGCCTTGCGGGCCTTCGCCGTCCATCGACTCGATGAACGTGAAGTCCATCTCCGGGATCTCCGGCGCGGTGACGAGCTTGTAGTCGCGGAAGTTCGGGTTGCGCACGCGCCCCTCGACGACGTCGAGGTTCTCGGTGAGCGCGTAGCCCTGTCCCATGACGATGCCGCCCTCGATCTGGCCCTCGATGCCCAGCCGGTTCAGCACGCGGCCGACGTCGTGCGCGCCGGTGACCTTCGTCATCTTCACGACGCCGGTGTCGAGGTCGACCTCCACCTCGACCGCCTGCGTCGCCCATGCGTAGGCGGCGGAGACGTCGCCCTTGAAGCCCTTGTCCTGGTGCCGGCTCGGCGGCTCGTAGTAGAACGTCGTCATCACGAGCTCGGCCTTGTCGGAGAAGTGCAGGCCGCGGATGAAGCGCGCGAGATCGACGAGCGGCTCGCCGTCGGCGCGCCGCACGATCGACGCGCCGCGCAGGTCGAGCTCGTCCTCGGTGCACTCGAATTTCGCCGCCGCGGCGGTGAGGATCTTCGCCTTCGCCTTGCGCGCCGCGCCGATCGCCGAGTTGCCGGCGATGAAGGTGGTGCGCGACGCGTGCACGCCGACGTCCCACGGCGTGATGTCGGTGTCGTTGTTCACCACGCGCACGGCGCCGATCGGCAGCCCGAGCTCCTCGCAGACGAGCTGCGCGAGCACCGTCTCCGATCCCTGGCCGATCTCCGAGGCGCCGGTGATCAGCGTCACCTGCCCGAAATCGTCGATCTTCAGGATCGTGCCGCAGCCGTCGGACGGATAGATCTTCGCGCCGCCGCCCACGTGCAGCATCGAGGCCATGCCGATGCCGCGCTTGATGCGACCCGGGGCGTTCTGCGCCGCCTTGTTCTCGGCATGCTTGCGCGCATAGTCGCTGCGTTCGTAGACGCTCTGCAGGCAGTCGCGGAAGCCGCAGCTCTTGAAGGTCATGCCCTGTCCGGTGACCTCGCCGGGCTCCTGCGCGTTCTTCATGCGGAACTCGAACGGATCCATGCCGATCGCCTCGGCGAGCTTCTCCATGTGCGCTTCGACGGCGAAGGTGGCCTGCAGGTTGCCGTAGCCGCGGAACGACCCGGCATACGGGTTGTTCGTGTAGACCGCGACCGTGTGGTAATCGCAGTGCGGCACCCGGTACAGCGACGAGAAGGTCTGCATCATCACGAACG
>DATGRE010000110.1:0-9991 GCA_035303885.1 Zeimonas sp. | reverse complement strand
GATGAAATCCTCGAAGGGCTTGGCGAAGGCCGTTCCCTCCTGGAAGGCATTGACGCCGCGCAGCGTGACCTGTTGCGCGACAACCCCGGCGCTCGCGCACAGTGCGATCGCACCGGCGAGCGCACGAAACGTCCATCGTCGATCCATGGTGTCGCCTCCTCCTCTTCTTGCGTGGGCGCCAAGTATATCGATTCGATATCGGGGCGAGGCGACGCAGCTCGGCGCGGTTCGGCGCGGGCGAATCGTTCTGCACGATCGCGGTCCCGGCGCGCGATACACTGTCCGGTTCCCCTTCCTCGCCGCGCATCCGATGATTCACGCGATTCTCCGGCGCCGCAGGCCGGAGCCGCCCCCGGCGCGAACCCCGCACCGGCCGGCGCTCGCCGAATCGCTGCGCGCCATTGCGCCTCGCGTCGGGTCGTCGGCGCTGGCGGGACTGCTGGCCGGCTGCGCCGTCCCTCCGGCGCCGATGTCCGTTCCCCCGCCGCCCGTCGCGTGGACGGCGCCGCTGCCGCATGCCGGAAGGCCCGCCGATCTCGTCGACTGGTGGAAGCGATTCGACGATCCGCTGCTCGTGCGGCTGATCGATGCCGGGCAGCAGGCCAATCCGACGCTGGAGCAGGCGGCGCTGCGCATCGTCGAGGCGCGGGCCGACGCGCGCGTCGCGGGCGCGGCGCTCGCACCGAGCGTCGATGCGAACGCGAACGTCACGCGCGGCAACACGCTGCTGCTCGCCGCCGGCGCGCCGGCGACCACGACGATTTCGAGCGGAACGCTCGATGCGGGCTGGGAGCTCGACGTCTTCGGCGCCCTGCGCGAGCGGGCGGCGGCCGCGCGCGCGCGGCTCGAAGGCAGCCGGCTGCAGTGGCACGACGCACGGGTGAGCCTCGCCGCCGAGATCGCCGACGCCTACGTCGGGTTGCGCGCGTGCGAAGCGGTCGTCGACCTGCTCGAGGCGCAGGCCGAGTCGCTCGCGCAGACCGAGTCGCTGACGCTGCGGAAGGTGCAGGCCGGCTTCGAAGCGCCGGCCAACGCGGCACTGGCGCGCGCGAACGCGGCCGATGCACGCGCCCGCGCGGTCGCGCAGCGTGCCGAGTGCGACGCGTCGGTCGTGCAGTTGGCCACGCTGGCCGCGATGCCCGTCGACGCGCTGCGCACGGAGCTCGCGCCTGCACGTGCCCGTTTGCCCGAGCCGCAGGCCTTCGCCGTGGCCGCGGTGCCGGCGCAGGTTCTCGCGCAGCGCCCCGATCTCGCCGCGGCCGAGCGGGCGGTCGCGGCAGCGGCGGCCGAGGCCGGCGCGGCCCAGGCCGATCGCTACCCGCGCCTGATGCTGACGGGGTCGATCGGACGCTCGGCGCTGCATCGCGCGGGCGACACTTTCCTCGTCTCGACCTGGTCGATCGTGCCCGCGCTCGCGGCACCGCTCTTCGACGCGGGGCGGCGCGCGGGCGCCGCCGAAGCCGCACGCGCGCGGCTGGAGATCGCACAGGCCGACTGGCGTGCGCGTGCGCTCGACGCGGTGCGCGAGGTCGAGCAGGCGCTCGTGCGCCTGGATGCCGCCGGACGGCGCCTCGCCGACGCGCGGGCCGCCGAGGAAGGCTATCGGCAGTTCCTCGAGGCGGCGACCACGCAGTGGGAGAACGGCGCGATCAGCCTGCTCGACCTGGAGCAGGCGCGGCGCAATGCGCAGAACGCGAGCGCGGCGCTCGTGCAGACGCAGCGCGAACGCATCGGCGCGTGGCTCGCGCTGTACAAGGCCGTCGGCGGCGGATGGCAGCCGGCGGCGCCCGCACCGAGCGCCTCGCTGCGGGCGATCGAAGACGCGCGGTAGCCGACGATGCCGAGGACGAAGACCGCACGCTTGCTGTTCGCGCTGCTCGTCGCGATCGCCGTCGCCGCGAGCGCGATCGCGTGGCGTACGTTGTCGGGCGACGGCGGCGTGCCCGCCGAGCCCGGCCCGGGGCGTGCGGACGAAGCGTCCGACCGGCCGGCGGCGCGCCCGGCGCTCACGGTGACCGTCGCGAGGCTGCGCAGGGAATCGTGGCCGATCGAGCTGGTCGCCAACGGCAGCGTCGCGGCGTGGCAGGAGATCGTCGTCGGCAGCGAGGTCAACGGCCTGCGCCTGGCGGAGGTGCGGGTCAACGTCGGCGATCACGTGCGTCGCGGACAGTTGCTCGCGCGTCTTTCCGACGAGACGGTGCGCGCGGAGCGCGCGCAGACCCAGGCTGCGCTCGCCGAGGCCGAGGCCACGCTGGCCGAGGCGAACGCGAACGCCGAGCGGGCACGCAGCCTCGAGAAGAGCGGGGCCATCAGCGCGCAGCAGATCGCGCAGTACGTGACCGCCGCGCAGACCGCACGTGCGCGCGTGCAGGCGCAGCGCGCACGGCTGCAGGCCGAGGAAGTGCGGCTGGCCAACACCCGGATCGTCGCGCCCGACGACGGCGTGATCTCGTCGAGAACGGCGACGATGGGTTCGGTCGTCCAACCGGGCGCCGAGCTGTTCCGGCTGATCCGCGACGCGCGCCTGGAGTGGCGCGCCGAGCTGCACGCCGCCGACCTCGCACGGGTGCGCGCGGGTCAGCGTGCGCGCGTGCACGGCGGCGAAGACATGGAGATCGAAGGCCGCGTGCGGGTCGTCGCACCGACCGTGGATCCGCGCACCCGCATGGGCGTCGTCTACGTCGACCTGCCCGCGCCCGGTCCGCTGCGCGCGGGCGTCTTCGCGCGCGGCACGATCGAGCTCGGCGTCGCGCCGGCGCTCACCGTCGAGCAGTCGGCGGTCGCGCTGCGTGAGGGATTCGCCTACGTGTTCCGCGTCGGCGACGACTCGACGGTGACGCAGACGAAGGTGGCGTTGGGCCGGCGCATCGGCGATCGCGTCGAGATCGTCGACGGACTCGACGCGGGCGACCGCATCGTCGCTTCCGGGGTCGGTTTTCTCGCCGACGGCGATCTCGTGCACGTCGTCGAGGAGCCGGCACGATGAGCTGGAACGTCTCGGCCTGGTCGATCCGCAACCCGACGCCGTCGATCCTGCTGTTCGTGCTGCTCACCGTCGCGGGGATGCTGTCGTTCCGCGCAATGAAGATCCAGAACTTCCCGGACATCGACCTGCCCACGGTGACCGTGAGCGCGCAGCTGCCCGGCGCGAGCCCCGCGCAGCTCGAGACCGAGGTCGCGCGCCGGATCGAGGATTCGATCGCGACGCTGCAGGGCGTCAAGCACATCTACACGAAGCTGCAGGACGGCACGGCGACGATCACCGTCGAGTTCCGGCTCGAGAAGCCGACGCAGGAGGCGGTCGACGACGTGCGCGCCGCGGTCGCGCGCGTGCGCAGCGACCTGCCAGCCGACCTGCGCGATCCGGTCGTCACGCGGATGGATCTCGCGGGACTGCCGATCCTCACGTACACGGTCGCCTCCGAGCGGATGGACGACGAAGCGCTGTCCTGGTTCGTCGACAACACGTTGAGCAAGGCGCTGCTCGCGGTGCCGGGCGTCGGCGCCGTCGCGCGCGTGGGCGGGGTCACGCGCGAGATCGCGGTCGACGTCGATCCGCAGCGCATGCTCGCGATCGGCGCGACCGCCGCCGAGGTCTCGCGCCAGCTGCGCCGCATCCAGCAGGACGTGCCGGGCGGACGCACCGACATCGGCGGCGCCGAGCAGACCGTGCGCACCCTCGCCACCGTCCGCTCGGCCGACGAGCTGGCGCGGATGTCGATCCCGCTCGCCGACGGACGCAGCATCCGGCTCTCGGACATCGCGACGGTGCGCGATACCGTCGCCGAGCGGCGCTCGGCGGCGCTGCTCGACGGCGAACCGGTCGTCGGCTTCGAGATCACGCGCAGCCGCGGGGCGGGTGAGGTCGAGGTGGCCGAGGGCGTCCGGGCGCGGCTCGCGACGCTGCGCAGCGAGCGGCCGGACCTGCGCATCGAGGAGGCGGTCAACTTCGTCGATCCGGTCCAGGAGAACTACGACGGCTCGCTGCGCCTGCTCTACGAGGGCGCGCTGCTCGCCGTGATCGTCGTCTGGTTCTTCCTGCGCGACTGGCGCGCGACGATGATCGCCGCCACCGCGCTGCCGCTGTCGATCATCCCCGCCTTCGCCGGGATGTACCTGTTCGGCTTCACGATCAACGTCGTGACGCTGCTGGCGCTGTCGCTGGTCGTCGGCATCCTGGTCGACGACGCGATCGTCGAGATCGAGAACATCATGCGGCACCTGCGCGGCGGCAAGACGCCCTATCGCGCGGCGATGGAGGCGGCCGACGAGATCGGGCTGGCGGTGATCGCGACGACCTTCACGCTGATCGCGGTGTTCCTGCCGACCGCGTTCATGAGCGGCGTGCCGGGCAAGTTCTTCGTGCAGTTCGGCTGGACCGCGTCGCTCGCGGTATTCGCGTCGCTGGTCGTCGCGCGCATGCTCACGCCGATGATGTCGGCCTACCTGCTGAAGCCGGACCGGCCGAGGGAGGACGGCCGCGTGATGCGCGCGTATCTGCGCGTCGCCCGGTGGTGCCTACGCCATCGGGCGGCGACCGCCGTCGCGGCGGCGGCGTTCTTCGTCGGCTCGCTGCTGCTCGTGCCGCTGCTGCCCACGGGATTCATGCCGCCGGACGACCTTTCGCAGACGCAGGTGCGCATCGAGCTGCCGCCCGGCAGCACCTTCGAGCGGACCTTCGCCGCCGCCGAGCACGCGCGCGAGCTCGTGCAGCGCAATCCGCACGTCGTGCGCGTCTACACCGCCGTCGGCGGCGGCTCGGCCGGTGCCGACCCGTTCGCGCCGCGCGGCGCGCCCGAGGTGCGCAAGGCGACGCTGACGATCGATCTCACGCCGCGCGAGGCGCGCGGCGGCGTGAGCAAGCAGGCGATCGAGACCGAGCTGCGCAACGCGCTGCGCGCGGTACCCGGTGTGCGCGTCGAGGTCGGGTTGGGCGGCATGAGCGAGAAATACATCCTCGTGCTCGCCGGCGAGGACGGCGGGCCGCTCGCGCGGCACGCGGCGCAGGTCGGCCGGGAGCTGCGTACGCTGCCCGGCATCGGGAACGTCACCTCCACGTCGAGCCTGACGCGGCCCGAGCTGATCGTGCGCCCCGATTTCGCGCGCGCGGCCGATCTCGGCGTGACCGCGGAGGCGATCGGCGACACGCTGCGCATCGCCACCGCGGGCGACTACGACCAGGGACTGGCGAAGCTGAACCTCGCGCAGCGGCAGGTGCCGATCGTCGTGCGCCTGGCGCCTTCGGCCCGCGAGGACCTCGCGCTCGTCTCGCGCCTGCAGGTGCCGGGGGCGAACGGACCGGTTCCGCTCGGCGCCGTGGCCGACGTCTCGATCGGCAGCGGGCCGGCCGAGATCGACCGCTACGATCGGCTGCGCAACATCAATTTCCGCGTCGAGCTCAACGGACAGCCGCTGGGCGAGGTCGAGCGCGGGGCGCTCGCGCTGCCGAGCCTGAAGAACCTGCCGCCGGGGGTGATCCAGCGCACCGTGGGCGATGCCGAGGCGATGGCCGAGCTCGGCCAGAGCTTCGCGCTCGCGATGCTCACCGGCGTGCTGTGCATCTACGTCGTGCTCGTGCTCCTGTTCCGCGACTTCGTGCAGCCGGTGACGATCCTCGTCGCGCTCGTGCTGTCGGCACCGGGCGCGTTCCTCGCGCTGTACGTCGCCGGCCTGTCGATCTCGATGCCGTCGATGATCGGCCTGATCATGCTGATGGGCATCGCCACGAAGAACTCGATCCTGCTTGTGGAGTACGCGATCATGGCGCGGCGCGAACGCGGCCTGGCACGCATCGAGGCGCTGCTCGATGCGTGCCACAAGCGTGCCAAGCCGATCGTGATGACGACGGTCGCGATGGGCGCCGGCATGACGCCGATCGCGATCGGCCTGGGCGTCGATCCGAGCTTCCGTGCGCCGATGGCGATCGTCGTCATCGGCGGGCTGATCACGTCGACCTTCCTCAGCCTGTTGGTCGTGCCGGTGGTGTTCACCTACGTCGACGACGCGGTGCAGGGGCTGCGGCGGCTGCACCGCGGGCCACGCCCCGCGCCACACGAGGCACCTTCGTCACGCTGAAGCGCGGCGCGCCTCAACTCGGCCGCGTCTGCGACGCCGACATGCCCTGCAGCATCGAGCTGAGGTCCTCGGCGTGCTCCTCCTCCTTCGCGAGGATCTCCTCCATCACGCGCCGCGTCGTCGGGTCGCGGTCGGCGAGCCATTGCACGATCTCGCGATAGCTGTCGATCGCGATCCGCTCGGCGACCAGGTCCTCGCGAATCATGTCGACGAGGTCCTTGCCCTCGACATACTGCGAATGGCTGCGCGACGCCAGCCCCTCGGGGTTCAGGTCGGGCTCGCCGCCGAGCTGGACGATGCGGTCGCAGAGCTGGTCGGCGTGTTCCTGCTCCTCGTTCGCGTGCTCGAGGAACTCCGCCTTCACCGATTCGGAAGCGATGCCCTGCGCCATGAAGTAATGGCGCTTGTAGCGAAGCACGCAGACGAGCTCGGTCGCCAGCGCCGTATTGAGCACGTCGATCACCGCCTGCCGGTCGGCTCCGTAGCTCGGCGTGACGGCACCATGTTCCATGTTCTCGCGCGCGCGCCTGCGCAGCGTGTCGATGTCCGTCAGGAAGGCGGACGAGGCGGGCGAGGTCTGCGCTTCGGCCGTGGGTGCAGCATGCTTTGCGCGCATGGCGGGATTCTCCTCTCGTTGCGGGGGCGCGAGCGGACGAACGCCAGCCGTCCGTCCGCGGCGTTTTGCCCGAAGCATTCGGCGCGCCCGCCGCGGCACGGGGCCGCGAGTGCAGCAGCGGCCGTGCGCGGCCGCCCGCCGTCAGGCGGCCGGCGCGTGCCGCGCGGACCGCCGCTCGGTGGCGAGCGCGAGCCGCGCAAGCCAGGCGACGAGGTCGGTGGCTTCTCGCTCGGCCCGGGCGAAGGTTTCGTCGCTCGCGATCGACAGCACGGCCTCGAGCGACTCGCCGAGCGCTTCGAGCGGCTTCTGCGCTTCGACGAGCAGGTGCAGCGCATCGTCCGCGCGCGCGATGCGTGCCCGCGTGTCGTCCGTGATAGCGCCGGGATCGGCACCCTCGACCTCGTGCGCGGCCACGAACGCGTCGAGCAGCGCGGCGCCGGATTCGTCGCCGAGCTCGCGCAAGCGCCATGCGAGCAGCCGATGACGTTCGACGATCGCCGCATAGCGCGTCGCGAGGAACGCCTGCAGCTCCTCCGGAGAGCGCGCGATCCGGGCGATCTCGTCGGACCTCGGCGCGCGGGCGCCGCCCTGGTCCTGTGCGCGCTCGCGGTGATAGGCCTCGCGGCGCCACTTGCGCATGCGCGCCGCATGGTGCAGCTCCTCGGCGGCGAGCCGTTCGGCCTGCTCGGCGACCGCGCGGTCGTCGGCGTGCGCGGCGAGATACGAGTAGAACGCGAAGGCACGCTGCTCGTTCTCCACGGCGATGGCGAATGCGCGATACGGGGTGAGCAGCGCGCTTCCGGCGATCGCCTCCCACGACGTCGAAAGATCGCGCGGCAGGATCCATTCGAAGGCTTGGCTGTCCGGAATCGCGACACCAAGCTCCGCGGCCCATTTCGCGATCGCGTCGACGTGCTCGCGCTCCTCTTCGAGCATGCGTCGGAATGCCGCCGCCGTTTCGAGCTCGCCGCGCTCCTGCATCGTGCGCTCGAGCTGCGCATAACGGCGTACGGCTTCCTGCTCGATCGCGTTGGCGACGCCGACGAGTGTCTCGATCGTCACCGGACCGGTCTGTGGATCATGCTCGAGAAGCGATGTGCGCAAGTCGAACTCCTCCGGGCGTCCTATACTCGCCTGACCATGATGATCGCATCAGGGCTCGTCCGGTGGTAGCGGCAGCTCGCCAATTGCTGGCCGCGCTGCGTTCGGCGCTGCGTGTTTCCGCTGCCCTGTGGCTGATGGCCATCTGCGGTGCCGCGCTCGCCCAGCCGTCGGCTGCGCCGAAGGCGCCGCTGCTCGATTCCTTCCTGGAAAAGCTATCCGCGGCAGACGTGTTCCCCGGCGCCGATCGTTTCGGGCCGGTGCAGGGCAGCCCGCCGGTAGCGCCCGTGCTGAAGGGGCAGCAGCGGGTCGGCTTCGCGTATCTCACGTCCGACTTCGTCGAGACGGACGGATATTCCGGCAAGCCGATCCACACCGTCGTGGCGCTCGACAACGGCGGCACCATCGTCGGCGCGAAGATCGTCGAGCACAGCGAGCCGATCGTGCTGATCGGCATTCCCGAGAAGCGCGTCGTCGAATACCTGAGTGCGTTCGTCGGGTTCAACCCGCTGCAGGCGACCGGACCGCCGCAGGCCGACATCGTCAGCGGTGCGACGGTCACCGTGCTGGTCCTCGGCGAGAGTGTCGTGCGATCGGCAGTGCGCGTCGTGCGCGCGCTGCAGCTCGGCAGTGCCGCGGCCGCCGCAGGTGCCGCAGGTACGGGCGCGCGCGCGATCGATCCGGAGGCGGGCGGCATCACCGACTGGAGCGCGTTGCTCGAGCAGGGTGCCGTCGTGCACCTGCAGCTCACCGTCGGCGACGTGAACCGCGCATTCGAGGCGTCGGGCAACGCCGCCGCGATCAAGCGGCCGGAGCGCGGCGAGCCTGACGATCCGTTCATCGATCTCTACGTAGCGCTCGTCTCGCATCCGGCGATCGGTCGCAGCCTGCTCGGCGACGAGGAATTCGCCCACGTGCAGCAGATGCTCGCGCCGGGGCAGCACGCGGTGCTGGTCGCCGGCGACGGCCGGTATTCGTTCAAGGGCTCGGGCTACGTACGCGGCGGGATCTTCGACCGCATCGAGCTCGTGCAGCGCGCCGAGACGATCCGTTTCCGCGATCGCCAGCACCGGCGCGTCGGGACGATCGTTGCCGCGGGCGCTCCTGCGCTGAAGGAGATCGGCGTCTTCGTGATTCCGCAGGGCGTTGAGTTCGATCCGACCGCGCCATGGGAGCTGCAGCTGCTCGTGCAGCGCGCGATCAGTGCACTCGACAAGGCCTTCGTCTCCTTCCCGCTTCCGTACCAGCTGCCGGAGCAGTACACGAAGCCGGTCGCCGCGCCGCCGGCGGCGACCGCCGCGCCTGCCGCGCCGCCGGCGGGCACCGGCGCGACCGCGCCGGCGGCACCCTCTGCACCGGTGGCACCGGCCGCATCGGCAGACGCGGCCGGCACGATGTTCGACGAAGGCGAGGTGGTCCCGCTCTGGCAGCGGATCTGGCAGAGCAAGATCGCCGCGATCGTCGTGCTCGCGCTGATGCTCGTGGCGCTGACGATCATCTTCTTCTTCCAGAACCTGATCGTGCCGCACGAGAAGCTGTTCGACCGCATCCGTCTCGTGTTCCTCGCGGTGACGCTGCTGTGGCTCGGTTGGGTCGCGCAGGCGCAGCTGTCGGTGGTGAACGTGCTGACGTTCACGAATTCGCTGCTCACGGGGTTCCGCTGGGAGTCGTTCCTCGTCGACCCGCTGATCTTCATCCTGTGGTGTTCGGTGGCGGCGGCGCTGCTGTTCTGGGGGCGCGGGCCGTTCTGCGGCTGGCTGTGCCCGTTCGGCGCGCTGCAGGAGCTGACGAACCACGCGGCCAGGGCGATGAAAGTGCCGCAGTTGAAGATCCCATGGAGCGTGCACGAGCGGCTGTGGCCGACGAAGTACATCATCTTCCTCGGGCTGTTCGGCGTGTCGCTGGGCTCGCTGGCGTGGGCCGAGCGGCTGTCGGAGATCGAACCCTTCAAGACGGCGATCGTGCTGCGCTTCCTGCGCGACTGGGGCTTCGTGGCCTTCGCGCTGGCGCTGCTGGCGGCGGGGCTGTTCATCGAACGCTTCTTCTGCCGCTACCTGTGCCCGCTGGGCGCGGCGCTGGCGCTCCCGGGACGGCTGCGCATGTTCGACTGGCTGCGACGCTATCGCGAGTGCGGCAACCCGTGCATGCGCTGCTTCAACGAGTGCCCGGTCGAGGCGATCCACCCGGAGGGGCACATCA